>JAQWLH010000238.1 GCA_029247405.1 Mariniblastus sp.
CGTCCTTACCAAGGACGCGCTCTACCACTGAGCTACAGCAGCAAAATTCAAATCCAACCACCATTATCAAAAATGAGCGGGTGAAGGGAATCGAACCCTCACAATCAGCTTGGAAGGCTGGAGCTCTACCATTGAGCTACACCCGCGAATCATGACGAACAGCGAACCGCCCGTCATAACTAACTGACCCGTTAATGTAGCAACTTAGGCGAAAACCCCAATGACAACTGAGAAAAAAAGTCCAAAAACAGCTGACTTTTTTACCGCTGCCAGCTCCGAAATAATTGCCTGGTTTCAAGATCCAAGGAAAAACCCCTGAACCCATCTGAAGTTGCCAAAAATTACTGAGCAGATGAGTGGAAAAGAGTGGGGGGAGCAGGATTCGAACCTGCGAAGGCAGAGCCAACAGATTTACAGTCTGTCCCGTTTGACCGCTTCGGTACCCCCCCAACTCGCTGCTTGCTTCTGCTTTTTCGCTGCTACAACAACCTCAAAAGCCGGCGGAGGGACTTGAACCCACGACCTGCTGTTTACAAAACAGCTGCTCTGCCAACTGAGCTACGCCGGCATCCGAGTTGGATCGGATAAATATATCGAAAACCTCTCTGCTGACAATACGAATTGACAGATTTCAACCATAAGCGGTTCACTCGATTCTTACCTGTTCGGCAGGAACAAGTTGGAGGTTGAGCTTTTTTACGCCATCACTCCACACAGTCAAAACACCCAAAACCAAGCCAATGTGGCTCATTCTGTCTTTGTAGCCCCCCAAGGGTGCTCTCCACAGTAGAGCCGCCAAAATCCCACCCAACCGGACCTCCCAATCAGCAACAAAACACCAAACGTCCTCAGAAAAAACGCCATCAACAAAAAAAAAGCCAACTGGAAACCCAGTTGGCTTTTGAAACGTGCCCCACCCGCGAAGGGGAATTGGCTTAGTTTTCTGACTCGAGCATACCCTCCGGTAAGTCGATATTATCCTCTTTGGCCGCTAACCTCAGTTTTTTCAAAGCCCTGGCTTCGATTTGACGGATCCGCTCCTTGGTTACACCAAGTTGCTTTCCGACCTCCTTCAGAGTCTGAGGTTCTTGACTGTAGTCCAATCCAAATCGGCTAATGATGATCCGCTGCTCCCGATCATCGAGAGACTCGAGGATGTGACTGACCTGTTTTTCCCGCCGTTGCTGCTCCGATTCGAGCATTACCCGGTCGGTCCGCTGGTCCGCTTTGGCCAAGAAAACCTCTTCCGATGTAGGCCGGAAACGATCACGCTGCCTGAATTCACCAGGAATCGTGCGGGCAAAGTTCTTCATGATTGCCCAACTGGCGTAAGTGCTGAACTTGTTGCCACGCGAATAGTCAAACTTTTCAACGGCTCGAATCAACGACATGTTGCCGTCACTAACAAGCTGGAAAAAGTCATCACTCGAATTGACATGCCGCTTGGCAATTGACACCACCAATCGCAAGTTCGCTTGAACGATTCGGTTCTTGATCTTGACCGCCCGTTCATAAAGAGCCTCAATCTGATCCATTTCGGAAGAGCGTGCCCGCATTGGATCCAACTGCTCTCGCAACTTATTGGCCCGGTACTTCAAAAAGTTGTACTTACGGAACAAATACTGTTCCTGCTCCCGATTGAGCAATGCGACCTCGTACAACGAGGCAAGGTATCGCGGCAATCCAGCAGGCGGCCTCGTCCGACGCGTCGCCTTCTCAGGCACCGGCATTTCGGCGTCCACAATTTTCTTTTCAGCAGATTTGCGATGAAATTCCGCGTTGTCCATGAAATCGAGGGGCAACTCAATAATCAGATTTGCACGTACTTCGTTGATGACCCGATAAACGGTTGTCTTCGTCCGGCAGTACCGTTTCGCAATCGAATCAGCCGTTTTACCCGCAACGAAATCAGCGTAAATCCGCTCTTTCATCTCCAGGTTGAGAGGACCGGTCTGGTCAGGAAAGACGGCAATTGTTGGGTTATCGCTATCAAATTGCTTGATCGTATAACGGATTGTCTCAACACTACGCTCCATATGCTTAGCGATGCGGCGGGTAACCTCTGCAGGACACCCCCCGACTCTGGCAAGCCGCCGAGCTCTCTCGATAATCTCCTGCTTGTCCAACTTGCTAAGCTGACTAAATCGCTGGCCTCGCTTAACCTTTTCGCGATTCCGTTTCACAAAATTATCTACGCTGGAATGGAGGAAACCAACACGTTTACGTCCGCCACCAAAAATGAATTTACGACTGACCAAGCCCTGCTGACGCCACCTCGAGATCGTCTTGGTAGAAACACTAAACATCTTGGCAAGGTCTTCAACCGTGTGAACTGGCTGACCAAACTCGTCGGCGCTGACGCTCGCAGACTCGGACAAGTCCTCAATAAAATTATGAAGATCGTGCCGCAGGTTCTCACCACTTATTTTAACAATTGGTGAGTTCTCGGGACGAAAACCCGTGATGCGGAAACAGACGAACTCGAAATTGTAGTTTCGATCTACTTTAATATCTCGCAGGAGTTTCTCGGCGCAGTCAACCTGCTCGATCTTCTTATCCCGCGGTGCGAACCGAACTTGCTGATCGCGAAGTTCTCGGATCGAATCACATTTGTAATCGGAGTGCATAATCTTTCCTCTCTTTACTTAAAGGTCGTTGCCGAGTGACAAATTCCCAAAAGTTTCTAACTCTCGAAGATCTTCCTGATCACAGTAACCGATCGAACTTCATTGTTCACACGGTTTAAATACGACGAAAATGGATCTCTGTTCATTAGCGCCGATTCACCTAGCCTCTTATCAGTAGAAGTGCTTCGTGAAAAAATTCACGGGGCCTCCCTAAATCCGCTAGCAAAATAACCGCTTTCGGCGGTCAAATTGCTACCTTAAACAGTGAGCAAAAGGCGTTCCAAGTTCGCGCCAATCCCACCGATTACGCGTTTCACTCGTGTTTTTGGCCTTCAGCTCAACAATCGGACTATTCAGACAACGTTTCTCGTGACGCAATGGCATGGCAAAAATTGCGGATCGAGACGAGTTTGTTCGATTTGCGACGATTTGTGGTCGATTTTTGACCAAATACAGTGACAAATTGAACGCGCTGTTATTTCGGTTTTTCGCCTACTCCTGCGGATTCTTGGATCAAAAATGCAATTCCACAATATTCCTAACCCATTTCACGCGATTCTTTTCATTGGATTGACGCTGGCCCAGTTGACGAGCCAATCGCTAGCGCAAGACACAATTGACTTAAAAGTTGAGTTTCCACCTTCCCAACAGGTTCGGATCACTTCCAACTACGAGCATTTTGGCGACGTTTTGATTCTCAAGGATCCGGGACAAACTGAAGCCATCAAGCCCCTGAAGCTTGATGTTGAAGCCAAGATTGCCTATCAGCAACGGGCGATGAATTCCGAACAAGTCATCCGGACCTTCGACTCTGCGCGGGCAACCATCAAACTCGACGAAGGCGTGACGAAGCCATCGCTCTCGCCTGCCAACAACCTGATCATCGTGCGATCAAAATCGAACACCAGTTCACAAGTTGAGATGGCATCCGTCAAAGACACGCTTGAGCAATCCGAACTTGAACTAATCCAAAACCCAGCCGATCCAATGACGCTGCCTGCATTGATCTCAAAAACAAAAATCAAACAAGGCGACAAATGGAAACCCAGCCAAGCGGCGCTGACAAAATTCCTCGCTGTCCACGAGATTCAGGAATCCAATGTTGAGCTAACACTCAAAAAAGTAAATCCAAGGTCGGCAAGCGTCTACATCACAGGCTCGATACGGGCGACCGTCGATGATGTCTCAACCCAGATGAGCATCAGTGGGATTGCGGTCATTCATCGAAAAACGAACATGCTTTCGTCATTCAAAATCGGAATTCATGAGATCAAAAAACCGGGTCAAATCGCACCAGGTTTTGAAGGTAACACAAAAATTGACTTGCGATTTGCGAAAGCCAAAGACTCCAAAGAGCTATCCAATGAAACCCTGGCGTCGCATACCAAACACGGAAAAGTACGCCAGAGATTAAAATGGGTATCGGAATTAGGCCACTGCAAAATGATTTTTGAGCCTCGCTGGAAAATGATCACTCAAGAAGAAGAAGCAGCCGTGTTGCGATTTATCGATGGCACCCGACTCTTGACCCAGTGTAATGTCGTCCTTTTGCCCAATCGCAATGTTTCAACCCCACTGACACTAGATCAGTACAAGCAAGAAATTTCAAAAATTGTCGAGGACGATGATACCGCTCGCCTTGAAAGCTCATCACAGCTTCGCACTAAAAACGGCAATGCAGGCCTAAAAGTGGTCGTCTCGGGGGTCGAAGACGGCCTGCCCGTTGAGTGGCTTTATTACAACGTAGCCACCCAAGACGGCCGCCAAGTTGCATTCGTGTTCACGTTAGAAAAATCGCTTGCCTATCGCGTCAGTCAAATTGCTGAGCAACTTGTCGACGAATTTGAGTTCCAAGAACTGCCCAAACAAATTGCCGACTCAAATTCGAAACCAAAAACCAAGCCTGCCGATACAAAAAAGAATCGCTAGGCCTGTTACCCAATCGGGATAAATCCCAATCGTTTTAGGCAGGAAGATTCCTGAATAGACGAGGGATATTTTTCATTTCTTCGTTGGAACTCCCTCGGGATACCAACCGAAGTCAAATCACGGTGGCGGATTTCCACCCAACACTTGGCCCACCCAAGCTAAGTGTTGGCTGCTGGTCGGCCGTTGGCTGGCTGTTGCCAGACCAACGAGTCGGCAAACCCACTTGAGTAGCCCACAACGCGGCGTTACTTTGTGGGCAGAGACTCCTTTCGTATCGCTGAGACTTCGTCACTTAATTGGCCATCAAAATGCTTGACCTGTTCGATAAAATCCAAGAATCCGTTGACTACATCAATCGCCAGTGGGGAGAAACACCTCACGCTGGAATTATCCTTGGCACAGGCCTCGGTCCTCTGGTCGATCAAATTGAAGTTGCGGCCTCCATCGACTACGGCGACATCCCCAATTTCCCCAAATCGACTGCCCTCTCTCACAAAGGCAGGTTGGTTTGCGGGACCCTCGGTGGCCTGCCGGTTGTTGCCATGGAAGGGCGAATTCATATGTATGAAGGCTACCCGCTCAAAGAGATCACACTGCCAATTCGGGTAATGAAAGCAATGGGAGCCAATTTGCTCGTTTGCTCGAATGCGGTCGGCGGACTCAATCCCTACTATGCCAAAGGGGACATCATGATGATTGAAGATCAAATCAATTTGATGGGTGACAATCCGCTCATTGGCGTCAACGATGATCGCTTGGGGCCACGATTCCCAGACATGTGCGAACCCTATTGCCACCAACTGATTGAACGCGCGCTCCGAATTGCCCGGGCCAATGACATCGTGGCCCATAAAGGTGTCCTGGTTGCTGTGGCCGGCCCCAACCTGGAAACACGTGCCGAGTATCGCTTTCTTCGATTGATCGGATCCGACGTTGTCGGCATGTCGACTGTTCCCGAGGTCATTGTCGCTGTCCATAGTGGAATGCGTGTCGTTGGTTTCTCAGTTGTCACCGACATGTGCCTAGCCGATGCGTTAGAACCCGCTGATGTCAATGAAATCATTCGAGTCGCCAACGAAGCAGAGCCGAAGCTTGCCAAACTGGTCATGGGCGTTTTAGCAGAAGAAAAATAGAAGATGTTTCAAACGAGTTGCATGGCTCAAATACTTGCTCTCTCCCGCGCAGCATCGAATACGCCAGAAAGTGATTCCAACGCTCCCGCCGATAAACTACGGGCAAGAAATCATCGACGGCTAAAAAGCTAACACTAAAGCTAACAACACTCCAAACCTGCAACCCATTGGGCGCTCATGTCATCGCCAATCGAATTTGATTCCAAGATTCAGGCGGCCACCGATTTTGTTCGCGGCCACTGGAGCCGATCACCTCGATTTGGAATTATCCTGGGAACCGGGGCTGGTAAACTCGCCGAAGAAATCGCGTCTGAAATCAAAATCCCTTACGAAGACATTCCCGGATTTCCTCAAAGCACTGCTCTAGGGCACAAAGGTCAATTAGTATGCGGGAAACTTGCCGACCAAGATGTCATCGCCATGGAAGGTAGATTCCATCTCTATGAAGGCTATCCCGTCAACCAAGCGACACTCGCCATTCATGTGATGCAGCGTATGGGAGTAGAAGTTCTTTTTGTCAGTAACGCCTCGGGGGGAATCAACCCAAAGTTCGCCAGTGGTGAAATCATGCTGATTGAAAGCCACGTGGACTTCATGTACCGCTCGAGCCTTGAGATGAACTCACCAACGGTCTCAGGACGCCCCGGACAGTTGAGCGATGCTTACGATCGCGAATTGATTGAACAAGCTTCGAGTTGCGCTCGACAAGAACAGTTCCCGCTCCACCGGGGAGTCTACGCTGGGTTACTTGGCCCCAACTATGAGACTCGTGCTGAATACCGCTTTCTTCGTCGCATCGGTGCCGATGTCGTAGGAATGTCGACTATCCCCGAAGTCACCGTTGCAGGCCGGCACGGCATGAGAGTCCTCGGGATGTCGATCATCACCAATGTCGCCAAGCCTGACATCCTCGAAGCAACCTCCGGCCAAGAAGTCATCGACGCCGCTGTCCTCGCTGCTCCACACCTTAAGGCAATCGTCGTTAACGCGATTCAATTGAACCAGTAAAGCGGTTCCCCCAAAGTGAACAATGTGGACCCCGGCAACGGCTTGAAGTGGTAAAAAATTGCCGGCATCCACCCATCGTTTGATGAAACTCATGGATTGATTTGGCACGATTGCCCATTCTTTCTCGCGCTGCTCCGAGACAAAGCTCGAACCTTATTCAATTCGGAAGTGAATCGCTAGCAACCCTGCAATCGGATCCATCTAGGACCTTAAACTTTGAACTGTTAGACTTTTCTGGCGTACACTTTTGTACGACAAAAAGCTTCGAATCAAGGAAGATCAGATGCTGCACGCTTGCACCACAAAAACCCTGGCAATGTTAATCGTTTTTCTCGTGCCCGTCACAATTGTGTTTTCGCAAGGAACCAATTCGGCTCCGTACCAAAGCGGCCAGGCCAATGGCCAAGCCCCAGTCACCAATGAGCAACAAAATCCAAACTTTCGCTCGCCGCAGCTAACACCCGAGCAACAGGCTGCCCAGCAGCGAGCCGCCCAAGAAGCTTTTGCTGCCCAGCAGCAAAAGAAAATCATCCAGCCTGAGGGATTTCCACTTAGTGCCGAGCACACCCAATACGTCGATGACCTGCTCAGCTATTGGGAACAAAACAGCAATGCGGTAAGCAAGTACAAATGCAACTTTCGCCGATTCACCTATGATACGGACATTGTTGACTGGCGTGCACCTCAGTCCAATCAACTTGCCGCCCACGAGGTCGCGTTCGGTGAGATCCGCTTTGCCGCGCCCGATCGGGCTCGCTATGAAACCACGCGGGTCATGCGTTTCGCTGAACCTCCCCAACAACCCGGAGGCGAAGCCAAGTACAAAGAATCTGAGGGTAATTCAGAGCACGAGCGGTGGATCTGCGACGGGACGCGAATTTACGAATTTGATTTTCAAAACAAACGGCTAACTGAAAGTGAAATGCCCCAAGAAATGCAGGGCAACATAGCTGAGAGCCCCTTGCCATTTATCTTTGGTGGTAACAAAACGCAGGTACTCAAACGCTACTGGGTTCGATCGGCAACGCCCAAAGGCGTGGAGAATGAGTATTGGCTCGAACTCTATCCCAAGCGAATTCAGGATGCTCGCGTTTACTCAAAAATTGAATTGGTGATTGCCAAAGAAGACTTCCTCCCCAAAGCAATGCACATGTACGACGCCCAGTACAACCCGGCCAAAGGAAACGAAGCCAGCAAGTATTTCACATTCGAAAGCCGCCAAGTCAACAATCAGCTGGATAAATTTAAAGACGCGCTGGGTTTGTTCGTTCGCCCAAAACTTCCCGACCCGACTTGGAAACGAGTTGAATTCAATCAAATCCAAAATCAAGCTGCGACGCCCCCTCAGTTGCAAATCCCAAGTGGTGTAGCAGGCTCTCCCCCCGCAACCAGACGAGATCCGTAGAACATCTTGGGCGGAGCAATCGAAGCAAATATTTCTTTCCTCTTACCGCTCTGCACCTCAGTGAATGGGCAGAACAACACGCCCAAAAGTCGCGTGTTTTTCGCCCTGTCAACAATTACGGGGACCCCACGGCAACTTTGGATTGGATGTCCAGCGGTGGGGGGTATGCCAACTGCGTCAGCGTTTTAATGAGGTGAAATAACCGATCGCCATTCCAACGATCAATCCAATTCCATGAGCCCAGTTGCCGATACTACTGTCGAATCCGATCCCACTGCGCATTTCCACTGGAATCATACAAAAGAAGAGCCAGCCTATCAGGATGATCACCGTCGATTGCGGGATTTGAAAATTGGCCCGCCGGTCATATAACGACTTCATCCAAACAAAACCAAACAGGCCGTATATCACCCCTGACATCCCACCACCGCCAGAAATAAACACACGGGTATCGGAAATATATCCGGGTCGACTCCCTCCCCATTCGGTTGGCACACCATATTGAAACAAACTTGAAATCATTGCCGTCGCAAGGATGATTAAGGCGAAATACAGGGCTCCGTAACGATGCTCGATAAGCGTCCCAAACTGGTAGAGCCAAATCATATTGAAGACCAGGTGAAATACACCTAGATGGATAAATATCGTGGTGACCAAACGCCAAATCTCGCCGCGTTTGATACTTGCCATGCGGACATTGAGATCGTCATAACCACCTTCCTCGCTCTCAGCCAAGATTGCCAGTTTGGCTCCATTAGGGGGTCCTGAATAATTAAACTGCAGTAGTCGAAAAATTGCGGCATCGGGTCGGACTTGGTTTTCCCCGAAGCCAACATCGCCAAAATTGGTCAACAGAGCAACCAGCCCGCAGATCGCAATCATGACCACGGTTAACCGACGATTGCGGGGAACCTGCCCATTGGTTGTCCGTACAATTCGCTTTTGAACATTTTGACGGCGTTTCTCCTCAGCCCTAGCGATGATCTTGGCCTGTCGAACAGAATTGGAGTACTTGGAGTCGCTGGGATCGGCAAGAAAATCCTGCAATTCTGAGAGAGCTTCTTTGAATTGATCCTCGTCTTTAACCCAAACTTCACAAGGCTCCCCCGGGGCCGGGTCAATTTGGCACTCAATCCCTTTCACCAACAAAAAGGCTGAAAAAATCATCGCTTGTTGGTCGTTTTCAACTTCGCCGATCAGTCTCATGAATTAGCCAGACTCTTGGGGTGGGTTTGCTGTCACTTTGGGCTCAATCCGTTAGTTACCAGTAAATCAGCAAAAAACCGACCTACGAATCAACGAAAACGCTGCTGGCAGACCAATCGAGCTTGTCAAAGCCTCGATATTCAAGGAAAGTCCCGCACCAATTATCGGGTAAGAACCCATCGACTGTCCATCGGCTATCTAGATTTCGATCAAGATCACCCGCTGGATCGAATTTGAATAAATCACAGTTAGATGACAAACAGTTAGATGACAAACGACTCTCCCATCCAGCCCAACTCAAATGACGAGTTAACTAATCCAATTGAGATTCCAAACTTGGAACCTCAGAATCAACTGGAATCTCGCATCCGGCCAACAAATACCACCCCATCTAATTCACCTGACAGCGACCAATTACCCGAGCGATTTCAACCAAGGTCCACCCATCGCGAAACGGTCGACGCCAAACTTGTCAATCAAACCAAAAATCAAATTCGTTTGCTGGTTCAAGAAATTGCGGATTTGGCCAAGTCTGACTGTTCCGTTGAAGAATTTTATGAAGGCTTCCTCACTCGCACTACCAATGCCCTGGCTTCAACCGGCGGAGCGATCTGGGTTCGCGACTCAATTGATGAACCACTTAAACTTCACTACCACATCAACCTTAAGCAAACGAATTTAGCGACTGACAAGAAAGCTCAATCGCAGCACAGCCGACTGCTTTGTAAACTTGCCGAACAAGGTGAACCAACACTTGTTAGCCCGGCCTCAGGATCTGCTGATGAAATGTCCGGAAACCCAACCGACTCGCTATTGGTTGTCGGACCACTCAAGATCGACAACGCGACGTTGGGTTTAGTAGAAATTTTCCAGCGGCCAGGGGCAGGACCGACGACTCAACGCGGCTATTTGCGCTTCCTGATGCAAATGTGTGACATCGCCAGCGATTTTCTTTGCAACCGGCGAATCCGCTCTTTCGCGCAACAGCAAATGATGTGGCAACAGCTTGAGCACTTCATGCGCCTGATTCATCAGGGCCTCGACACTGATCAGACAGTTTTCACACTTGCCAACGAGGGACGGCGTCTCATCGATTGTGATCGCTGCAGCGTTGCAATCGGCTACGGTCGCAACTGCCTCATCAAAGCAGTGAGTGGTCTCGATTCGATTGAAAGGCGAGCTGAACAAGTAAAGAAACTCAGCTCGCTATCGGCAAGCGTCGTGCGAACGGGGCAGCCACTCTGGTACACCGGCGAAGATGACGAGTTGCCACCGCAACTCGAAAAGAAGATGCACGCTTACGTCGATAAATCACACACGAAGATGCTCGCAATCATTCCCTTGTTCGAATCCGACAAGGACTCCGAAGACACCGCACCGGCGTCCCCAAGAGATCGTGAGAAACGCAAACCAATGGGCGCACTGGTTGTCGAGCAACTCAAAGACTCCCGAATCACTCCGGGTTTGAAAAAACGAACTGAAATCGTGGTCCAGCATGGACAGACGGCGCTCACCAATGCTACCGAACACAACCGGATTTTTTTAATGCCCGTTTGGAAAGGGTTGGGGAAATTGACCCGTGCGTTTGACACTGGCAATCGACTCAAGAGCGCTACCATCATCGGATTTCTCGTCGGGATCTCAGCTTTTCTTTGCCTCTTCCCGTACTCCTTTGGCTTGGGTGCTAACGGAAGCCTGACTCCTCAGACCCAGCGTGAAATATTTTCCCAAACCAGCGGCACCATGATCGAAGTCAATGTCTCCGACTCGGGAGATACCGTCGTCGAAACCGGAAGTGTTCTCGCCGTCCTGAAGAACACCGACATCGAACTCGAAATAAGTAAACTCATTGGTGAAATCGCGATCTACGACCAAGACGTCAAAAGCTATACGCGCCTCCAAGGCGGCACGGGACGCGAACGCTTGAGCTCGCTCGAACTTCACGAGGTAAATAGCAAAGCACGTCAAGCGGAACAGGCGATTGAGAGTCTAAAAAACGAACTGCAAATCCGGCAGCACTAACAAGAACTATTGCAAATCAAAAGCCCAATCAGTGGCTGCGTCGTCAATTGGAATATCCGGTCAAACTTGATCAATCGACCAGTTGAACAAGGGCAGTCATTGATGACCGTGGTTCCCCCCAACACCCCTTGGCAAATCGAACTGGAGATGCCCGAGCGGAGAATGGCTCACCTGCTTCGGGCCCAAAAGAAATCAAAATCGCCGCTCCGAGTTACATTTGGGCTGGTTTCCAATCCAGGCCATGAGTACGAAGGCGAAATTCTTCGAATCGATCGAAAGCTTGACGTCTATTCAGATGACGGGAACTCCGCCTTGGTCCGTGTCGCCTTTCCCAATGACTCGATCGACCCCGAATTATTGAGAGCCGAGACGAGGGTCACCGCCAAGGTCCACTGTGGCACCCGTTCAATCGGCTACGTAATGTTCCACGAACTAATCGAAACAGTTCAATCAAGCGTCATGCTCTGGTTTTGACTGATCCCAAGGGCACCCTTGAACGATTGACTGGGAATCTCCTCATCTCAAGGAATATTAATCATCCAAGTGTTTCGATGGCCGATCGAGGACATCAAATGTTTGTTAATCCGCCTTGATCCTCCCAAACCATTTGTCTCGCGAGCCCCAAGACCTAAGATAGAGGCATGATTTATGTCTGGCTAATAGCTTTTATTTTATTGGTACTTGCCTCTTGGCTGCTTAATTTTATCGGCATGCCCGGCAACTGGGCTATTGTTGCCCTTGCCCTGATCTGGTTCTTCTTGGGTCCTGAGAAATTTCATTTCCACTGGGCAGTCTTGATCATGCTCGTCGTGCTCGCTGCGATCGGTGAACTCATTGAATTTTTGGCCTCCGTGCTGGGCGCAAAAAATCTTGGTGGCTCGAACCGAGGAGCCACGCTTTCGGTAATCGGCTCGATTATCGGTGGATTGCTCGGGGCAACTTTCGGGATCCCATTTCCGGTCCCCCTAGTCGGGATGATGATTGGGTCCATCCTCTTTGCCGGAATAGGAGCCTGGATCGGTGCTACGCTAGGCGAACGGTGGGGTGGAAAACCCATGAAAGAAAGTGTTCAAATCGGGGGAGCCGCATTTATTGGTCGCTTACTTGGAACCGCAGGCAAACTAGTGATGGGAACGACGATGGTGATCTTAGCAATCGCCGCCCCCTTCCTGCCGCTCATTTTTGACTGAGATTGGAACGGATTTCCGTTTTTCGCCTCTAATGAGAGCAGCGGCACATTTTGCTAGCTCGGCTATATTGTCGAAACGGAGCAATCCAGCGCAAACTAAACATCCAGACTCAATTTTGCCGATTCTGCACCTAAGTGCGTTCGCATCCCGCTGACCATCGTCAATGATTTTGATCGAGTAATTAATGAACCATCATCCAATCAAATTTCGATTCGCACGTCAAACCGCTTTTTGGGCTCTCATTCTCTGCACGCTTTGTCAAAATGTGAATGCTCAAACTACCAGCCCTGAGGGTACCCGGTCACCTTTGAATTCACCGGCCGCCAAAAGCAGCTTCAATCCGATCCCGTTCAAAATCACTGGCACCCCTAAGTCACCGTCCACTCGACAGGCAAAATCCAGCACCAAGGTGCCAGCCACTCAAACCACCTTTCGTTCCCCAACTAAGAATTCAGTTCAAGTACCGGGGCAAAAACCCACCCACTCAAATAGCTTCAGCGCGGCTCGCGGGAACCTGCAACCGCAAACAGGATTTGAGTCGAATTCCGCGCCCAACTCTTCGTTCAGCCCGACCAAGCTTCCCGCAAAACAGATTGCGTCAAGGCAATCTCTAGACAGCCCCCAGTTGCCCGACACAGTGGAATGCGACGTCAGCTCAGTACATTTCATTGATGACATCAAATTGCCTGCCAAAGAAGCTGGAGAGATCAAGAAGTTAAACTACAAAGAAGGCGATTTTATTCCCGCCGGCCAGACGATTGGCGTCATCAACGATGAAGTCTTTCAAATGATGCTGGAACAAGCTGAAATGCGGTACCAAATCGCTCTGGATACCGCTGATGATGAAACAGCATCTCTAGCCGCGCGGAAAAAATATCAGGTTGCAAGTATCGAAGCGCAAAAGACAGCAAAGCTCGCTGCGTCCGGTTCCAAATCTCCCTCTGACAAACTGATGGCCGACTATACAAAAGAGATTGCCCTGCTTGAAATGCGCAAAGCGGACCGGGAGCGTCGCAAAGCTCTCGCACAAGCTAAACTAGCCGACGCCGAAAAACGACAAGTTCAATCGAAAATCGCCCGACATACCTTGAAATCAGATTTCGATGCGTATGTCGTGCAGATTTTCAAGAAGGAACAGGAGTACGTTCAAACCGGCGAAGAAGTCATGCGGCTCGCCCGCATGGATCGACTCTGGGTCCAAAGCGTTGTGAGCTATCAGGACCTGAACGCTTACGAGCTAAAAAACCGAAAAGTGACCATTACAGTTCCTTTAGCCCGGGGCGAGTCGACCACGTTTGAGGGCGTGATCAAGTTCGTAGGCCTCGAGCGGCAAGGACCGGAGTTGATGATGGTAAAAGCAGAAGTCATCAATCGACCGATCAATGGCCATTGGGTTTTACACCCAGAAGCCGAAGTCCAAATGACAATCCACCTCAACGAACCGCCGAGCCCAATCGGGTCAGAGTCCAAGGGCAATGTGAATCGTTAGGCTAGTACAACCTCACCCCACCTAATTCCGAGTTGAAATCCACAAAAATGCTTTGCCATTTTCGTCGACGCGAATCTCTTCCCATAGTTGGGGTTTGGACTGTTTCAGCAATTTTGATACGGCGACCAACAGCGAAACTTTTTCGCGTTGCAAAGTGACTTTTACTTTGTCTAACTCGATTCCCTCGCGCGCCAACGTATTCTGGTCATAGAAGAATCGCACCCCTGCCCTTTTTTCTATCGCATCCATCGCTGCTTTCATTGGAAAGCCCTGAATGTTAATGGGCAGAGTGTCGAATAACTTGGGCTCCACTTCAATTGGTGCTTTTTCGATGGGCCAACCAATGGGCCAGTTTTCTTTGCTCGAACGGGTATCCAGAATTCTTAATTGAAGCTCTTTACCCTGCTCTCGCTTGGGCTCCAAAACAAGTCCGAGTGGCCTGAGTACCGTTGCCAAAGCGGTCCCAGTCGAAATGCCTTTAAGTTCTTCTTGTACCGTCTCCTCTCCATTGACCGCTGCGGTCGCCGCACGATCATAAAGAAACGACATACGCGTTCCCGCGGTCATCCGCTTGATCACATCGCCTGCTCTCTGGCCCGCGGTATTAAAGTCGACTTCTTTGGAGAGTTTTTCGTGCAAGCCGACTAACTGCTCAGCGGTTAGCCCAAAAGCCAACTTTTCGGCCAACGCCACCGTCGCACCATCTTCCCGAAGTCGCTGAAGCAAGTTTCGAATCCCATTTTTGTCTCGGATCGAGAACTTCCCTCCCGGCAAGAAAATATTTCGGCCGCTCACAAAGCCGGTTACTTTGAGCAACGTCATCGTCGGCGTTTTGATTTCCTCAACCGCCGGCAATTCGGGACTGGCCGTTCGGGAGATGACTTTGTCGGCCCCTACCGATTGCAACATTTGAATCCATTGCTGCTGAGTACCAACGGGCGCTTTGCGATCGGCGGAGATTTCCAATGAAATCATTCGACGTGTTGGTTGGCCAAAGCAAAATTCGGGGGCCATCACACTGAAGACCAAAGCAACGAGCCCAAGCTGAATAATTTTGTGCATCAAATCAATTCGTTGAAGATAAAGTGAATCGAAATTCATCGGTCGAGCGACATCGCGATCGACCGCCGACCCGCTAGATCAACACCGCTCGCAACCCCTTTCATTGTTACCGCAGAGGGTCAAAAGAAAAGAGCCGGCCAAGCGACACAGTCGCCCGGGCAGCACTTCGCTTGAGCCCGTCGCTCATTTGGGAGATTTGTGCGTTGCCGCAACTAATCCGACACACCATATCGGCCGATACAGTAAATCGCATTAATCAGATCCTTGACCCCAATTTTTTTGCCTTCGTCGTAGCCGCGACTCTTATACGAAATGGGAACCTCGACAAAACGATAACCACGTCGGGCAAGCTTGGCGGTGATTTCCGGCTCGATACCAAAGCGATCCTGTTGAAGGTTAATATCGCGAAGCACGTCCCGATTGAAAGCCTTGTAGCAGGTTTCCATGTCGGTCAGATTGAGTCCACTGAAAAGATTCGACGCCTTGGTCAGTACCGCATTCCCCGCTCGATGAACCCACGACTCATCCTGCTGTTCATCACCGATGAAACGTGATCCATAAACCACATCCGCCTCGCCCTTTAACAAAGGCTGGATAAGCAGAGGAATATCTCGAGGGTCGTACTCCAAATCAGCGTCTTGAACGACAACAAAGTCGCCGCTGGACTTTTCAAAACCCGTTCTCAGGGCGGCGCCTTTGCCTTCATTCTTCTCTTTGAGAATCACTTTGACTCGTGGTAAACCCGAGAGCTGATTTAAAATGTCCCTTGTGCCATCGGTACTGAAATCATCAACGATCACCAACTCCAAATTCAAAGGCAGTGCCGCGACGCGCGTTAAGATGCGTCCAATCGTCTTGATTTCATTGAAGACCGGAATCACAACCGAGAGCAAATAGTCGGTTCTTGAGCTTGCATTGGCTCCTGCATCAGCCGCTTGATATGCCGCGAGCTCTTCTTTGACCATTTCAGCGCATCCGTCAAGCTTGGCGATAATTTGATCGAGGTATCCGCTTGAAGATTCATTAAGTGAAGCAGAATCTACCTCGACTGGAATCGGACCGACGGCAGCAGACTCGAGCAAACCGGGCTGATGAGAATGTGTAAAAGGGAGTTGAGAGCCAGAATTTGTATTTAAATTATCCACGTTTAAATCTTCGCTAACACATGACAGTTTACCCTTGAGTCATCGGTATCCCGCTCACCGCTCATGAACCATTCAGTCAGTCTGCCAATTATCCGATTTCAGCCCCGTCGATTGATTTCAAAAAACGGCGCAATCCGCAAAAAGCGAACCTTAATGTCACAAAAACCCAACTAATCGTTTCTCCTGCCCGACATGATGAAGAGACAAAAAAAGGCCGTTACGCAACGCGTAACGGCCTGTGGCAGTCAAATTTTAGCCAGCGAATTATGCCGCTCTGAGCCTAGTCCCAATCCAGCTTTCCACCAGTTTGGTATTCAGTGACGCGGGTTTCAAAGAAGTTCTTTTCCTTCGCCAGATCCATTGTTTCGCTCATCCATGGAAAAGGATTATTGCTGCCGTACTGAACAGGCAAACCAATCCGCTCGAGCCGGCGATCAGCAACGTGCTGAACATAGTCACGGAACAAATCCGCATTCAAGCCGAGTACGCCATTTGGCAAGCAATCGTGAGCGTATGCGATTTCCAACTCAACCGATTCGCGTACGCGATCGATCATCTGTTGTTGAAATTCCGGTGTCCAGATCTCTGGGTTCTCATTCTTGATACCGTTAATCAGGTCAATTCCAAAGTTCAGATGAATCGACTCATCGCGGAGGATGTATTGGAATTGTTCACCAATACCTTTCATCAAGTTTCGACGATGGAACGACAGGATCATGACGAACCCGGTATAGAAGAAGATGCCTTCCATGATCAG
>JAQWLH010000255.1 GCA_029247405.1 Mariniblastus sp.
CATCCACGACTTGGGAAATTCGTTTGGCATTGTAAATCGCGTGAAAAATCGCCACCAAGGAGGCAACCACCGTTCCACCTAAAATCAGCCAAATGACTTGAGACGTGTCAAACCCCTTCGACTGATTGAGAAAAAAGCACCAAGCGGCGGCAAGCGCAGCAACGGACCAGATCAGCCCCAAGGCGAGCGCGACTCGACGGATTCGAACTCGACGTAAAACAGGTTCAAGCCGTTTTTGCAGCATTTCATCCATTAGCTTAGCTCTCCACTAATTCCACTTGATTGGAATGTCGGTGTTCTTTCTGTCAGCATGCGCGATTCGGTTCTGCCTGCTAACCAGGTTTCACCAATCAATAAAACGATCGCTCCGAAGATCAACCATTTCCAAAATTTTTGTCGGTTTTCGATATCCCGGTCTCGCATTTCCTTCATCATTGCCAATTCATTGGAAGCCGTTTCCTGGTCACCCACTTTGACCTCAAACATTTCCAATTGTTCAATCGGAATTGTAGCGGTCGCACTTTCAGCGCGGTCAACATTGACCGCAAACTGGAGCTCTCCATTGCGAGTTACATCATTGGCATCTGGAGTCAACGAACTCTTCTCATCGTCACCTCGAACGCGTGACGTCGACGGCTTGGTAAGCAGGCGATAAATCCCCGGTTGATCCACACCATCAAATCGAATTTGATCGGCTTCCACGACTTCCACTGTTCCATCCGGCTTGATCATTGATCGTTTTGCATTGGTTGGGGCAGCAGGAAACTGAATTGGCATTCCCACCAGAATCGACTTGTTTAGCTCTGGTGCGTTGGCAGCAATTTCGACCAAACTGTTTATCCACGGAACAAACTTCGTGGAAAGTGCCAACTGACTGTCACTTGGATTCCACCCAGAAGCCATTGCGAACACGGTACCCCCTGTTTGGCTTCCAACCCGCCAGACGGCCGGATCATCATTGTCAAATCGGGCTAAAACATGAGCTTTGTCCTCATCAACGAGGACCCTTGAGTTACGCCAAAACCGAATTCGCGTGAAATCATTAAAACGAGGATTGGCAAATGGCTTGAATAGCTGGCTCGAAAAGTCAATTTCTGCGAGCATCAAGTAGTTGGTACGGTCTCTCTTCTTTTCAGCTTGCTCGGCCACCGCATGAGCCAGAGTCCATCGTTCGACTGAATCGGCGACCTTCTTGTTGGATAATACGAAAAGCACGGTTCCTCCGCCCTCGAGATATTGATCCACCTCTTCCTGCTTGGCTTGGTCAAGGACTGCCCCCACAACCACGAGGGTGGGCGGCGGCACACCGGGGGCACGCAACAGGTCGCCAACACCAAGTTGTCGCAGTCTAAATTTTCGCGACGGTGTATCGATCAACCCCCGCTTCAAGTAGAACTGAAGTTGCTCGGCATCGTTCGGACCATCCTCACCGATATAAACAATGTCCAATGCCTGCTGCTCAGTTGGCACGACATAATAGGTGTTGTCGAAGATTTCGTTGTCTCCTGTGACAACAAATTTGCGTGCGAAGCTTGCCTGATTCGGATCAACTTTCAAGACTCGGCTCGTTCCTGGTGACACATAGAAAGAAACGGGAGCGGTTTGAGTCGCCGCTGTTTCCTCCGTCCAACTGACCGAAAATTGCTCGTACGATGAATCTTCCGAGTTCAGCACTCGAATCCGAAGCGATGGATCCTCTTCCTCGGGAACCCGATCGAGCAATTGAACTGTCGCGTTGGAATAATCCTTGGGTTGAACTGTCAGGAATTTGACATACACGTCGGCGGGCCACTGAAACGCCTGCAGCGCTCCTGTCTTGGATCCTTTTTGCAGATCACTCACTACGACAATTTGAAGTTTCGCCGTCGTCGTACCATCTTTTGCGCGTTGCGAATCGCGCCAAACATCAAGCCGGTCGGCCACGGAGACGAGTGCCTTTCCCAAGTCGGATCGTTCCCACGAGGGCTCAAGCGTTTGCAGAGCACCACTGATCGCGGACGCTTGATTCGCGCCAACCTGAGAGCCGTCGCTAAAAGGGACAACCTGACTCACCTTTGAATCGAACGTAAGCAGCGAAACGTCATCACCATCTTCAAGCTCTGACAAAACCGACACTACATTCGATTTTGCCTGATCCCACAATCCAGCTCGCTGCATGCTGGCGCTGGTATCAAGCAGCACCACGACGCGACGATTGGCAATCTCAAATTCAGAAAGCGAATCACTTCCTCGAAAAAACGGCCGCATAAACGCAATCGCCACCAACGCAATCGCTAAGGAGCGCATCAGCAAAAGCAACCAGTTTTCCAGCCGACTACGTCGCGTCAACGTGGGCGGCGAAGGCTTGAGAAACATCAAAGAGCTGAACTCGGTTTGCCCCTTGGGGGTCCGTCGAATCAAGTGGAACAGGATGGGGAATGCGATCGCCATCGCCCCCAATCCAAACAGCCAGGTCATCAATCCCAAACCCATTATCGACCTCCCACTTGCACGGCCCGCTTGACCGATCGGCCACGATGAGCACGTGCCTGCAACAGGTCAAACAAAGCTACTTCTAAGGGTTGATCCGTTCTAATTTGGAAATAATCAACTCCGAGCTGGTCACACGTTTTTTTAATCGCTGTTTCATGCTCGTCGAAACCCAGCTTGTAATTCTCGACCGCAGTCTGCGGATCAACGTAAATTTCTTTCCCTGTTTCGAGGTCTCGGAACATCGTGGCCCGATCGAATTTAAAATCAATCTCGGCAGGATCGAGCGTGCGCAGAATTACAACATCGTGTCCGCGCGAGCGCAAGTAACCAAGATTCTTTTCCAACTGTTCGACCGGCGCCAGCAAATCAGAAATCAAAACAACCAGCCCCCGTTTGCTGACGGTTTGAGCAATCTGAGCTAACGGCGCTGCTAAATCGGTCGAGTTTCCCGAAGTCGCGCGCTCCAAAGTCATCATCAACCGCCGCAGATGACCGGCTCGGTATCGAGGAGGAACCAGATCCAGAATTCCCTCGCCAAACGTTAGAACTCCGACCGCATCTCGCTGATGATTCAAGAACCAAGCCAACGTCGCGGCCATTGTTTTGGCATATTCTGCTTTACTAAACTCAAGCGTGCCGAACCCCATCGACTGACTCATGTCCACCAGCAAATAACACCGGAGATTTGTTTCGTCTTCAAAGCGTTTAATGTAGTAACGATCGCGTCGAGCAAACAGTTTCCAGTCGAGATATCGCAGATCATCGCCCACCGAATATTGACGATAGTCAGTGAACTCGACGGAAAATCCGTGATAGGGGCTGCGATGAAGCCCAGACAAAAACCCTTCAACGACAATTTTGGCGCGCATCTCGAGGTTCTTGATACGCATAATGGTCTCAGGTGAAACGCCGGAGACTTGGCGATTGGCTGGAGTTTCGGTACTTGGTTGGATTTCTGACAAAAGTTTAAATTACTTCCTCTGATCAAGCGGGCAAATGACAGTGTGCCGAGATTCAGTTTTGTGGTTGAAGTTCACTCTTTTTGGAGACGTCTCCAGATGCCGGGCCAGATCCTTTGAATACTTTGCTCTAGCTTTTAACACGATTACATTTCTCGGCTTGAATTTGGATAACTGGGGCCGGGCTTTTGCCTAGGCTTCAATTGGTGGCTTCACATGCTCTAAAAGCTGTTCGATAATTTTTTCAACCGTAACTCCATCTGCCTCAGCACGGTAACTGGGCAAAATTCGGTGACGTAAAACCGGTGCAGCGAGCGCTTGAATGTCTTCCAAATTCACGTGTGAGCGCCCGTTGAACAGGGCCCTCGCTTTGGAGCCCAAAATCAAATTTTGGCCGCCCCGAAGTCCCGCACCCCAGTTGACAAATTGATTTACAAAATCAGGCGCTCCCTCTCGATTGGGCCGGCTTGCATCTGCGATCTGAACGGCGTATCGCACCAGCTCCTCGGCGACTGGAACCTTTCGAACAGTCAAGTGAAAACGACGCACATCATCGGCGGAAAACAGCTGTCCGATAGAGGGACTAAAGTCAGAGGTTGTTTGCTGAACGACTTTGACTTCGTCATCCTGACTCAAATATTCAATTCGAACATTGAACATGAATCGGTCAAGCTGAGCCTCCGGAAGCGGATACGTACCTTCCATTTCGATTGGATTTTGTGTCGCTAAAACGAAGAATGGCTCTTCGAGTTTGTAACTCGTCCCAGCAGCAGTCACTTGATGTTCTTGCATCGCCTCCAGCAACGCGGCTTGGGTTTTGGGAGGGGTTCGGTTGATTTCATCGGCCAGAACAACGTTCGAAAAGATCGGCCCCTTTACAAATTGCATCTGGCGCCCCCCTTCAGCAGTCTCCTGCAAAATTTCGGTCCCGGTAATATCGGCCGGCATCAAGTCAGGGGTAAATTGAATGCGACGAAAGTCCAAGTCAAAAATCTGGGCGATACTTCGCACCAGCAACGTCTTGGCCAGACCTGGCGCACCAGTAATCAAACAGTTCCCACCGGCAAACAAACTAACCAGCAATTGCTCAATGACGTCTTCCTGTCCGACGATAACTTTGGAAAGCTGTTCAAAGATCTTATCGCGACCTTCACGAATCTGTTGAACGGCGAGTTGCTCTTCTTCAAAAGTGTTGAGTGACACGGACGACTCCGATTGGCATTTAATTAGTGATGTTGCGGTTGTTCTATCAATCTCAATGGGTCAACGCGTAAGTCACGATGTTGATCCCCAGTGGATAGGCGAATGGTTCTGAATAAGTCTCAAAGTATCCACGAGAGACGCCTTCCTGCTCCCAGCCGTCACCCAAATCAGTGTTGTGACAAATGAATACCATCATTCGACGGTCATCATCAAAGATGCCGCGATAATGGGCGACTTGAGCGTCATATCGCTCGGTCCGCATGCCATTCATGTAATGGCCGATACTTGGAATCTGAGGCTTCTCGTTGAGGTCATAGACAATATGAAAGATATCATGTTCAAGCGGCACTTCCTCGGATTCTCGATCAGGGAAAACACGCTTCATTTCAGCATTAAAATTTCGCCACTCATCTTCGCCCCAGAAATCATCAACCATCAGGAACCCACCCTTGGTCAAATATTTCCGCAACGCGACAACCTCGGCGGGGCTAAACTCCAGATTCCCAGGCTCGATAATGTAAATAAACGGATAATCGAATAGCTCTTCATCAGTAAGCCGAAGGATAACTCCGTTGGGATCGACTTCGAGTGATGTCAATTGTTTAAGACGAAAGGAGAGATTCAGATCTGCGTCGGGATAATCGGTGCGCCACTTGCCACCTCGTCGCCCCCAACCACCCCCGCCCCAGGAATCGTATTGAACACGCACAAAGGTAAACACGTCGTGCTCGAATTCCTGACTCTTTTCCCAGAGGGGGACGCCATTGCGATCATCATTCGATCTTCGGTAACCATCATTGGCACGGCGATTTCCGCTATAACGGCGCTGGTACTCCTGAGCAAACGCAACCCCGCCAATCAAGATTGCCATTCCAATCAGCGGCCATTTCAATTTTTGAAAGCCAGTCACGGCAACTCCTTTTTAGCCGGAGGTGTTTCGGGCCTCTTGTCACTTGCGGCGGGCACTTTCTCTCCGTCAAGCTGCTCCACAATTTTCAGAAATAATGAATGTGCATCGCGGTAGCGAGGTGCTTTGTCGAGCGCCATCATGGCCTGCCGTTTCGCCAGCACCAGTTGATGTTTTCGAAAATGCGCGGAAGCCAAGCGAAAATGCACATCGGCCGCATCTAAAGGATTCATCTTTGCCAACACGCTGAGCGATTGAATCAGCGCTTCGTCATCGTTGGTTTTTTCAGCAGCAATCGAAAGGTAACGGTGAGGCGTAATCAATAGTGGATTGAGCGCCAACAAACGCGTGGCGTATTTCTTGACCTTCTCCCAATCCTTTTTACCCGTCGTCACCTCCAAGAGTGTTGTGAACAGCTCGACACTATCGGCTTCCATTTCGGCAAATTTCTCAAGAGTTGCGAACTCTTTTTCCTTCTCGCCGATTTCTCGATAGGCCCGCGCAAGCAGAGGATAAGGAGATTTCGTGACCGGACTCAACTGATTGGCCCGTTCCAAAAGTGAAATCGTTTTTAGCCACTCTTTATTTTCAAAGCGAACCTGCGCTTCGGCCATTAGCCCAACCAGGTTGTCTGGATGATCTTCATTCCAGCGGGCCAGCACCTCAACGTTGGGCAGTTTCATCTGCTCCTGCTTGTCCCAGGTGGCATCGGGCGCGAGAGAATCGGCCCGAGCCTGAGCAAATTTAGCAAACTCCTTGTCGATGAATTCGGGCGGCGCAACATGTCGCCGCAGTGCATCATTGATTGGCGTCCCCAAGCTTAAATCGTCCAGCACTTTCAAGAGAGAAGGCAACCCGAAATTTTCGATGATATATTCCACCACCAACGATGATTCGTAGTAGGCAAACTGCAGATGCAACGGCGATTTCGGTCTGAGGAAGGCACCGCTCAACTTGCTCACAGGTGTCAAATCTTCACTGAAAATCATTTCGCGATATTGAACATTAATCGTGTCACCCCAAGCCGGGTTCGCGAGTTTTTCCTCATAGACCGAGATTCCCTCGCTTAGCCAGCGCGGCATTTTGTTCTTTGTTTTCTGGAGCGTAACCACGTGACAAAATTCATGCCACAGAACCGATTCCCAACTTGTCAGGCCCACCCCTTGGGCGGCTGGACTATTCATGGTGATCACTCGACCAAAACAAACCCCCAGAAATCCTGCTCCACCGGGAATGCCAAAGGTTCGGATTGCAAAATCTGTTTGCCGCGGAAAAATCTCAATGAAGATGGGTGATTCCAGTTCGACCGCGTACTTCTCAACCAACTTGTCATGGGCGGCGGTCACGAGGTCCAATACCTGTTCACCATAAATACTGGCCTCCTCCGCCTCCATTCGAACTACAAATCCGCCCCGCTTCAAAGTCTTAAAATCGGAAATCTCATCTCGCAAGGTAACTAAGTTGTGAGCCAAAACGCTGTACTGATCAGCGTCGAAAACTTCATCGGCCAATTCCCACCCCTCTCGCTGCTGCCCCAGCCTTAACAAGTCGTTGGCTAACTGCATTTTGGCAGGCAAAAACCGCCGATCGTACACCAGTGCACGGCGCTGGCATTTTTCGCCTTCGGCAAATCGGTATTTTTCGGAAAGCTCGCGACCAATGATGTGATCAACGGCTGGATTGTCCTGCCAACTCGACAAAGCCTCGTTGCGAAACTTGGCTTCTTTCTCGGGATCGTTTTGTAGATGTGCGATCACAGACTTATAAGCCCACGCTTCGAATTGCTTTGGATTAACCTCAAGGATTGCGTTGAGTGTGTTGGATGCGTCTTCGTAGTTCTCGGAACTAATTTGCCCATCAGCAACTAAAAGTAAACAAGGCACATGTGCCTTGTTGATCTTCAACGCCGACTGAACCGCAGCATTCATTTTCTCAGAATCACTCGGTTTGTATGCGGTTGCCAACTGGTAGATCGCGTCAGTGTTCTTCGGTTGCAGTTCCAAGAGTTTAAGAAAATTCTCAGCCGCCAGGCCGTAATCGTGTTTAGCCATCGCCAACTCGCCAATGGCCAAATAGACAGCCGGATTTTTGGGCTCACGCTTTCTGACGGGAAAAAAATAATCGTCGAGAACCCCCTTGGCATCTCCCCCCAGTTTCAAAATAAGTTTGCCCAGCAAAATTTGATTGGCTGAGTCTCGATATAGAAATCGATTGGCTGCTACCAATTCGCGCATCTCCTCCATTATCACCAATGCACGCTTCGTTTGCCCATTAAACCGACACACCTCTTCCCCTACCCAACGAATCCGAATGCTGTTCGGAAATCGCTCAATTGCCGCGTCGACCGTTTCCAGCGCTTTCGCGTACTCTCCCTGCTCCATCTGAGCCGCGATGATCAGCAGTTGCCATTTTTCCTCAGTGCTAAAATTACTAAGACCCGCTTGAATGAGCTTGGCCAGTGAAATTGAATCGTCAAATTTTCCTTCATTAAAAAGCCGAATCGCTCGCTCAGCCTCTGTTTCTGACGCTCCCGACTGCGAGTCCTGTTTCTTCATCGCCAATCTGACACGAGCGGCCGCTGCCGATGAATCTAAAAGACCAATAGCGAACGTCATGCCTAACATCGCGATAAGCGTGGGCCATACGAGTTGGGGCGATCTGGATAAAATGTGTCTACTCAGCTGCTGATTTGAATTGGCAACGAAAACCCTTAAAGATTAAACGCATTTTTGCATGCAAAGTTACGAATGCAAAATTGTTTTCGTCTGTTTTCCGCGTTAACCATCGATTCCTTGATTTCCTATGTGCAATCCATTACTTTTTTGGCTGAAACGGCAAGACGTTCATTCGATTAAGCCTCGATTAACAAAATCAATTAATTCATCAAGGATGGCCTCAGGATGTGGGCGACTTCAACAGGAGACAGGACGCTGGTGGCAGATGAAGCCCAACTGTTTCTAAACTCAGTTGGCTACCTTCATGACATGATCACATCTGCAGTTGATCTGGGAGAGGCCTATTCGACTGATGTCGCCATGTTTAATACGCTGCAACCGACTCAGCAAATGGCGATGCTACATGAGGTGGCGCACGGATTGCTCGATCCAGAGACTCCCATTGTTAAACTGACAGCAGTGCGAGAAGCGACAGTTTACGCAATTTATCGCCAGCTGAATTCGCTGCTTGAGATTGAATTTGAAATGTCTCAAATGAACCGGCCTGATTTCTATCATCGCGAAACCATGATTCGAGCTTGCCAACAGACCTGCTCGCTCCCCTCTGAGTGGTCTGACGGATTCGAGCCCGAGTTGGCACCCGGGCACGAACCTCCTGATTTGCAATCCGTTGATTTGAATAAGTGGAAAAACACCGTCGAGTTCCTCGCAGACCAAGTCCTGTGGGATCGAGATTTTGAGCTGGAAGCCGTTTTTGCAGATCACGATCCTCAAAAAGTAAAAGCCATCAAACAATTCATGGGAATCAACAACGACTACTTTGCAGTCGCTGCTCCGGATGCCAATTCGCAAGAATATATGAAGTTGCACCGGGAGCTTGTTGGATTAACTCGCAGCCTCCGGCATCAGCCAAACATGTTCGATAGCGGCGAGTCCACTCCTCCCTTCTAATGATCGCGCGAAAGCGATGACAACCAAGCAGCCCCAACCCGAAAAGGCCTCCGTTGAGCAATCCCTCCCGTTCACAATTTTCACTGCGGTTTGCTTTGGCGTTGATGGTTGCCGCTTCGATTTCAGCCTACTCTGTCTCCAAGTATGGATTGGAGGCAAGCGGTCCCTTCATCCTAATGGTCGCGATGTCTTTTGGCTTAACATTGATTGGTAAGTGGTTAGTCGCTGGTGTCAAACTGACTGAAAACGATCCAACCCGGCCAAAAAAACTCGAGACGTTTAACGACAATTTCCAAGCGTCTGTGCTGGTGAGCCGCCTGCAAGAAAACGATATCAAGGCGACCGCGGTAGGTGGCTTTGTTTCAGGATTCCAAGCTGAATCCCCCGGCTATGTCGACGTCGTCGTGATTCAATCTGACTTTGATCGCGCGAAAGCACTTTACGACCAGTGGCAAGCCGAGGCGGAATCGGTAACGCAGGATTGAATCAGGTTTTGATTCTAGCCTCGAGGTGCACTGTTCTCCTGCCAAACAAGCCACCCTGGTCTTGCTGCCACGGACGAGCTTTGGGGTCCTTATGAATTTTGACGAGTCCAATTTTTGACCAACAGCCAGGCGAAGAGAATCCCCAAGGCCCACTGAATGGTGCTGATCCACAAATAGAGCCGGTGCCACTGATAGAAGGTGGCTTTTTGACGGACCGAACGGTTTTCGAAGTCAAGAAATCCATTCAGAATCCCGTGAATCCAAACGAGCGCCAGCATCAACACCAAAATCGCAATCACCAAAGAAACTGCCAGCATTCTTGAGCGACGATATTTTTTGGGGAACTCAGCAAACACCTCCCATAACATTAAGACCACAGCAATGGCGGTAATCCAGTTCAAGTGCCAAGTAACCTGCTGAGTGACAAACCCTTGGATCCTAGCCGAGCCCAACACTTGAGTTCCCGTTGGAACGACCACCGCAATGTAAAACGTAAATCCGCCAAACCAGACCGCGAACATCAGTAAACACAAAAATTGTCGAATTGATTTCATAGAGATAGCTCGGCCAGTAATAACAGTGTTCACCACAGCACCTAAATCGTGGTCTTCGAGTTAATTGAAGATTAAAACTACGGTTTTCCCCATTGCGGATTGCTTAGTGCGGAATATTTCTTTATTAACAATCCTACCCAAGTTTTTGGTTGAGACCGTTTCCTTTAAACAGATCGCGAAGTGCTGTATGACGAAAAAACTCCTACTTGTGGGCTTGTTATTGATAACACCCCTTGCCGGCTGCACATCTCCTTCGGGCGGCTGATGATCTAGCAAAAAAAAGCAGTCCAGTATGGACGCTCAGCCAAATCAAACTGTACCCAGTACTCAAACCAGCTCGGCTCATCACGAGCGCGAACAGCAACTGAAAACCTAACCTCGCCAGAGTTCTGAAGGTTCCGACCTGAAAACGCTTAGCTCGACTTGGTTGGCAAGGTCAATCGGGGTCGAGATTGCGTTCAGGCGGAGCCATCGGCTGATCGTCGTCCGACTGACCGTTTCGCTCTACCTGTGAAATCCTCAGCGGGCTGGCAAGCGTCAACCGCCAAAAATTCTCAACCTCATCATGGGCCTTGGACAACAAGGTGCCCGCGGGATAAGCTCCCGTGTCTCCGACCCGGCCTGCTTCTGTCCCCGTCATCAATTCGATCGCGTCGTAGATGTTATCCACGGCATAAACGTGAAACTTACCCGCAGCACAGGCAGCGACGATCTCCTCCCTAAGCATGAGATCTCCGGCATTGGACTTAGGTATGACAACGCCCTGATCTCCCGTAAGCCCAAAGTAATCACAAGCGTCGTAGAAGCCTTCAATTTTTTCATTGACTCCGCCAATCGCTTCCAAGTGACCGTGCTGATCAATCGCACCAGTCATTGCCATTGATTGCTTGACGGGAACATTGGTCAAAGCGCTTAACAAACAGACAATTTCAGCGCCTGAAGCAGAGTCACCATCAATACCACCGTAGCTTTGTTCAAATGCCAATGAGGCACTAAAAGTCATGGGATGTTCGGTTCTTAAGAGGTGCCGCAGCAATCCGCCGAGTATATGAAACCCCTTGGTATGAATCGCCCCGGACATTTGTGCCCGTCCTTCGATATTAATCAACCCCGCACTTCCGGGACCAATCGTCGCCGTGATACGAGCTGGAAAACCGTAAGTTAATGGCCCGGAATGCATGACGGCCAAACCGTTGATCTGCCCGACCACCTCGCCTTTGGTTTGAACCATGATGGTTTGGTTTTCGACCATTTCACGAAATTTCCGGGAAGGCAAACTCGCCCGTTCCTTGGTTCTCTTGATTGCTAATTTGACGTGCTCATCGGTTACATATTCCTCGCTCGCCGCTAAAAAAGCTGCTTCGCGGGCGATGTCTGCAATGCGACCAAAACGGGCCGACAAACGATTGCGCCGGGCGACAATTCTGGCTCCATGCTCAGCAAGAGCACCGACAGCACTTCGATGAAAGGGAGGAAGCTGTTCTGCAGCTGCCAGACCAGCCACCACACTGGCATACTGACGAACCCCGTTTGAATCCCTCGGCAATTCACTATCGAAATCGGCCAAAACCTTGAACAACTCACGAAAATCCGGGTCCCCATGATCAAGCTGATAATAGGTTTTCATGTCACCAATCAAAATCACTCGAACTTGAATTTCAACTGGCTCCGGCTGGGTTACCACCGTTTGACGCATCCAGCCGGCTTCCGGCGGAACAATTTCCAATCTCCCCGTCCGCAACGTTCGCATCAAAGCCCGCCACGAACCAGGTTCTAAAAGGACCTCATTGACATCGAGGATTAAATAACCCTGATCTGCTTGAAGCAACGCACCGGCTCGGATTCCGCGGTAATCCGAAACCGCCATTCCGCCTGCTCCCCATTCAGGTTCAACCGTTCCAAGTAAATTTATGAGGCTTGGCGTGTTCTCCTCGACGACCGGTCGACTCGACAGATCCGAGTGGGACAACACAACATTGACCCCATACAACGCTTTAAAATTGGGGCGTTTTTCAGGGTCTAATTGCAAACGATTTTCGACAACGTCGTCAATCACTTGGTCGATGTATTGCTTCACCACCTCGCCAGGAAATTTCTTTAGTAGTGTCGACGTAAATTCCGTCGCCAACGATCTTGCAATACTCTCATTGAACTCGTGAACTTCAAGTGCGGCGGCACGCAGGATATCGTTGACCTTGCGACCAATTTCCTGAAGGCGTTTCTGATACTTTGGCAGTGCTTCCTCATAGGCAACCCATTGCTCGGGACTGGCTTTTTCCTCAGCAATGAGGGCCCGTAACTGATCGGGCGGAACTGGATTACCGTCAACAACAGGCATGATCAAGGTTTGTGAAGCGGGACCTTGTTGCACCGATACCAAGGCCATCCCATTGGCTTCAATTTCCTGCTCAAGTGGCTCTGTCGATTGTTTAATCTTCGCCTGCACTCGCTCTTGAATCGCTTGCCGCTGTGAATGGTGAGGTTCCGACTCGAGTGATTTAGTCAGGCCTTCCTCAAAATACTCAGCAACAAGTTGCATTTGGCGACGGAAATCATGCGCCGTCCCTGATGGCAAAGTAATCAATCGCGGATGGTCCGCGCGGCTGAAGTTATGCACGTAGCAGAAGTCGCGTTTGGATTCCGATTGCGGCTGAAGCTCTTTCAAGATCTGCCGCACCATGGTGATCCGTCCGGTACCCCGAGCTCCTCGCACATAAACATTCTGACCAGGTGCAAGACACTGGATCCCAAATTTTAATGCTTCATAGGCGGTTGGCTGCCCCACTACGCCATGGGCCGGATCAATTTCCGAAGTGGTCTCAAATTCCAGACAGTCTTCGATGCACCTCCAACGAAGGAGTTCAGGAGTGACTTCGTTATCTTTTGCAGACATTCGTTTTTCGTGGTTCTTGGATTCAAATGGGCTTCGGGCCGACTCAACCGCAAGTCAATTCAGGAAACAATTCGCTGACGAAAAATTCGCTGACGAGAAATTTGCATAAGGAGCGTTTGAGCCTTTTTGACGTAATGGCGAGAGTTATTTTATGACCGCCATTTCATTTGAAAAGGAGAAAATGGCAATTCGTTTTGAATCGCAACAATTCGAGCGTCATCGGCGCCTTTTAAAACTCAAATCGAATGAAGGCGCCCCAGTGGACACGCAAGGAAATAATTTACGGCCTGTTTAAGAGAACGTAATCCTTCCCTCGGCGAATCTAAAAAGTAAGACTTACGCGGCACAATCCTAACCCACTGTGGATTATTTCTTTGATCTCTCCTGTATTGCTAGCAATAAAACGGGGGATTTACGGGCTCAGTAACGCAACGTGAATGCTTCGTTAATCGTCATAGTCTTCGAGGTCGATAAAAAGATGCGAAGCCTTACCGTTTCACAATCTGACCCAATTGAGCATTGTGTTTGAACTGCCGTTGAGGATCGTTATTCGATCTTTCATTTATTGCTGCGCCGCCGTGATCGTTCTTTTAACGTTTGCACTGCAGCTTGGCGCGCAAACGCAAGCTCAGAAATCATCTCCAATTGCACTTCAGGGTCTCGCTACGAATCAAACCGAATCTGTCGGGCCGATAAGTGCTGAGCCAACCGACTCATTGAAACGCTTTGAGCAAATGGCAATGGAGAATCACCCGACGCTTAACGCGGCGCTGGCGCGAATTTTAACGGCCCGCCACGAGGCCACCCAAGCCGGGCTTCACCCAAACCCAAAGTTGGGCCTGTTTATTGACGAGGCAGGAAACGAAAATGATCCAGGTATCTGGGGAGCGTACCTCCAACGCCAGCATATTCGCGGCAACAAATTGGCACTGGGCCAGGAAATCAAGGACCGCGAAGCCAGTGTCCTCGAAGTTGAATTTGAAAAGCAGATCTTAAAAATAAAAACAGACGTTCGATCAGCGTTCTACAAATCACTCATTGCGCACGAAAAGCTTACGCTAACCACTCAGCTTTATCAGGCTCAACAAGATGCAATTGCAAAATCAAATCAGCTCTTTGAAGCTGGCGAGACTCCCAAGACGGATCTACTGCAGACAGAGCTACAGGCTCAAAAAACAATGATCTTGCTCTCGGAAATCGAAGTTGCCAAAAAAAGTGCTTGGCGAGAGCTTGCCGCAAGTATTGGGAAGCCCGACCTCCCACCTCAAGACCTTACGGGCAATCTAAATCCAGTTGTAGACGAAGTGACCTATCAGGAGTGCCTGTCCCATATTTTGGCTAACAGCCCCGAACTTGTCGCAGCCCAAGCTGAGGTTCAACGCATTCGAAGCACCGTTGACAAGGAAGTCGCTCAGACAATCCCGGACTTTCAGTCACAACTGACGGTTGGCCGCGACACCACGAGCAATCATTTTTTTACAGGTGTCCAGCTACAGCTTCCTCTGATGATCTGTGATCGAAATCAAGGCAATATTGCTGCCGCAAAATCGAGGTTAGTCGTCGCCCAGAACGAGATCGAACGCATCAAGCTGAGCCTATCCAAGCGACTTTCAGTCGAATTCCAGCAGTACCGGTCCTCACTGGTCAAATCCGAAATGTACACGAGCAAACTGCTCCCCAAAGCCCAACAAACGCTGGAACTCTTGACGCAAGGCTATCCCGAAGAAGTCAGTTTTCTCCAATTGCTCACCGCCCAGCAAACCGTAATTCAGATCACGCTCGAGTACCTCGACACACTAAGTCTCGTCTGGCAAAGTCGATTGAAAATCGAAGGATTGCTGCTCGACGATGCCTTGGCCAAAAATACCGTACAATAGAGCTAGGGAAATTAAATACTCAAACGTGCGACTAACTTAACAGCTTGATTTCAATCCATTCCTCCCCAAATCGGGCAACGTGAGTCCTGCTCAAAATGCGTTGGGCGACCCACTCAAGTCCTTGAATGAACCACTCACTCGGTTTCCAAATACGTTCGAATTTGTCAGCCCGCCAAAGCCACTCATGACACGAAATTTACGAAATATCTGGCCGACCCTTCTCTTGTGTTCGGCACTCCTGGGAATCGGGGGTGTGGCAGGATTCCTACTTCGACCGCTGATTATCCCAGCCGCCGTCGTGATAGATCAAGAAGAAGAAGAACCAACGGCAACGAGTCATGGCTCCAATTCAATCGTAGAGTTGAGTGAAACGACTCTGAAGAATATGGAGCTTGAGGTAGGGAAATTTGAATCCCGAAACTACTTTCAAACCGTCAGAATTCCCGGCCAAGTCGTGGAGCGAATTCCTCAAAGTCGCCGAAGCGTCACGGCGTCGATTGCTGGCCGAGTCACCAAAGTTTATGTCGCGATGGGACAAGCCGTACAACCAGGCGAAAAACTTTTTGAGGTTCGGATCACCGACGAGTCAATCGCCACCTCTCAGGTTGCGTTACTCGACGTGTTTGCAAAACTCGACGTCAATCAAGCAAAACTCGAGCGATTGAAACCCTTGGTTGCATCAGGCGTGACAGCACGAACCAAACTGCTTGATGTAGAATTCGAGATTAAAGACCTAACAGACCGACGGGCTGCTCTGTTACAGGAACTGAGCGTTCGCGGCATGGATGATGAGATGATTCAGGATTTTGTCAAAACAAAAAAACTGGCTCAGGATGTAACGATCTTCGCGCCTGACATGGAAATGCCAGTTCCCCAAAAAATGAAAGAAACCGCTTTGTTGGATCAGTCAGTGCAAACGATCAAACCGGCCTCGACGATCGTTCGCCCAACTACCAAAATCATCGCAGGCGACCAATACTTTACGGTTGAAACCATTTTATCACTCGAAGGATCCAATCTTGAACTTGGCGAGACTCTTTGCGAACTGACGCATCACAGCGATTTGTTAATCAGAGGACTCGCATTTGAAAGCGACATTGACAAAGTCGCAGAGGCAAGCGAAAAGGGCTGGAATTTCACTGCTCAGTTTGGCGAGGGGCCTGACTCTGTCGTTCGCGAACAACTCCCCCTGTATCTCGTGGGGAACCACGTTGATCCGGATTCTCAGGCGTTTCCAATCTACGTTGAAATCAAAAATGAAATCGTCAATCAAACGACCGACGGTCAAAACCGAACCTATGTCAACTGGCGTTTTAAGCCAGGTCAACGAGCACATCTTGAAGTCCCGATTGAAAGTTGGGAAGAACAAGTTGTTGCTCCGATTCAATCTGTGGTCCGCGAAGGTCCTGAAACGTTTGTGTTCTTGAAAATCAGCCACACGCATACAGCAGACGACGGCAGCATCATTCACGAGTTCCAAAAGACGCCCGTGAAAGTTCTTTACGCGGACAAACGCTTCGCCGTTCTCAAGAAAGACAGTCGGCTCGACATCTACGAACAATACGCCCTTAACCTCTCCTATCAATTGAACCTGGCACTTAAGCAGGCTGCCGGGAGTAGCGCAGATCCCCATGCAGGTCACACCCATTAGGGAATCTCGGCGACGAGCGAGGGGGTTGTCAGGAGCACCTTGCTCTGGGTGAAGGCAGCCTTGCTCCGAGTAGAGGCAGCCTTACTCGGAGCAGAAACGTAAGCCCAATCCATGAGGCCACTGACTGGCATTGTTTCTCAGCTACCCCGTCCAACAACCTCGGAAACTGCCGGGCTGCGGGCAATGAGGACCGGGCTCTTGAAAGCCGTTTCGGATTGTAAATTACTTGGGAGCTTCGAAGGCGAAGTTCGCAACATTATCAACGCCTTGTTTGACTACAAATTCACCCTCAGCATCGGCTGGAATGACCGCTCTACCTTTGAGCTTTTCAGTCACCGCAGCCATCTGCGCTTTAATATCCTCAGCATCCCCCTCACCGGACGTTTTGATATCTTCCAGCTCACCCCGAAGCTCCTCCATGACCCCCGCTTCAATATCGCTGTATTGCATCGTCACGATATGGGATCCCACTACCGCCCCCTCGTCTCCGTATCGCGTCTTGAGAGTAAAGTCGCCGGCAGCATCTGTGGTCCCAACAGAATAGGGGCCGGGATTCGCGTTCCCTTCAACCATTTTCGGGGAAAATATAATTTCGACTCCTGCCATCGGTTCGCCATCAAGTGTTAACTTTCCGGAAACGGGGGAGATCGTCCCACTGGAAGGCCCACATCCACAAATAACCAATGCGGCGAGCAAACATGGAATCGACAAATGGATTTTGTAATTCATTTTCATTCAAAAAATTAAAAAAAGTTGGCAAGGCAGTAAATTTGAAGCGAAGGCTTGAGCACATTCAAACCTTCGCTTCATTTCAAATTTCATCGAGAATACGATTCTCAAAACTTAGTAATCCAGAACAACTCGCCCGTCAGCCATGGCTGCTAATTGCTCAAACGCCTCGATGGCCAAGTTATCACTTAGATAATGTGCGGAACCATCTGCCAGACAAACATTGGCGCCTTGGGGATGATCGCTCGAAGCAAGTCCTTGTGGAGTACGACGCCCATTGACGCCCCAGTCCAACGCATTGAGGTTGTACACAACACCAAGATTGGCTGCCTCAACTCCTCGCTCCTGACCATTGGAAGCGCCGTTGGCATAGGTGTTATTTTTACCCAGAAAGCCAGCCCAGATGGCACCAAAAGATACGCGAGGGTTCGGATGCCCTGACTCAGCTTCGGTGCGACTGCTTCTTTCACCAAGCAGAATAATGTTGCTGGAACCATCTGCCATCGCAGAAAAAGTAGTTCGCGAGTTTCGTGACAAAGGGCCCCAGTCTTTCGCATTGGAAGTTCGAGCAGATTGATAAATCCAACAGGCTCCCGCGTTGCCAACATAGTTGGAAGCGCCGTAATAGGCAGGCACCAGGTTCTTGTGTGTGTAGTTAGAGTTAGTGGTACCCTTCGGATCGCTGGGACAATTAAACATTGGGATTTCGTAGGACCCAAGAGGTTTTCCCTCGTTGTCCGTTTTTAGCCACCAATGGTCATTAAAACTATTGGTCTTTGATGAAAACAGATCATGGAGATTGTTCTGTTCAGCAAAGGGCAAAATATAGACTCCCCAGGCAATCCACCGGCCTTGGTTGGCATTGCTTGGGCGAGGTGTCACCGGAAGCCCATTATTTCCCCGCACACCGACCTTATTTCGATTCACCCCAGGCGGAAACTCCTGATGGGCACTTTCGTAATTCATCATCGCCAACCCAAGCTGACGCACATTGTTTGAGCAAGCCGCTCGGCGGGCTGCCTCGCGAACCTGTTGTACTGCAGGAAGGAGCATTCCGATGAGGATGCCAATAATGGCGATCACCACGAGCAACTCGACTAGCGTAAAACCCCGATGCCTTTTCTTTATCACGACGGCTCCAATTTAATTTATATACCAAAATATCAATGATTACCTTAACCATTCAGTCTCTTGCATTAACCAAAGGGACGCAACAAAATTGAGTTGGTTCAACGCCGTATTCTGCGAATAACCCTTCCCCACCAAGCCATTAGGGATGCTTAAGCACCATTGGTGACCGCGGGGCCTCAAAAACGGCGAATAACTGCCAAGGAGAAGTGACAAAACGTGGGGTTTGAACAAATTGAATCGGGTTAACGAGGCCAACTTAGTCGATTAACAATGATGGTTTTGTGATCTTGTTCAACCAACGTTTCAAGATGTATCGGCGCCAATCATGACAAGCTTCTAATACACCAACGGCCATCTCCAGTACTTAAAAATGCTTAACGCCATCATCCAATTTGCACTTCATCGTCGCGCGGTCGTCTTGTGCATCGCGTTGACAGCAATTGTGCTTGGAAGTATCGCCGTTAAGTCACTCCCCATCGACGTCCTTCCAGACCTGACGCGACCGCGGGTTACGATCATCACCGAGTGCATGGGGATGGCCCCAGAAGAGGTCGAGCGTGAAGTCACCGTTCCCTTAGAAGCAGCGGTCAACGGAGCCGCAGGCGTGATCGCAGTGCGCAGCAAATCTGACGTTGGGCTATCGGTGATCAACGTTGAATTCGACTGGGGCACTGACATTTATCGCTCTCGACAAATCGTGAGCGAGCGAATGTCACTTGCGCGTGACCAAATCCCTGCAAGGTTCCAACCTCGACTTGGTCCACTTTCGTCTCTACTGGGACAAGTCATGCTAATTGGCATGTGGAGCGAAACGGGCGAAACCGACCCTCTGGACATCCGGACCCTAGCTGACTGGACGGTAAAAAAGCGGTTGCAACAAATCCCTGGCATTTCAGAAGTCATCACGATGGGAGGGGGGCGCAAGCAGTACCACGTACTGATTGATCTTCACGAATTACATAAGTACGACATTGCGCTGTCTGACATTGAGCGTGCCCTGAAACAAAGCAATATCAATGTAAACGGGGGGTACGTTGATCAGAACTCTCGCGAATTTCTGGTCCGAGGAATCGGACGAATTAACCAAATTGAAGAATTAAGACGGATTGTCGTTCGTCAAGATTCTGAGCGTGCTGTCCTACTCGAACATGTCGCGACCATCGAACCGTTGGCGCAAGTCAAAAGGGGCGATGCGACGATCAACGGTAAGCCCGGCGTTGTTTTAACAATCCAAAAACAACCAACAGCCGATACCCGACTGTTGTCAGATGCGATCGTCTTAGAGCTTGAGGAACTTCGCAAAAAATTACCAACCGATATCAAGCTAGAGATTACCTATGAGCAGCGCGAGTTTATCGACCACAGCGTTGGCAATGTAATTGACGCACTGCGTGATGGGTCAATCCTGGTCGTCCTCGTTTTATTCCTGTTTCTATTTAATGTCCGAACCACCCTGATTACGTTGACTGCGATTCCAGTTTCGATTCTTGTCACCGCACTGGTTTTTCAATATTTTCAACTTTCGATCAACGTGATGACACTTGGTGGAATTGCAATTGCACTGGGAGAGCTGGTTGACGACGCTATCGTTGACGTGGAAAACATTTTCCGTCGTCTCAAACAGAATTCCCGTGCTGAAAATCCGCGCCCGATTCTCAAAGTGATTTTCGAAGCCAGTGTTGAAGTTCGAAACGCAATCATCATCAGCACGATACTTGTGATCGTCGTGTTTTCACCTCTATTTGCACTGAGTGGAATTTCAGGACGAATGTTCATCCCTTTAGGTGTGGCATACCTCGTTTCGATTGTTGCCTCGACACTTGTTTCACTGACTTTGACGCCTGTCCTCTCTTATTTCCTGCTGGCTCGAACCTCGACCAAGTCCAAAACATCAGACAGCTTTATTGTTCGGGGGCTCAAAGGCGGATTGGCTCCGATGATAAAGCTGAGCATGACTCGACTTGGGTTTTCGATGCTCTTTCTTTCAACGATCGTCTCGGTGGTGGTTTGCGTGCTAATGTCCATCCGCATGGGACAGGAGTGGATCCCTAAATTCGACGAGGGCGCCATGCAGATGAATATGTTTGCTGACCCGGGAACTTCACTGGCAACATCTTTAAAAATAAGCAGCAACGCCAACATAGAGCTCGCCAAACTGGTCCACAGCGAAGAAAACCCCGCTGGCTTTATCCGCTATTACACCGGACGAACCGGCCGCGCCGAAAATGACGAGCATGTCATGGGCGTTAACACTACCGAATACACCATTTCGCTCATCGAAAATCACGGAAAAACCCGTCAAGAGGTGATTGAGATTCTCGAAGAAACCGCTGCGCTGGTTCCGGATGTCGGTAGCGAAACGGATCAACCAATCGCGCATTTGATCAGCCACTTGATTTCAGGCTCCACGGCACAGATTGCAGTCAAGATTTTTGGTGATGATTTGGACACCCTGGTTCGAAAAGGGACTGAAATTCGCGATGCCATTTCTCAAATCAAAGGGATCAAACCACCCAAACTGGAACAACAGCAGCTGATCCCACAACTTCGCATCGAGCCTGACTATGAGCAACTAGCAGCCTACAAACTGACCGCGGGACAGGTGTTTGAAGTAATCGAAATAGCCATGCAAGGTCGAGTCGTTTCTCAGATGGTCGAGCGGGAACGGACCTTTGACATTGTCATTCGCTTCCCTGAACGCTACCGGGAGAACTTCGAGGAACTTGGGCGCATTCCAATCGATCTTCCCGACGGTGGATCCATCCCACTATCAACCGTTGCAAACATCTACCAATACGGTGGTCCCAACACCATTAATCATGAAAACTCCCGTCGGCGAATCATCGTGCGTGTCTATACCGACGACAGTGATTTAGCGACCGCTGTGGCTGACATCCGAAAGGTCGTTGAAAAGGTCGAATTACCCGAAAACTATTTCGTTCAATATGGCGGTCAGTTCGAAGCCCAGCAGGAGGCAACTCAACAGATTTTGATCCTCTCTATTGTGGCTTTGTTCGTGGTATTTGTAATTCTGTATTCAAGTTTTTCGTCAATTAACATTGTGTTTCAAATCTTAGTCGCACTACCAGTCGCATTCGTTGGGGGAATTCTGGCTTTAAATTTGACAGGGCAGGTTTTTACCACCTCGGCAATGGTCGGCTTTATTTCCCTCGGTGGAATTGCGGCGAGAAATGGTCTGCTGCTGGTTTCGACTTACTTAAATAACTCCAACTCTGAGGGCGAAATCACCTACGAGAAAATTCTTGAGGGTAGCCTGGAGCGAATGACACCGGTTCTGATGACGGCATTGACGACGGGTATCGGCTTACTGCCTTTGATTATCTCTGGCAGTTTGCCCGGCCGCGAAATTCTTTATCCCGTCGCCACGGTCATTGTCGGTGGTTTGATTACTTCGACCCTTTGCGAGTTCTTGATTCGCCCGGGTCTGTTTTACTTTTTCGGGCCGACGAGAAAACTGAAAGAAAACGACTGCCTCGAATAAGAGCTGTACATGTGATTGAACCATCCGCCTTGATCCTGAAGAGAAAACTCCAGCCAGAACGCCTTCTCTCGTGCTCAAACAACCGACGTTTTGTCAACACCAGCACCCATCCCGGGAACATGGTCTCGGCGATTTTTTTAAAAAGCTGGTTTCGTCACTTATTTAACTTTTCAGATTCTCGGACACCGCTGAAAGCGGTTCAATTGGGCGACGGAGATCGAAAAACCGGAATTACTCCGTCGTCTTATCAGCCTGAATCAAGCTGTCGCACCTTTAAATATTTGGCTTAACGTTGTAAAAACTAAGTTGGTGTCGCAGACTCAAATACTGACACGAACCGCAAGCCGTTGGTGTAGATTCTCGGGATGGTCGTTGACCTCCTCAATCGCCCACGAAGCGCGATGGTATTGAACTGCCGTTTGAACCAAACTCAGTAACTATCAAGCAATTCAAATATAGGAATACGATCATGTCATCTGATGGAAACGGTGATATTAGCCAGTGTCCAGTCATGGGTCCTGCAAAACAGCGTCACACTGCAGCTGGAGCTTTATCAAATTCAGACTGGTGGCCCAATCAGTTGAACTTGAAAATGTTGCATCAAAATGCTCCTTGTACCAGTCCGATGCCAAACGGCTTCAACTACGCTGAGGAGTTCAGCAAAATTGACTTGGATGAACTCGGCAAAGACATCGAACAGACGCTCACGACTTCGCAAGACTGGTGGCCTGCGGACTGGGGACACTATGGACCATTAATGATCCGCATGGCTTGGCACAGCGCCGGAACATATCGCGTAGGCGACGGTCGCGGGGGAGCTTCATCAGGCACTCTGCGGTTCGCACCGCTTAACAGTTGGCCTGACAATGCAAACCTCGACAAAGCACGCCGTCTGCTTTGGCCCATCAAGAAGAAATACGGCAGTGCTCTTTCTTGGGCGGACTTGATGGTCTACACGGGCAACATTGCACTCGAGTCGATGGGCTTTGAGACCATCGGTTTTGCAGGTGGTCGTGAGGATATCTGGGAACCCGAAGGCGACATTTATTGGGGACCGGAAACCGAGTGGCTGGGCGACAAACGATACACGGGTGAGCGGGAATTGGAAAATCCTTTGGGCGCCGTCCAAATGGGTCTAATTTACGTCAACCCTGAAGGCCCGAACGGTGTGCCGAGTGGACTTGAGTCGGCTCAGGATATCCGCGAAACCTTTGGGCGGATGGCGATGAACGACGAAGAAACCGTTGCACTGATCGCAGGCGGACATACTTTCGGTAAAGCACACGGTGCCGCCAGCGATGCTCAGTATGTCGGTCCTGAACCCGAAGGTGCGCCCCTCGAACAACAAGGGCTAGGCTGGAAAAACAGCTATGGCACTGGCAACGGTAGTGATACGATCACAAGCGGACTCGAAGGCGCTTGGACTGCCAAACCGACGACTTGGGACAATGGATACTTTGACAATCTGTTTGGCTATGACTGGGATTTGGTGAAAAGCCCAGGAGGTGCAATGCAATGGAAACCTTCCGATCCCGCCGCCGCCACGACCGTCATCGATGCACACGATCCATCGAAGACAAACGGCCCAATCATGTTTACGACTGACATCGCTCTGAGAATGGATCCTGCCTACGAAAAGATCTCTCGGCGATTCCATGAAAATCCAGATGAATTTGCAACGGCGTTTGCCGAAGCCTGGTACAAATTGACTCATCGCGACATGGGACCGGTATCCCGTTGCCTCGGTTCCAAGGTTCCCGAAGCTCGACTCTGGCAAGACCCGGTTCCCGCATTGGATCACGACCTCATCAGCGATGCCGAAATCGCGGACCTAAAAACGAAAGTCATGGAATCTGGCTTGTCCATTGGACAGCTGGTTAGCACTGCATGGGCATCCGCTTCGACTTTCCGCGGAACAGACAAACGAGGTGGAGCCAACGGAGCACGTATCCGATTGGCACCTCAGAAAGACTGGGAAGCCAACAATCCGGAAGAACTCGGCAAAGTTATTTCCGCACTCGAAAAACTCCAAGCAGAATTTAATGCCACGGGGAAATCCGTTTCACTCGCTGACCTTATTGTGCTGGGTGGTTGCGCTGCAGTTGAAACCGCAGCAAGAGCAGCTGGGCATGAAGTGACCGTGCCTTTCTCTCCAGGTCGTACAGATGCCAGTGCAGAAATGACGGACGTCGAATCCGTTGGGCACCTTGAGCCGAGTGCTGATGGCTTTCGAAACTATATGAATCCCGCTCACACGCGTCCGGCGGAGGAACTACTGGTCGACAAAGCACACTTGTTAACACTCAGTGCCCCGGAGATGACGGCTTTAGTTGGTGGAATGCGTGTGCTCAATGCAAACCATGGGCAATCGAACTTAGGGGTATTTACTGACAGTCCTGAGCAATTAACAAATGACTTTTTCGTCAACTTGTTGGAAGCCGGCGTCGAGTGGAAAGAGCATGAACAATGTTCACACCTATTTGAGGCTCGCGAGAACGGTTCGAGTGAGGTTAAGTGGACGGCGACTCGTGTCGACCTAGCCTTTGGCTCCAACAGCCAGCTTAGGGCGATTGCAGAAGCCTACGCGAGCGATGATGCGAAAGAAAAGTTCGTTCATGACTTTGTCGCGGTATGGAGCAGAGTAATGAATCTTGATCGTTTTGATCTCAATTAATGCTCAGGCGGCAAGTGCACACATGCCAAGCCAGGGTTAAATAAACAATCAATGCTCGTCAACACAAAGTTGGCGGGCATTTTTTGTCTACCGACAGTCTGAGAGCGGTTGTAATCTCAAGTGTAATTTACCGTGGATAGCTCCACGGATAGACGCTGTCGAAATTGGCAAGTAAACTGTTGTCGTTATTTTGGTGACCGCTGCGAAGCGTTTCGAGCGGTTAAAGGGAATCCAGTGTGATTCTGGAACGGCCCCGCCGCTGTAATCGGTCAAAAATCATCTCACTCTGTTAAACCATTGTCGGGCCATTCGCTTGCCTGATGAGAAGGTAGATTTGATTGGCCGAGAGTCAGAATACCTGCCAAAAAGAAACTAGCGACATTGTTTTGCGAGGGACAAACAAGTCGGCAATGATTGATTCAAATGTCAAAAAACAGCTGCCCCTGTGGTCCGCGGGTAAAACCTGCTTGCTCTAAGCGAGCCTTCACGCTCGTTGAACTGCTAGTGGTCATCGCAATTATCGGCATCCTCCTTGGAATGCTGCTTCCCGCAGTTCAGATGGTCCGTGAATCGGCGCGAAGAACCACCTGCGCCAACAACCTCCGCCAACTTGGAATCGGACTGCAAGCGTACCACAGCGGAATTCAATCTTTTCCCATCGGTGTGACCGAATGGCGCGTCCGGGGCAATCCGACCCAACGACAAATCGCGTGGAGTGCTTACCTGCTCCCTTTCATCGAACAACAAAATGTCTTCTCCCGACTTGATCTCAAGACGGCTTTTGACAGCGAGTTCAACAAACCGGCTGCCGCCACCATTCTCCCAGTGTTTATTTGCCCGACCGGCAAACGTGGCGCCCAAACTGTTCAGGGCCGGGGGCCTACTGATTACGGCGGGATTTATGGCGAACGAATCAATGGCCCCAACAACCCGCCCAAAGGCACACTCGTCCACAATGTCGCGATTGCTTTGCGAGATATTCGGGATGGTTCTAGCAACACCTTGATTGTGGCAGAAGACACTGGTTGGCCAGATGGCCAATGGATCAATGGGCGAAATGTTTTTGACCAAGCATTTCCGATCAATCAAGCACCTTCTTTTGAAAATGACATTCACAGTGATCACCCCCAAGGTGCAAACGGAGCATTTTGTGATGGGAGCGTTCGCTTCCTCTCTGAAAACATGGACCTGATTCCTCTGGCTGCAATTTGCACTCGCGATTCGGGTGATTCAACTAATGAGCTGGATTGAGTTCGCTCGGCCGCAAGATTGTTTTTCTTTTCTTCCTTTTCAACTTTGTACTTTTCTCATGAAAATAAAATTCTCAATTCCACTGACTCTCGTCGTTTTTCTGTTCGCAACCGCTGCGTTAAATGCTCAAACTTCGGTTGTTTCTTTTGAATCCCTCCCTGTCCCAGGAAGTGGTTTCTTTAATGGTGACACGGCCGGCGGTTCTCCTTACCGAAATAATTTCACAATCACCGGAACCGGCGCGTTTGGCGAGACATTGCAAACTTGGGAAATGGATTCTCTCGACTTTTTCAACAGCTTTGAATCCACTTTCGGTTCGTGGAATGGGTTTAGTTGGTCTAACATCAGTGACAACACTACTCCTGGTTTCACCAACCAGTATGCAGCCTATCCCGGCGGCGGTAGCGACGGGGCAGGGGGGATGAATCTTAACGAAAATTATACCGTCGCTTTCTCCGACGCCAGTTACTTTAATCTTCCAGAGAACACCAGTTTGCAATCCGTTGATCTGACCAACACAACCTACGCAGCGCTCTCGATGGCCAATGGAGATAGTTTCGGAAAAACCTTCGGCGGTGAGTCGGGGAACGAGGAAGATTTTTTCAAAATCAATTTGGTTGGATATGACCAAGTAGATCGGGGAGGCAATCAGACGGGATCGGTTGAGTTTTTCCTTGCCGATTTTCGTTTCTCAGATAACAGCCTCGACTACATCCTCAACCAATGGGCCACCGTTGATTTGACCTCCTTGGGGAGCGTTCGGTCGGTCGGAGTAACATTCGCTTCATCGGACGTCGGCGCCTTTGGTATCAACACTCCGACCTATTTCGCCATGGACAATTTGACTTTCACGACAACCGCCGTTCCAGAACCCAGCGGTCTGTTGTTTCTCTGGACCGGTCTCATTACGATCTATTTTCGACGGTCCAAGAAGATCTTAGCCTGAGGCAATTTCATGAAATTTACAGTTCAACAAGTTGGTTTTGCAGTGACCTTTATTGCGATGCTCTGCGTCACTCCTCATTTGCGCAGCCAACAAGCACCGGCCAAAGAAACCCAGGTTTACAAAAAAGTTGCTGGTCGAGAATTGACCATCCACATCTCAAAACCCAAGCTATGGGATGCCTCTGACTCAAGACCGGCAGTCGTCTTTTTTCATGGAGGCGGTTGGGTCGGTGGCAAACCTGGCCAATTCGACGCGCACTGTGAGCATCTGACTAAACACGGCTTGGTTTGCTTTCAAGTCCAGTATCGCTTACTGAACAAGCCTGCCAAAAAAAAGCAACAGAATGGTCCCCAGGCAGAGAAACCGACGTTAGTCGACCGAACTCCGACGCGTTGTATCCATGATGCCAAATCAGCCATGCGGTGGGTGCGCAGCCGCGCCAGCGAGTTTGGGATCAACCCGAGTAAAATAGCGACGGCAGGCGGATCAGCGGGTGGTCATTTAGCTGCTTTCCTTGGCACGACCGATGGAACTGATGACCCCAACGATGATCAGTCCATTCCCGCGCGTGCCAATGCGATGATTTTATTTAACCCCGTTTACGATAACGGTCCCGGAGGGTGGGGAACCAGCCGAGTCGGCCAGCGGTTTCAAGAATTTTCACCAGCTCACAACATCTCAAAAGATGATGTACCGTCGATTGTATTTTTAGGGACCAACGACAAACTTATTCCGATCGCGACAGCACAACGATTCCAACAAAAAATGCAAAGTGTCGGAGTCAAAAGCGATTTAAGACTGTACGCGGGCGCTAGCCATGGCTTTTTCAATACCAACAAAGAAGACGGCCAGTGGTACCCGTATACGATTGACGAAATGGATGAATTCCTTCGATCTCTAGGCTGGCTGAAATAAAATTCAGCCTGGCATCCAAGGTCGCAGGCAAATGACCGCGAGCCAATCCGCTGAAGCAAATGATTTTGAGCCTTAATCGAGAACGAGTTCTCAGACCGTCAGTCCAATGCTTCCTCCAAGCGGAATGTTCGAAAAACTGTCGCTCTGCGAGCCTTGCCCTCAGCATTGGCTCGTCACCCATTTCCTAAGAGTGAACCGCGTTGTTCAAATTTGTTGCTGTTGCCAAGCGGTTGGGCATGAAGCAATGAACAAGGAGGAAAAGATGAAAACAACCTTATTGTTTCACCAATCAGTGAAAAACAAGTTCGATTCAAGCATCACAAATGAGACAACAGGCTCAGTTCACTGAGCAAGGCTCATACCGACAACCCAACCTAATTGTCTGAATTTGATTCCACTTTTTTCCAAAGGCCCACGATAACGCACCCGGCAATTGCGATGGGGATTCCCTCGATTGCAACCCAATAAGTCGGCATCGATGAACTAATATCAATCCCCAACATCGACAAACCAATGGCGATGTGTAGCCAACCGAACAGCTTGACCAACGGCCAATATCGGTTCATGTCCAACGACACGTAAACCATCAATGAGCCATGCACCGCATACAAGAGGGAAGTTGAACGAGCCAAATACAAGACGATGGGAACTTCGGGAAAGTCTCCCAAGCCCAGCCATTCATGTGCCGATGCCATCATTTTAGCTGGAAGGAAAATCGCCAGAGTCGCGGTCAACAACCCGCAACCGGTAATGAAAAGCAGCCATCGCAGCAATTTAGCCGCTCCCCCATCGAGATGAAGGGACGATTCAGGAAGTCGAGGCGACCCCAGTGTTTCGTCAGAAAATTCATTGTTCAAGCTAACGACTCCCGCTGTAATCTTTATCCTATCGCTGAACGTTGCCGAACAACTGAGTCTTCAAAAACGACTATCGACCCCACTTTTTTGGTTCTGCTTTAGCCGATAGGGATTTTCGATCAATTAACATTTCAACCGACGTCTTCCCTAGCAATTCAGTGAGACGACTTGTCAATTGATCGTTAATATCAATTTTCTTATTGGAGTCCAACTCAACCCGCATCCCATCCTCAAGCACGATTTCGATTTTCAGCTGTCGATTACCGGGATAGCCACGCAAAATCTCGTAGGCATTCTTAAGGGCGTCTTCTCCGTGTTGTTGCTGATCAATCATGATCTTGACTCCATGCGTCAAGTTTTGATCAAGCTGGTTGATTGGAATCACCTTATCGACAATTAAATTGGCCTCATCTCCACCGCGATAATCCAACCTGCCTTGAAGGACAACCACCTCATCAGAGATTACCGCTTCGCCTTGCGAGGCGAAATCTTGAGGCCACAGAATACAGCGAATGGCCCCATCCACGTCCTCCAAATCAAACATCACGTATTTCGTCGGCGAATTTTGATCTCGCGGATTCTTGACATGCGAATGTTTTACCGATGAAATCATCCCCCCCATACTGACTCGGTCACGATCTTTGGTTCCCTCAAGCCCTGAGGTTTTGTGCGAACAATATCTCGCCAACTGGGCTTCGAATTGAGCAAGTGGATGGCTGGTTAAATAGAACCCCAAGACTTCCTTTTCAGCATTGAGCAACATCCGTTCTTCCCATTCATCCATCTCGGGAAGAATCACTTCCATCTCCTCGCCGTCATCGCCCTCATCATCGTCGCCACCGAACAGACTTTTCTGGCCACTTTTTTTATCGGCAATCACTGCAGCGCCCGATTGCAAAGCCCGATCGACCACAGCCGACAACTGAGATCTTTTTGCGTTAAAACAATCCATTGCTCCGGCTTTGATGAGAGTTTCAATCGATGAACGATTGCATTTTGAAGACTCAACACGCTCACAGAAGTCGAAAATATCTTTAAACGGGCCATTCTTGTTGCGATCGTCAACAATGGCCTGGGCCGCCGAACCGCCACAGCCTTTGATGGCCGACATCGCAAAATGAATCTTGTCATTGGCAACCGTGAACAAGACTCCTGACTGATTGATACACGGAGCAATGACTTCAACCTCCATCCGATCGCAATCTTCCATGTGCTCGACCAGGGAGTCTTTGCTGGTAAAGTTTCGTCCCGGAATATCACCGGTCAATAAAGCCGCCATGAATTCGACCGGGTAGTGGGTTTTCAAGTAAGCCGTTTGCCAGGCGATCGCGGCATAAGCAGTTGAATGACTTTTATTAAAACCATATCCCGCAAACTTGAGGATCATGTCCCACATGTCCTGAGCATCTTTTTTCGAGAGCCCCTGTTCAACCGCACCTACCATGTATGCTTCATGGTTATTCGCGATGACCTTTTCTTTTTTCTTACTGATCGCCTTGATACACGTGTACGCTGAAGCAAGCGGAATCTGTCCAAGTCGGTTCAGGATCTGCATGACCTGCTCTTGGTACACCATCACGCCGTGCGTCTCTTCGAGAATCTCTTTCAAAACATCGAGTTTATATTCGGCCGTCTCACGTCCGTTTTTAACTTCGATGTATTGCTTAACCATGCCACCTTCGAGTGGACCGGGGCGATAAAGAGCGTTCGTCGCAATGATATCGCGGAAATGGTCAGGCTTCATTTTTTGAAGCAGGTCGCGAATCCCGCCACTTTCAAGCTGGAACACACCTTTGGTATCCCCACTTTGAAGGAGCTTGAATGTCGCCGCATCGTCCAGCGGAAACTCCAGTGGATCGACTTTTTCACCGGTCGTTTGTTCAATCAGTTTGACGGCATTGCTCAAAATCGTGAGGGTTCGCAAACCCAAAAAGTCCATCTTTAAGAGACCTGCATCCTCAACGTCGTTCATCGACCACTGCGTAATGACATCCTCTTTGCCCGAGACACGAGTCAACGGAACAAAGTCGGTCAGCGGCCCGTCACTGATCACGACCGCAGCAGCGTGCGTTCCGACATTTCGCGCAAGGCCTTCGAGCTTCAGTGCAAAATCGATCATCTCCTGAACTTCCGGATCACCATCGTAAACACCGCGCAGTTCGTCGCTGGACTCAATCGCTTCTTCAAGAGAGATCCCCAGCTTGTCAGGAATCATGCCGGTGATTTGGTTGACTCGAGCCAACGGAATCCCCAGCACACGCCCAACATCTTTAATGGCTGCGCGAGCCTTCATCGTTCCAAAGGTGCCAATTTGAGCAACACTGTCTTCTCCGTATTTCTCCTTGACATAACGAATGATTTCGCCGCGACGCTCTTTGCAAAAGTCGATATCAATATCAGGAGCTTCCAGCCGATTCTCGTCGAGAAACCGCTCAAAGAGCAAACTGTACTTGATCGGACAAACATGGCTGAGATAGAGCGCGTAGCAAACCAACGCGCCTACTCCGCTTCCACGAGCGGTCGAGGGGATATCACGTTTCCGGGCTTGCTCGACAAAGTCCCAACAAATCAAGAAGTAGTTGGCGAACCCCAACTTGTTGATGACACCAAGTTCCCGGTTGAGCCGATCCATCACAACCTGCGAAAGCTCCCCATTGGGTCGCATTTCCTCGTTATTTAAATAACGGTCGTGTAATCCTTTCATACACAGATCGCGGAGCTCATCCTCGGGAGTTCGTTCTTGAGGCAAATCAAAGACGGGGAAATACCGCTCACCTAATTCCAATTGAATATCGACCGTATCGGCGATCTCCTGGCTGCGAGCGACCGCATCGTCAAGCCCCGGAAAATGTCGATACATTTCTTCGGGAGGGCGAAGATAAAACTGATTGCCTTCCATCTTCATTCGTGCCGCATCCGTTCGGAACTTGCCCATGTTGATACAAAGCATCACATCCTGGGCCTCGGCATCATCCTGATCGACGTAATGACAATCACTCGTCGCGACCAAAGGCAAGCCAACACTATTAGCGACTTCCACGGCTCCTTTGAGCTGTGGTTTCTGAATGTCAACATTGTTGTTCATGATCTCAATGAAATATCTCTCACCAAACAGATCATGAAACCACTTCGCTACATCTTTGGCTTCATTCAGAGCCTCCTCGGCACCGTTGCCACCACGCAAGATGGCTCGGCTAAACTCGCTTGAAACGCAACCACTCAAGCAAATAATGCCCTCGTTGAATTCCTGCAACAGCTCTTTATCGATTCGCGGCTTAAAGTAGAAACCGTCGAGACTGGCGTGCGATGCCATTTTGACGAGATTCTTAAATCCGGTGGCGTTCTGACAGAGTAGCGTCAGATGGTAACTTGAGTCCTTACCCTTTCCCCCGGACTTTTCTTTGCGACTGCCCGGAGCAATATAGGCTTCGTAGCCAATGATCGGGTTGATCTCTTTGGCTCGACACGCCCGGTAAAACTCTAACGCCCCATGCATATTTCCGTGGTCAGTCAACGCCAACGCATTCATGCCGTGGTCAACGGTCCGCTGGACAAGCTTCGGAATCGAGCTCGCCCCATCCAGAAGGCTGTAGTGACTATGACAATGGAGATGAACAAAGGGCTTGTCTGGCATTGGTGATCCTGCTTCAGGCGTTCGATGGAGCCCCCATGTTACGCGAGGTCATCGACGGTGTCATGGACCCAAATTCAAATGACCGTTGGGTTACAGTTCCAACGATCCTTCGGATAAATCAAAGCCCCAGGAAATCGTTTAAAAGTCTGGTTTTTTAATCCAGTCACCTATTCCTAACCTATCTTTCATTGTTATCCGGGAAATTCATCCAACTTGTCCCAAACAAATCCTTCCGATTTTATGTCCAATCGCACTGAAAAACAGAACACAACTGAGGCGAATCTAAAGCCTCAGGATCAATCTGCGCGAGATGAGGATCCAATCAAATCTGAATCCACTGGCACTCCAACACCAGCAAATCTTAAATCTGAAAATTCAGGTATTGATCGGTCCACCCAGATTCTTGCAAACATCGACCTCCTGATCGCACTCCATGAAAATGGCGAGCGAAGCGAGGCATCCTCGCCGATTTTTGAAGCAAAAATCGACCAACGATTTGAACAATTAACCGAACAGCTCAAACAGATCGCTGACAAAATCCCTTGCCAGCCAGACCCGAAGCTGATGGTAATCAAGAACGATCTAGACCATCGGTTCCACGCCCTTGAGCAGCGTCTTGAGGATATCGCCGACGCGATGAAAAGTCAGCAACACCCATCGGACCCCCAGGCTCAACCCACCGATGAACTTGCCCCTCGCAACAGCGACACCTCGTCGACTGTCAATCAGATTACAAATCCGAAGTCAGAACAGGGAAAAGATCCGGAGGATTCCGATTCACATTGGAGCCGCCAAAAAGCTGCCATGCTTTCCAAATACGGCATCGATCCCGATCATCGACCCTCCCTCGAAGCAACCTCACCGGTGCCCACCGCCAAACCTGAACTCACGCCCCCCGAAGTGGACTTTGATAACCTTCAAGAACCGCACAACCAACAAACTGCGGAAGACGCAAGACGTATCGGTCAACTTAAGGGCGAACTGACGTCCAAGCTACGGGACGCTGAAGTTGAGCTGTCAATTCAACGCGCCAAACTGAGTCAATTGAACGCTGAATTAGACCAAAAGAAGACCGAATTGGATCAACGGGAAGCTCAATTAGCAGGCAAGTACGACGAGTACTCCAAGGCAAACGCCGCTTCGAGCTCAAGCTTACTCGAACGTCTGAAGCGGCACCTCAACGCAAAAGACCGAAAAAACCTCGATCGGCTTTGAATTTAAGCCGACTTATCGAGACTCAGGCGAGATGCTAGCGAAACGTCAAAATGGCATTTCCGCATCGGCTCTTGGCTTTTCGCCAAGCATCCAACCAGCAAAAAGACAACTGACCTTGTCCGCCGAGGTTTCAATCTGGTATCCCAATACTGTTAAGTTGCGCCGGACTTGCGCCCGCAAAGCTTTTCAACTTTATTTAATACGGCATGGACGCCGAAGAGCCACGACGGAAGAACTGTTCATCATTCGACAACAGCTCGACTCGGCACGACCATGTTACACGTTTTCGAATTCTGCAACCCGCAAGAATTCAACTTGGAAAAAGTGTCATGTCTGATTCCGATCAAGAAATTGAACAAGAAACTGGCCCACGTTTTAACAAGGCAATCATTGGTCGCCTCGTTGGTGTCGGGATCTTTATCGCCTTGGGGACCTTTGCTGTCATCCAAACCATGGACAGCAATGGAAATGAAGAAAACAACGAGACAGCGGTTGCCTCAAAATCAGCCCCTTTGAAATCGGACGTTTCCCAAACAGGGGTGGAAGGGATCGAACCAGCGAAGGCCGCCACCAATAAAACGAGCGATGGAGTCAAGTCAGGCGCCACGACCAGTTCGCAATTCCAAACAAGCCCATCCGCTTTCGGCAAAAACCAAATCAAGTTGGCTCAAAACACGCCATCTATCAATGCAAAAATCGTCAAACCGACTGGCACGTTTAACCCGGCCCTACCTGCAGCAAAGTCATCTGGCTCCAACGACAGCAAAATACCCTACGTCCCTTTGACCCCAAAAACCAAACCGCCCGAGAGATTTGCTCAAGCAGGTGGGCCACCCTTTGGTGCGAACAATGGCTTCCAAGCATTAAAAACCGCCGAGCCCAACAAGTCACCCATTCCAAACATTAAAGTCCCCGTGCAGACAACACCTGGCGTTTCATCCAAGACGGCAACACAAACGCCAGGTTCAAACACAGCCCCCCTCGGTAAACGACCGGAGAAATCGACCGCCCAATTAGCCGAAGACCTGTTGCAAAAAGCCAGCGACAAGGCAGCCGCAAACAAGAAGGTTGCCAAGGGAGCAGGTACGATCACCCCCCCTAATCAAACCCGAAAATCGTTTGCGCCTCCAACGGTTCAATCTGGATTTGGTAGCGCTCCCAAAACTGGGTTTAAGCCAAATGTAACTGCCGGTGGCTTGGGGGCAACTCGTCAACCAAACATTGGGGGTAATTTCAATTCGAACAGCAATTCAGCGAGCAGACTCGCCCCGATCAACGGCTCCCAAAGTAGCACCAATTTGGGAGGGTTCAAACCACAAGCCTCATCGTTTGAATCCAATCAAGTCTTTGAACCTCGCCAACCGGTCAAGACCACCCCCAATCCGCCCTCAAGTTTAAGAAACAACAGCGCGCCTGCTCTAAGCGGACTCGGGCAGACACCCAGCCCAAACAAGACTCGGCAGTCGGCCACTTCAACCTCTCCCTTCGGGAATCGAAGTTCGCAAGGCTCCACCCTTCAAAAGAGTGCTTTCCCGAACAACAACGTCAATCAGGCGGCAAAAACCAGCTCCGCGCCACTCAGCAATAACAATCGCCCTACCAGTCGGCTCAATACGATCCCGATGCCCACCTCTTCTGCGACCGCCTCCCTCACCAAAAATATTCCTGGTGAAAGACAGCTCGAAGGTGTAAGGGCACCGGCACTCATCGTTGAAAAAATTTCTCCGCAAGAAATCCAAGTCAATACAACTGCCGATTTCCAGTTGATTATCAAGAACGTCGGGCGAGTTTCTGCCGAAGACGTAACGGTGTCTGATCAAATCCCCAATGGAACTCAGTTCCTCGGTGCCTCTCCCGAGCCAACGCTCAACCAAGGGAGCAATCTCCAGTGGAAGATCGGCAAACTTCGACCCGGGCAGGAAAAACGAATCAAGATCCAACTTAAACCCATTCGTCACGGCGAAATAGGTAGCGTAGCCCAAGTAACATTTGCCACTCAAGCCTCCATGCGAACCTTGGTAACCAAGCCAGTGCTTGAGATTTTGCATCAAGCTCAAGCGATTCACTTGATTGGTGACGACATCAAATTTGATATTACCGTCAAGAACAAAGGAGATGGGCCAGCAACCAACGTAATGATCCAACAAGATGTCCCCAAGCAGCTTGAGTTCCTCGATGGTAGTCAAGGAATCGAGTACGAAATTGGAACGTTAATGCCGGGTCAATCTCGCCGAATCAAACTTGCCTTAAAAGCGGCGCAAATTGGAAAGATTCAAAACGTTATGTTTGCTTCCGCGGACGGCGGGCTTCAAGCGAAACATGAACTGCCACTTGAAGTCGTTGCACCTAACCTGGTCACAAAAACCGATGGGCCGACGATTCGACACCTCCAACGAAACGTTAGCCACAAATTCTCCGTCTCCAACAACGGAACCGCAACAGCAACCAATGTGGAGCTGGTGGCGCGGTTACCCAGTGGCCTAAGATTTGTCAGTGCAAACAACCAAGGCCGTTACCGACAAACAGACCACTCCGTTTTTTGGAGCTTGGCCAAACTGGATCGCGATGTCAGTGCATCAGTTGAATTAAAAACCACTCCTGTTGAGGTGGGTAACCAGCCCATCAAATTCGAGTCCTTTGCCGACCTCGAAGTTAGCTCAAGCGTGGTGCAGCCCTTATCAGTTGAACACCTGGTTGATGTCTTTTTTGATATTGATGACGTTATCGACCCAATCGAAATCGGTGCTGACACAAAATACAAAGTCCGCGTGGTCAATCAGGGAACCAAGGCAGCGACGAATGTCCAGCTCCAAGTCGACTTCCCGCAAGGCCTTCAACCCATTTCAATCGATGGTTCGATCCGACACAAAATCAACGGACAAAGGATCTCTTTTGAGCCAATCAACAGCATGAGTCCGGGTGATGAAATCAATTTTGTCATTCATGGAAAGGGAACCGCTCAAGGAGATCATCGAGTGAAAATCAACATGCAAACCGACGGTCGTCAAACTCCTGTTTCCAAAGAGGAAACCACACGAGTTTACTCCGACCGATAGCACATTTTGTTGAATCCATGAGAGGTTTGGAGCATATTTTGCAAACTTGGATTGGCCTCGGCTCCCGCATCGATGTTCGGCCTGCGAGGTCGTTGAATGCAAAGAGCCTCGTCTGAGCCCCCCAAATGCGTCATCAGACTGATTTGGTACGCAAAAACGCGAAGTGATTTTGGCCATTAAGTAAACGCGGGCCTTCTGTTAGAATACGCGATTCGATTTTTGCCCCAACCACCACAATCTTTCAATTGTCCTGGAGAAGCTGTGAGACGTCCTTTAATTGCCGGAAACTGGAAGATGAATTTGAATCGTGCAGATGCCGTTGCACTTGCACGAGAACTGGCCGTTGCCGAATGTGGCTCTGAAACTGACGTCTGGATTTCACCATCGAATGTCTATCTTGACGCCGTCTCAGCAGCGATCGCGGATTCTGGAATCGCCGTCGGGGCTCAGGACG
>JAQWLH010000265.1 GCA_029247405.1 Mariniblastus sp.
CTCGGCCTTTTTTTTGCGCTATAGCATGCTTAATGTCGGTTGGGCTCAATTGAAATTCCCAAATTTAGTCGAGCAGCCAATCCTGCATCACTTCAGTTATTGGTAATGCAACATACGATTTTTCGAGTCAACAGTGAGGTAGTCGAGCTACTGGTCATACCGAATTGTGGTGACGTCGGTTAGACTGTCCGCTCATGAAATTTTTCGAAACCATCTCTGCCGCCGAATTCTGGCAACTCTCAAAGTCGCACATCGTGTTTGACGTGCGTTCACCCGTCGAGTTTGCCGAGGGGCACATTCCCGGCGCTATCAATTTACCAATGTTCGATGACCAACAGCGGGCAGAGGTCGGAACCTTGTACAAGCACTCGGGCCGCGATGCTGCAGTGTTGCGTGGGCTCAAAATCGCCGGGCTGAAAATGGCGGATTTGGTGGTTCAGGCAACCCAAGCCGCGCAGGTTGCTGGCGGATCAAAACAGGTGCTCGTGCATTGTTGGCGCGGTGGTATGCGTAGCCAATCGATCGGATGGCTCTTGGCAACGGCTGGTTTAGAACCGACTGTTCTCGAAGGCGGCTACAAATCTTTCCGACGATTGGCCCATGATCAATTCGAAATTCCGTGGCGTTTGCAGGTCGTGAGCGGGCTGACGGGGGCTGGCAAAACGCGAGTCTTGCGAATGCTTGAAGCAGCGGGGGAGCAGGTTCTTGATCTCGAGGGAGTGGCGAATCATCGAGGGTCTGCCTTTGGCGGAATTGGCCAAGAAGTTCAGCCAACGACCGAGCAATTTAGCAATGAGCTCTTTGCCAGACTTTCTACATTTTCCTCCGGGCGAACCGTTTGGATCGAAGATGAGGGGCACAATGTCGGATCGGTCGTGGTTCCAGCTCCGCTTTATCAGCGACTTCGGCATTCGCCAGGCATCATTTTTGAAACAACCACCGAGCACCGAATTGCAAATTTGCTTGAGGATTACGGTGATTTGCCGGCAGAGCAACTTGTGGAGTCGGTGGAGCGCATTAGAAAAAGGCTCGGTCCACAAAATGCTCTCGCGGCAACAGCAGCCATTGAGTCCGGTAATGTAAAGCAGGCCATCGAATTGGTGTTGGGGTATTACGATAAGTTCTACATCAAAGCGACTCAAAACATGCCGCGTCCGGCGATGCCAACGGTCATGATGAGTGGCTTGACTGATCAGGAAATCGTGGCTTCTGCGATCGAGGCGAGCCAGGTAACCAGCTAATCAGGCTCTCTTAGTGACTGCGCGTTTGGATGATGCGAGGGGGCAAGCAAGGCAAAAGTTGAGCTGCCGGTTTTCGAAAATGTTGTTCTCGGGAACGCTTCTTTAACCGTGGACAATTTGTCCACCCCAAGTTATCGGGGAGCGGTGAGGGTTGCGGGACGCAACGTGGTTGAGGGATTTGATATCAAACTTTGAGGCTTGAAGAGAAACCTCCCCTTCCCTCGCTTTTATCGGGCAAAGAGCACGCAACGTGCTCACGAGACAAATTGGTTCGGTCCGCGTTGGCTTTGTATGCAGTTGGCAAATTTTCTAATCAGTCTTTGGAGAGAAGACGTTTACGAAACGGGCACGCAACAGGCAGGGGATCGCACTCATTGGGGTGCGAGTGATTTGTCTTTGTGCTGCGTCAACGTGAGCCACTGCCTATTTTTCACCCAAGCGATTAGGCATGTCGGCGATGACGTAGGCTGCCACTGCGAGTGTAATGGCACAGTCGGTCAACTCTTTTGGGCGGACTTTGTCGACGGTGTCGGCCCAAGTGTGGTGTGTGTTAAAGTACAGCCGTCCATCGACATTGAGGCCCATACAGGCGGTTCCCAGTGTTTTTAATTGTCCGACATCGGCACCTGAGTAACCTTTTTTGACCCGAGTGGCCCCGATTGGAGCGAGTAACTTAAGCACTGATTTTAGTTGCTCAAACGCAATTTCCTGTTTGTCTTCGTCCTGCATATCGATGGAAAGTCCCTCGGGTTTAAAACCTCCAGAGTCAGACTCAATCCCCGCAACATGATCGTCTTGGGTGTGACGAGCAGCGTAGCTCCTGGCTCCGGCTAATCCGTTTTCTTCATTGGTCCAGAGAACGACGCGAATCGTTCGCTTGGGCTGAAGATTAAGCTTGCGAAGAATGTTGATCGCCTCCATCGCCGCGACGCAACCAGCTCCGTCATCCTGAGCTCCCTGACCTACATCCCAGGAATCAATGTGGCCACCAATTAAAACGATTTCCTCTGGTTTTTCTGATCCAACAATCTCGGCAACGACGTTTGCAGATTCTGCATCGCCTTGATCTTCAGCTTCCATCTGAAGCTTGACCACGCATTTGATGCCCCGGTCCTGAAGACGTCGTAGCATGGTTGCAGCTTCGACTGAAATGGCTGCTGCAGGGATTTTCTTGACGTTTGCGTCATAACGCATGGCTCCGGTATGAGGCGATGCCAGCGAATACGCGGTGACTGAGCGAACGAGTGCGGCGACTCCTCCTCGTTCAGCAGCCCACGTGGCTCCATTGGAGCGATACGTGACGGTTTCTCCATAGCCAGAACCATCAATTTCAGAGAACTGAGGCATCGCCTTGTTAAATACGACGATCTTTCCTTTGACCTGTTCATCTGACAGTGAGTCAAGTTCGGCTTTGTCATTTACGACGATCGTTTCAGCGGTAATTCCTGCTTGAGGGGTCCCGACGGACCAGCCCAATCCCAGCATGTCCAGTTTGAATGGGCGAGGTTCAATTAACTCACAGCTTTCCTTTCCGCGAACCCATTTACGGACGGTTACTTTTTCCGCGCGAACATTTTCCTGACCATCCTCTTTCATCGATTCCTGAGCCCAACGGATTGCTTGTTCGAGGGACTCACTGCCACTCAAACGATTCCCGATGTCGTCACATAATTCCTGCAATTTGAGATAGGAGTCATTTCCCTTGCGGCCCGCCTTGATGATTTTGCTTGCAATGTCTTGGTATGCCTCAATGTCGTTTCGAATCATTTCGGGCTGTCGTGACGTTGTTGTGACCGATTGCTGCGGATGATCTTGTGAAAAAACCAAGCTGGCAAGGCACAGGCCGATGAAAACAGTGGCGACGTTAAAATTGAAATTCATGAGGGCTTCTTTAGCAATGTGAACTCAGACAGTGGGCGAGTGATGGGGATGATTCGAACGTGTGCGCTAGGCACTGACGGGGTTTCCGATCAAAATTGTTCGAATGTCAAAGCCAAAGTATGGCGAAGGTTTCGTTTACCACGCAAGGCGGCATCGACTTGATTTTTGTGAGTTCATTCTAAATTTTGGAATTCGCAGCTGAATCCGGTAATCTGTATCGCATAACGCATCATTGATTAGCTTTAAGGCTTTGTAAGAATGCCAACAAGTCGGCTGCTTGTTGAGCGGTGAACTCCTCCAAAAGTCTTTCAGGCATGATCGATTTTTCGAGTGTCTTCAACTCCTCGATATCGTCGATTTGGACAACGTTTTTGTTGCCTTCAATGTCAATGACCTCAAGGGTTGTCGCATTGCTTGAACCTTTGAGCCCGGAAATGATATTACCCTCTGCGGTAACAATCAAAACGCCGCGGAATTGGTCCTCCATTTCTGCTGACGGATCAAGCAGACTTTTAAGTAGCTCGGATGGTTTTCGTTTCGAACCAATGTCGCCCAAATCTGGACCGACCATTTTTCCAACTCCATTGATCTGATGACAGTTCTTACAGGTGAAGCTAGAGCTAAGAAAGAGTGCGTGGCCACGTTTGGCGTCCCCCTTGATGGACAGCAATTCGCTGGCGATAAACTTTGGACCAAGCCGTTTCGTTTTTTTCTCAGCTGGAAAAAAATGCTCAAACAAGTCGCGAATTGGGCCGGAGGTAGCTTCCGCAGCGGTGATCACAGTTTTTCGCCGAGGGTTGTTGGCTGACTGTCCACTACACCAAATTGACAATAGCAAAGCCGTCTCGGTTTGAGATAGAGCTGTCTTCAGGGAGTCCTTGAATTCCGAGTCATCCTTTAAAGAAATCAAAGCTTTGATTTGCTTCGCGGCTTCATTCTCTGAATGAGAATCCATTGACGCAATCCAGTCGTGGATCAGTTTGACACCTTTTTCATCCACAAGTTGGGTTCCAAACTTGGGCATTTTCCCTGGGCCACTTTTGGCCATTCGGTACAGTAATGTGCTTTTGGAGGGATGCCCAGGTGAGACTGTCAGAGCGTGATCAATTCCAAAATCACCTTGCAGAGACTCTGTTCCAATTAAATTAATTTTATCATCGGGGAGGCTTGCTTGAAGAACAAAGGGCGCCGATCCGCCGCCTCCCCGCATGTGACAATGAGCGCAATTCAAATCGAGATACCGACGCGCACGATCAGAAATGGAAGCCGATTCATCAGTGGGAGAAACCGCGGGCTTGTTCCGGTTTAACTTGACGTTAACGAGTCCGGTCGCTTCAAATTTCTCAAGCTGATTGATGGATTCGTCTTTATGCTGACGATTTAATTGCTCAACTCGAAAACCATTCACTGAACCAGCTCGCCAAATATGGCAGAGCATACACTGGTCTCGACTGGCGTGAAGCCATGTTTGTTTGCGGACCCCGCCGACCACCTTGGGGTCTTTTATTTCAAGTTCTTGATAAACCGCAACGTTGTCTTGAAGGATTGCATCCGTTTGGTCTTCATTCCAAATGTAGTTGTAAGCCCGCCAATCGAGATCGAGCCGATGCAGGACTTGTGTTTCCAAATGTCGTTTTGAGTTGGGGTCACTCATGTCAGTCTGATAGGAAACTGTCTTCGCGAATACACTTCCGCGTGGAAAATTAAAATAGCCGGCGACTTGGCCAAGATCGTAAATGTTGTTTTCGTGAATCCCTAGTTGTGTGTCACCCACTAAGCCAAACCATTGTTCGGAGGTTGTATGGTCGGCCCAGTGATGTGCATTAATTGAATAGGGAATCACCCCCGGAGACGGTGTCTGGTCAACCACTGAATGAAACAGTCCCGTTTGGCTGAGACGTTTTGGGAATTTGGTATTGGCCTGATTGTCTTCAGTAGGATTTCGGGCAAGACGATGGATTGATCCATCAAATCCGACGGTCAGGACAGCGCCGTCATCATCCAACGCAAAGCAGATGATTTGAATCGGAGTTTTGGTCAACTCTCGCTGCCAGGTGATTTTTTTTCCGTCGTGCTTGAGTCCCCAGATTTTACCGGAAACATAGTCACCGTAGATGTAGGCATCCTTTAGTTCTGGAATCCGGTCTGACTGCCAGAAATATCCGCCCGTGATTGAACGGCCTTCGGTGTGATCATATTCGAGGGTGGGGGGAGTAATGGGGACGGCGTGTCGAGCGCCATTGAGTTTGATGAGTTGAGTTCCCTCAAGGACGCTCCATCCGTAGTTGGCACCTCGATCGATTCGATAAACCATTTCCTTCATTTCCCAGCCAACATCGCCCGTCCAAAGTTCTCCGGTTTTTGGATGGAAGGCCATTTTCCAAGGATTGCGCAGCCCGAATGCCCAGACCTCGCCTCGGGCGCCGGCAACATTGACAAATGGATTGTCGGGTGGAATCCGGTAGGGCAATTGGCCTGTAGTTTGATCGACGTCGATTCGATGGATTGAGGCTTGCAGGTCAGAAATGTCTTGCCCCGTTCCTTGCGGATCAGGAGGATTGGGTTTTTGCCCGTCACCGACCGAGAAATACAGATTCCTATCGGGGCCGAAATGTAAACTGCCGCCGCAATGATCGACACTGCTCCAACGAGCTAATACCTCCTCCGATCCTCGGTCGATGCTCAGTCGCACTGGATCAGTTACTGTGAATCGGGAGAGTCGTGTCCCGTCTGCCTTTTTCTTTTCTGCCGAGTAAGCCAGATAGCAATAAGGTTGCGCGGGAAATTCGGGGTGAAAAACAATTCCGTATGCACGAAAGCACGGACCCCCATTTTTTAAATCCATTGCAACGTTGACGTCGTGATTTGCTGATTTGGAAAACGAAACTACTTTTCCGTTCATCTGTAATACGACCCAGCGGTCAGATTTTGGCTGGCGTATCATCTCAGTTGGGTTCTGCAGTTTGACTTGCTCAAAAACCCGTTGGTTGACGAACGGTAAGGGTGCTTCAGGAGTGCCGATCAGTTTGGAATTATTCCACTGGATTCGCTCAATTTTCGTCTGACCCGGTGAGTCGATTGGGCTCGTTAAGATCATCAGGATGGTGAGTAAAGTTATACGCATTGGTGTGTGTTGATCTCATGAGTGATAGGACGTCTAGAATTGTAGACTGTCGCTCAGCTTGTTGCTTGAATTTCAAGGATTGGGCAAGCCACAACACCCCTTTGTTTAACAAGTTGTTTCGCCTCGCAAGCGGACGTGTCGAAGCCATCTTTTTGAGGGGTTGTCGTTAAAGAGTCGTGAGCCAGTGCCCCGACCATTTTCAAAAGTGTGGAATGCCACACTCGGAATCAACAAGTTTTTTCTGGTTCATTGGGGCGGACCTCTGCTGCTTCTGGCTTGTTTGTTTGGTTTTGGCTTATCCAAGAAGAGGGCAGCCTCATGGCAATCGCTAGCGGCACTTCAGCTCGCTAGCAATGTTTGCGGACCCCGGTATTTTTAGCAAAATTGATTCATCTCAGGTTCGTTGAACGGCTGATTTGTTCTTCGCTTTGCCAGAAAAATAAATCGTATTACGGGCATGGTTGAAAACCTCTACGATTGCGACCCAACTCAATGTAAAAGTGATCGCGCCGAGGAAAGGCGTGTCGAGAATGAGAAGTCGAACCGAGCGAAAAGGCTCGTTCCAAGGAGGATTGCCATGTTGATGGCTTTATTGTTTAACGCTGAAGGTCAAATTGCTGCAGCTGCCCCGGCTCGTGTCCAAGTACCTTATGGTGACAAATATTGGTTTGAATATCACGAGGCTCAAGTAGATTCTGGCGAATCAATTAAGACGGCCTATCGGGTGATCGTCGATCCCGAGTTGCAATCACGCCTGTTGAACGCGGGGATCGCGGAAACAGTCGACGGCGTTGATTTGGTCAGCGAAGTCAAGTTGCAGGTTGCGGCCAAGAACAGCGGTGGCAAAGCAGCGTAAGATTGCGGAGTCTCAAACCTGTATCCGCAAGATTGAATCGCACTGATCTGAATTTGCTTGGGAGCAAGTGTTCAATTGTATGGTTTCGCGCGTGATTCGCCAAAAAGTTACCAAGTGTGAGCGGGCCGAACTCGACCCGCTCCACGTTTTACTTTGGCTCTAAGTTAATTGACATCTCGGGTTGGTAGACCAAAGAATTCAATGTCGGTCTTTAATCCCGCTGCAGCCTCGGTGGCATAGCATCTTTATGGACGATGATCGCGACGGTTTTTAGCCGGACGTAGGCTTCAGACATGTGAATGTATCCCTTGTAAGGTCCAATTTCCCCCCAAGAGTTCTTGATCACATAGTACTTGTTGCCTTCGGTATCTCTTGAAATGCCAACTAGGTGCATAAGGTGGTCATCGGTTGTCGAGAGCGTCATGAGTGTTTTTTGACGGAGTTCTTGGTCAACCTCGAGTTCTTCGCCGGGCGTTGAAAACAAGTCTCGTCTGGTTTCATCCTTCGGTAAAACGGCGATCCCTTTGGAGGCGGAAAAGCCTCCCTCGCTTACGTCACCATCCCAGGCAACACTGAATCCGTTTTCAATGGCCGCGTCAATCACCGTTACCAAGTCGTCAATGGGTAGATTTTGAAATGACCCGTTCGAAAAATTGTCAGGGATCTCTAGAACAAAATCTTCATAAAACGGGTGGTGCGTATACGAAGAAACGCTGACATAGTCACTGCCGCGAAACTCGAGGCTTTTCGAAAATTCCTTGGGGCTGTAGCTGCGATCTCGATATTTAAACCGTTCGGGCGATTTGCCTAGGTAAGTATCGAGGATGCTGTCGCTGGCTTGTTTCCATTTGAGAGAGAGCTTTGGAAGTTTAACGACTGCTTCGAGAAAGCCTTTCATAACGGCTTCCATTTCAGCGTGGTCGTGTTTCTTATCGCTATCTTCGCGTCCGTCATAAACTTCTTCAGGCACGAGACCGTACTTATGAGCAGAGTTGAGGAAGTCGTGAGCTAACGCTCCTTGAGAGAAGTTTGCTTTTCCTTGGCGGAGGACATAATTGTTGGCTTTCTCGCGATAGATGTTCTTCACGATAAACATCTCCGACAGATCGTGTTGTCCTTTTTCACGTCGCAGTAACTCTGACTCGATAAAGGAGGCAGTTGCAAAACTCCAGCAGGTGCCTGTTTTATCTTGTGACTTTACATCGGTTCTTTCAACGCTGTGTTCAATTGTAAAATCATATCTTGGTTTGGTTTTTTGAGTTTTCTTTTTAGCGCTTTCTCCGGCTTGGTCTGGTTTACCTTCTTTTGATTCTTTAAGGGCTGGGTCAAGTTTTTGGAGTTCTTCTTGTCCCAAGCAACAGGACTCCGTTTGCATGAAAGTCCCCAGCAGAAGGGCGAGTGCCACGAGGCACGATGGAAGATTGGAAAAGAATTTTGAAGTGTTAAACATTTGGATTCCTGCAACCATGGTCTAAAAAGCAGCTAAATGTGCATCGCGAGTTGTTCGTCTAAACATAGTATAACCTAAACAAAAAAGAGCTTCGAACCTCGTGGTCGATTTTCACATTCTGCGTTGTTTTAAGTGATTTCTTGTACGGAATTGCCAATTGATCAGCGTGGTGACAAGATTGCTGTGTCTCATTTTTTGGGGCTTGAGTTGCTACGCGAATGTGGCAAGGCTTGAAATTTCGCAGAATTGATAATTTAAAATTGGCTTGAACAAGCAGATTTGATTTGATCGGGCAATAGATGTTTCAACAACACGCGATGAAAGCAGTTTGGAATAGGGGCATGCTTACTGAGTCTGATTTTTGATAGCAAACCATGAGAGAGCTCCTGAAACTCAAAAATTTCCAAGCGCGAATTTTCAATGTAATCGAAAGAATTATGGGTTATTGAGCACTTTGGCTAAAGAATTTCTAAACTGGTTGCAAACTTCTATTGACCCAATTTTCAGGTTTCAATAACTTGCGAAACCATCAGGGACGAGTTGTGACTCACGACTTGAACTTGAGAGTAAGACGCACGAAAAAACAAATGGAATTGTTTCGAAGTGGTTGGATCTGAGAGTTCGCTCACAGATTCATTGGTGCCAGCGACAAGACACGGAAGTTAAGTCAAAGGCGTTGACCACCTCGAAACGCGGAGCCGATCGAAGCATGGAAGCGGAGATCGATCTTCATCCAATCGCTCTCGGATTAACTGAGGTGTTCTAAGCCCCCCTGGAACCCAAAGTTGCCGAGGGTGTTTTTTTATGCGCTGATTTATCCGCCACTTCATTGTTTGTACAATTCTTGCATGAAAATTCGTATCTTCCAAATTGACGCTTTTGCAGATCGTTTGTTTTCTGGAAACCCCGCGGCCGTCTGTCCGTTAGCAAGTTGGATTCCAACTGAATTGATGCAGGCAATCGCCGAAGAAAACAATCTCGCAGAAACAGCTTTTGTTGTGGGGTGTGACGAGCGATATGAAATAAGGTGGTTCACGCCTACGACCGAGGTTGATCTTTGTGGGCATGCGACGCTTGCTGCTGGTTTTTCACTGATGAACCACTGCGGTGTTAAATCGAATGAAGTTCGGTTCCACTCGGAACGCTCGGGAGACCTTTCGGTTAAACGAAACGGCAATCATTACATATTGAACTTTCCCAAAGACGAAGCAGTCAGATGCGATCCTCCGAGGGGCCTGCTGGAGAGTTTAAGTGACAGTCCAATCGAGCCGGTGGAGTGTCTCCGAGGAAAGTCAGATGTGATGTTAGTTTTGCAAAGTGAAAAGGTAGTCGGTCGCCTAAAACCGAATTTTCAACTTCTCAAAGAGGTTGACGCGAGGGGGGTCATCGTGACTGCGGAGTCCGAAGAGGTCGACTTTGTTTCGAGGTTCTTTGCGCCTCGGGTTGGGATTGATGAAGACCCAGTGACCGGCTCAACTCATACTTCCTTGGTACCTTATTGGTCAGCGCGGTTAAAGAAGACGGATTTAATCGCCCGCCAAATTTCAAAACGTGGTGGCACGCTTATCTGTAAATCGCTTGATAATAGAGTTGAAATCGGTGGAGAAGCTCGCACCTATTTAGTTG
>JAQWLH010000266.1 GCA_029247405.1 Mariniblastus sp.
TGAATATGTGTCAGGTGGGCCTTGAGTCCCTCGACGGACTTTAAAGTTTCCAGCGTCGTTTCCCAGTTCCCGGGCATCCCGAGATTGTTGGTATGAATATGAACTGGGTGAGGCAATCTTAGTTTGTTGGCCGCCCGAGTCACCGATTGAATGATTTGGCGTGGCGTTACATTAAACCCATCCACACTCTGATCAAGATCTCGCGCGTTACCCTTTCTTGATTGTTTCCAAAGTTCAACCCCACCCGGGTTCACGATTTTTGGGGCAAATGCTCCTGCCCGATTCATTAACCAACCGAGAAACGCCTGAAGTCCCAAGTCATCGTTCTCAGCAACACATTTCATGACGAAATGGTTGTTCCCGACCAATGCAAAAAAACCGGTATCGACATTTGGAATTTGTTCAAATTCGCGATGCACGTGCCTTGCCGCTAAAGGAGAAATCGCCGCGTCAAAACAGGTTGTATATCCTAATCCAGTGTACTTGTAGCCTGTTGTGAATATGCTTGGAACACTGGCCAACGATCCCCCGTGAAACCACGATCCGTCAGTCACATGACTGGCTTGAACTGCAGCCCGAGTTTGTTCAGGCTGCATCTTTCTCGCTGTATTGACCTTGGGGCCGGCAATGTGACAATGCATGTCGACGGCCCCCGGCATCACGACCATCCCCCGCAGATCAATCGTTTTGAACTCTGAGTCGGTCAGATTCAAGGGCTGCTCGACAATTCGGCCCCCTTGCACCCACAGGTCGCGTACCTCTCCATCGATCCCATTGGTTGGATCGTAAAGGGTACCGCCGCTTAGTTTCAGATATTCCACGTGAGTCAAAATCTCGCAGTTTTTGGGCTTTTACAACGTAGCAGCTTTTGATTGCCAAGTGGCTGGCCTGCTGCTTTTCGAGAGAATGATTAAACAGTCCAGCGAGAACATTTTCAATGATTCGCCATCCCCAACTTGATACTTGAGCTTAAAGATCATCTTAAGCCCCACGCGATTGTAAATGAAAACCCTGCAAGGAGCCCATCCTGCATTATCTAAGTTGCCTCGGCAGAGAATCGCCTGGAGGCGGGCTATCGCGGTTTTTTTGGATCGGCCGACATAATTCTGCGACGATTCACGCTGGCTCTTTTTGATTTCGGCTTGTCAGGGCGCCATTTTCGTTTCCGCTTGACCCCAAAAGTTGCTTCAAACTCTTCAGCATCAAATTCGTTGATGGCGCGAAGACGGTCATCATTTGCCATCTTTAATTCCAACTCAGCAAGAATGGCATCCAACTCCTGATAGTTGTTCTCAATCCGGCTAAGTCGTTTTTGGACTTCCGGACTATTACTGGAGACTCCGGACCGTTCAACCAGAATCTTCTTGGGTTTAAGTTTTTCCCGACTGAAAAACGCCATAGGTTGGATTCAACTTTGTCTTTTCTGGGATCAAAAACTACAAATCACTTAAATGATTGTTTCACAAAGCCATCAATTAACAAGCCTCAAACTAATTTTTCGATGCCAAATCAGTTTGACGAAGCCCATAAAAGCTATGCAAAACGACCGTGTAAACAACTATAGTTAAAAAATTGCTGATATCATCAAGCAAAGACAAACTCGAGAAATTTAACATCCGGCCCTTCCCAACCCCATGGGTCCATGTCCAATTCCAACTTACGAACCAACCCGAATTTCGAAAAGCGACTTTCAGTTCAAGTAGAAAGTTCCGCACGTACCCTTACGACGATTGCTCCTCAATTAGTCACGCTCGAGGAGATTGAATCAGTCATTGAGGGAAATCGTGCAGCAGTCGACCGCGGCTACTTCCTCCCCAATGAGGATGAGCAAGTTCGCGAAATGTTCTCTCGATACTTAAGGACTCGGGCCGCATTACTTTTGGTCCTCGAAGACCTCCGACCGTTCGTTTTAAAAGAACTCGAAAGCCATCAGCCAAAGTATCCAGAACCATTTTTAATTGCGTTCTGCACCGCCTGTTTACTGATGCGATCCGGCCGATTTTTTATTGACACCTTTCGGGGTCAAAAAGTAATTTGGCGAAAACTTGATGAAGCCGAACCACGATACGGTATTCCAGCAAGACAATTCACTCACGTTTACAAATCGCTTACATCGGTAAGAAATAATCTGATATTCAGCGATGCAGTCAAGCACTACGAAAAACACAAATCCGACTTGGATGCCTTAAAATCCAACGAGGCACTCGAACCAATCGTTGAACTGTTGCATCAAAAAATATTTACCTTGGACGACAGCAAGACATTACTTGCTCAAAACTGGCTTAAATACCGACTTCATTCATTCCTGCGGCGTAACCGGGCAGGATTTAAAGGTGTCACTTTTGAATTATTCAAATTATCGGGCAGTTTAATTGCCGAACTGCGGATGAAATGGAAACGCAAACGTGTAACTCCCGCTGTTCAACAAAAAATCGCACGCCTTCTTGAGCCGGGCGATGTGATTATCACTCGGCATGATGACGCGGCATCCAATTTATTTCTGCCTGGCTTTTGGCCACACGGAGCACTTTACATAGGGACTCAAGCGGAACGTCGAGCGTTAGACACTAACGGAAAGACATGGGATCACGAACAATGTGCGCCCCCCAATAGCGTTCTCGAGGCCCGCAAAGACGGGGTACTTTTCCGACCGCTGCATGACACGCTCGGCGTCGATGCCTGCGTCGTTTTGCGACCCAAACTTAACTCAGAAACCATGCTAAAGGCAATTTCACGCGCGATGCTGCACCAGGGAAAACGCTACGACTTTGAATTTGATTTTCGGCGATCAGATAAACTCGTTTGTACCGAAGTTATCTACCGCGCGTTCCACGGGATCGGTGGCATTGAGTTCAAACTAAAAGCCAGAGCCGGTCGCCTCTGCTTATCCGCCGAAGACTTGCTCGATTACGCCTTAGAAGGAAAATACTTTGACGTGATCATGGTGTACGGAGCTAATGGCAACCGATTCGTCACCGGCAACCCCGCGTTGTCGACTTTGGCCAAAAGCTATCGAAAAGCCCCGCCAGGCAAACTCAAGCAACATTTAAACCAGCCATAAAATGATTCACCAAAATTTTGATCAAACCGCAAAGGTTTAATTTCCACACGCATCACGATTGAAACACAGTCCAGCAACGTGCGGAAAAACCTGCGTATCCGGCACAGTTCCCCCAACCTCTTGGCCAGTCGAGCAGGTTAAACAGGACATAAAGGCATGCGGTTAACCTATCAGCTTGCCAAGCTCATCGGTCGATAAATTATTGCGGGTCTTTTGCGTCCAGACTCAACGGGCAACAGTTGGTGAATTCTTGAATTTCGCGATCAGCTCCTGAAACCAATCCCCAGAGACCAATGGGAAAAGAACTTGCGTAGTCCCTATTACAACTTTTGCTTCCAAGCGACCCGTTTGCTCAGCAATTCGGCAAGAGCGATTTACTTCCCAGTCGTTTGCTATTTGGCGTCCACGCTCGTCACAGTGGATTTATTCGCTGTTGAACCTGCTAAATTCCAGCAGCCCTTCACTCAATCCACGCTTCCGCTCAACAGTCAACTCATTCGTTATCCGGCCGAGGCGAGAACTCGCCTGCAACCAATACCTCACACCTCACGCAGGGTTGAGAGAACTTCGAGCTCGGCTCAACCGACCCAATCATTGGGCGAGGCGATTGAATTGAAACCAATCCAGTCATCGGGAGGTTCCCCGGCTACCATTGGCAATCTTAAATCAGTTTTCCCGCCGACCCAGGAATCCAGTTTCCCCAACTTTACGCCCCAACAAAATCCAATCAGTTCTGCTGAGAACAATGCGGCGCGCGACGGCCTACGTGATTTTTTGGAATCAGGACCGGGAGCTGCCATTCCGTTTTTGCCTAACGATATCAACCGAAGCGACAAAGTTGAAAACACCTCAGGCATTCAGGATTCCCAAGAACAACTTCCCAATGCAATCAACGACTCAAACTTTAGCCGGGAAACCGTCATCCAGCGGTTTTCCAATGGTAAGAAGCGAATCGCTCGTGAAATTGCAGAAGACAAAGAGGGAAACATCCGAAATCATGGACTTTGGGAAGCTTTCAATCTCGAAGGCCGGAGTATTGCTTCGGGAAATTTTGCTCAAGGCATCATGCAGGGCCAATGGAAACGAGAACATTTAAAATCAGAAGGCGGCCTGTTTGAGACTCGGCCATTTAATCTGTATCAGGGACCGTTTTTGTCAGTTGCTAATTTTAAAGATGGCAAACTCGACGGTCTTTGGACCATCTACGATCACGTTCAAACAAAGATTTTCGAGATCAGCTACAGACAAGGAGTGCGCGACGGAAAGGCGATCTGGCGTTATCCGAATCAAGCCAAAATGAGAGAGGCAACATTCAAAGACGGACTCCTACACGGCTACATTCTCGGTTGGGACGAGTCCGAGAAACCAACTCGACGTGAAGAGTATGTTGAAGGTCGACAGATCGTTCGCGTCCGAACCTTTTACCGCCCCAATCAGCCTCAAAAAGAAGATTACTTTCTCGATTCAAAACTTGTCCCCGCGGGCCAAGATCAATGGTGGGAGGCAGAACCAACTCCGTACTTTCAACAAGGTGATAAAGTGCAGAGTGGTGGGGCGGTCGAATGGTATGAGAACGGCCAACTGAAAAAACAGGGACAATTCCGAGAGGGCGAACCAATTGGGAGATTCGTTCGGTGGCACTCCAACGGCAACAAGCAGTATCTTGGTTTCTATAAAAATGGTGTCAAAAGTGGCCTGTGGACTTGGTGGCACGCCAACGGAATGAAGCAAACACAGGGACAATTCAACAACGACATGCCCGCTGGGATTTGGAAAGCCTGGTCCGTCGATGGCACGCTTCGCAAAGTAGAAAATTTTTCCACTGAACTAATCGAGCCAACCGAAACAGAAAACAATGGTGGAGTTCTTGGTCCGCAACGAAATGCTGCGGAAACCAACTCAGGCAATTTAGATCCGTCAAAAATTAAGACGAGTGAAACAGACAAAGATAAAGCCCCAGAAATCAACCGTCCTGAGACCTTCGACAGGATAGAGGAACTTCCCGCGCCTCTTCCTCAAAAGACCAAGCTTAATTCTCTCGATGACCCAACAGACACAACGATAAAAAAAGAAACGCACGATTTCCGAACCCCTCATCGAGAAGGGTCTACTCCAACAACAAATCCCGACGCAGCGACAAATTCTGGGGACGACCCTCTCCCTCAAGAGAAAGCGGGAGAGCCAGCAACTTCATTGCCTGCCGCACAAACCGACAAAACAACTTAGGTTGAATTGCTACCGTTGAATTGCTACCGTTCGACAAACGTTCGACGGACCAACCAATGGAGCGTCTTCTAAGCTTTGCCGAGGGCTCATTTCGAACTTGAATTATGCTACGCCAACGTTGTGCTCGGGGCGTTTCAAGTACGGTCTCTGCAAACCCTTTCAAATTTACCGATGTACTTCGGAAAAAAACCAGCCACCCCCCGGTTTAACTTGTGTTTTGCAGGTCCTATCACAAAATCACGCGCTGGCACACACTTTTGAGACGTTCCGGCTATATTATTATCCTCGGGTCGCTCAATGACAGCCTCACCCAGATTTTCAATCCAGCACCTTCAAAACAGAAAGGATATCCATGCACGTTAAATTCCTTGTGCTTTTAAGCCTCGTGATTTTTACAACCTACGCGGATCATTCCAGCACCAGCTTTGCCAACGAAACAATCCCTGCGACGACTTCGGCGATCCCCGTCCCTAGCCCCGCAGCTCAGGACCAAGAGACCGACGAAGAAAAAACAAAAAAAGAACAACAAGACGATGAGGCTGCAGCTAAGCAGGCTGAGAAGATCAAGAACGGCCGAATGGCTCTTAGCAAGCTAACTCGAGATTTCCAAGCCGCTCGGAGCAAATGGTCAAAGAGCATGCGGAGACCTGCCGATCGTGCTACCGCTTTAAAAGCCGATCCGTCCAACGAGTTTGGTAAAAAGTTCATTGCTCTTGCCGACGAGTATTCCGGTACCGAAATCGCCATCGAAGCACTCAAGGCAGCTCTCTCTCGGAGTACCGGTAAGGACAAAACAATTGTCTCGAATCGCCTTCTTGAGATGGCTGAAATGGAATGGGGCCCTAACGTCTCACCCGATGTCAAAGCGAAAACCGGGGTCCTTTTGAATATGCTCGCCATGTCAGGTGCTGCAGAATCAAAAAACAAAGCACTCAACATGCTACTTGAGCCAGCCAAAGCTGACCCCGACTCTGATTCATCGAAAAAAGTATTCGAACAAATCCTTCGGATGCGGGGGCAGTTCGCCGCCAAGACAGAAGCGGCAATGCTCCTGATGAGATTGGCTGACGATGACATCAGCTCAGATTCGTCTGCCGAATGCTTTGCCAAAGTCGCGGCCGCTACCACCGATGAGACTCAAGCAAAAGCACTTGGCCGTTTGTTAGAGCATCATGTCAACAACGACAATCTTGTGGCTGTCATGAATCAAATGGCAAGAAGTACGCCAAGTGAGGCTGCTGAGAATTGGCTGAAAAATGTTTGTCGAAAAGCAACCAGCAGCAAGGTTAAAGGTAACGCTGCGATCGCCCTTTCAAGTTATCTCAACCGACGTGACATGTTTCGAAATTTCTATGGTGATGCCGAAGAAAGCGTGCGAAACAAGATGGACCAGAACATGTTGGCCTATCTAGACAAAGCCCCAGATCCAAACGAAGGTGAAATGATTGAGTCGATCATGGAGACCTACGTGAAAGACAATGAAAAGCTGATTGATAAAATCAAGAAACAACTTTTCGTTATTCAAAATCTTTCGGTCGGAAAGACGGCACCCGAGATTACAGCAAGCGATCTCGATGGAGTTGAGTTCAACCTCAGCGACTACCGAGGCAAAGTTGTATTTTTGGATTTCTGGGGTGATTGGTGACCACCTTGTCGGGCCATGTACCCACACGAGCGGTCGCTCGTAAGAAAACTAGCTGACAAGCCTTTTGCAATCATTGGTGTTAACAGCGATAAGGATCTCAACAAGATCCGCCAAACTTCGGCTGAGAAAAATATTTCTTGGCGCAGCTTTTGGAATGGCGAGAGTGGAACTCGCGGACCAATTTCGACCAAATGGATGGTCTCTGGTTGGCCAACCACCTACTTGATCGATCAGAACGGCGTTATTCGATACAAGAACGTTCGCGGGGCATCTCTTGATAAAGCTTTGGAAACCTTAATGGCAGAAATGGGCGAAGAAGTCAGCCTAGTTGGTGTTGACCATAAAGCCGAGGACAAAGTTGCAATGAAGGCTCGCGCCGAAGAAGCCAAAAAAGAAAACGCTGACGAAGACGAGAAAGACTCCTCTTCGATCAACGCAGACAAAACGCCAAAAGGCGACTCTAAGTCTGACAAATAAACCCCTTTCAAAAGGAAGCTAAACAAGAGACTGAAAATTTGACAAAACAGTCTCGGACAAAAATCTTCTTTCTTGCAAACGCGAACAAGCTTTCTCTTTCATCCATTGATAGAGTTGCTTGTTCGCTTTTTTTTTGTAAATCGTTGGTGAGATCGGAGCGTCTTCCTCAAGAGCCAAGAATTCATTCGTTCATTATTTACCTTGGTTGCTTATCACCTCCACTTTTTCGGTGGCAGCATAAACTGACCGGCCTCCCCACTGATCCGGTTTCTTTCGAATCAAAAATTTTCTCCGCAGATTAACGCCCGCTAAAGACTGGAGAACAGGAAAGGCAGGCAAGATAGGCGGCGAATCGCCTTGCTGAGGAACTGAATTAACAATCCAGAGCGACGCTTCATTCAACTTTTGGCATTTTTAATAATTCGCTCCCGCTCCGCTTAGTCGGCTTCTCGGCTTCTCGGCTTCTCGGCTTCTCGAACAAGTTTTAGAAAATCAGAGCATCAGTAGATGCCGTTCAAAAAGTGACAGCAACTGTTGACTCATTCAAACCTATCTTGCGAGCGGCATAGAAAAACGACTAAAAGCCTATTTAATTCCGAGTTTTTCTGTGTTCTTGATTGGACAATGACAACCGATGGATTCGCTGACGCAACATCCTGTGCAGCCCACGATTCGACGCTCAGTGTTTATTTTGTCGCCATCTTCTAACTTGGCTGACCTTGTTACACTTTTCGTTTTCCTTGCTGGAGCCTTCACGAGCATCTGGTTGCCGGATCGAATCGAGCCACAAATCCTTTTCGGCGCGACATTATTGTGGATGTCGTGGAATGCTTGGTTCACGCGATCGGTGCTGGACACGAGGACGCATCGTCGTTGGTACACATCTTGGATTCAACTTACGGCGCTGACCTTATTGGCGGCCGGAGTTCTCTACTTTGCTTGCCGCTGCACGGGTGCGTATCACGGACACAAGTCATTTGAAATCTTTGATAAGTCCGGTGGTCATTGGCTGACGACAAAACTACCAACTGTTTTGGGCCAACAAATCATGCTGCAACTATTGCTGGTGCCACTCCTGTCTAGGATCTTTAAGCAAACACGAACGACAGTTTGGGTGGGCGCCTTTATCTTTGCCGCTCTTCATCTACCCAACCCAGCCTTGATGGTGCTCACATTTCTCGCCGGCGCGACGTGGATCTTTGTGTATTCGCGATCACGCCAATTAACCCCTATTGTTGTGTCGCATTTTGCTTTGGCAATTTTTGCGGCCGGACTGTGCGGTGAATATGTTTTGAACATGCGAATCGGGCCGTCCTGTGTTGCGCTTTTTCCGACTTACACTGGAATCGGAAAAGACCAAAAAATGGAACTCCCCAATTGCATTGTCGGATCCGTCGAGAGATTGGTGCAAAATGGTGATCAATTGACTTTGACCGGTTGGATCTTGGACCCAATTCACAGAGTCGCTCCGACAGCGATGTTCTCAACTGACGGCGAGCAGCTCCGCGAGATCAAAAATACTACATTTAGGCGAGTCCCAGCAACGGACTGGGAAAATGCAAGCAAGGCCGGTTTCGTGAACGCGCACTGCTATTCCTTTGTCACTCACATTCCAGCGAATGATGCAAATTTGAGCAACGGAATCAACTTAATGGCGGCTAACGCGAATGGTTACCTCGGAAAACTGAGCCAAATGGGTGAGATCAAATCGCTTCACAATTCACCAAAAGATCACTCAGTGGTTCTATTTCCCGTTGAGGTTGACGGCAGAATCAACCAAATAGTTCGAACCTCCGGCCAACTTCACCTCCGTGGCTGGGCCGCCGACCTGCAGCACACGACCCTTGTCGATTCACTCCACTTGGAGTGGGAGGACC
>JAQWLH010000267.1 GCA_029247405.1 Mariniblastus sp.
GAAACGATTTATACAACCTTGTTTCCGCAGATGGCGCGATTGAGTTTAAGCAAGCCGCACAATACATCGCTCAAGCAGCCCTTGGATTAGAGCACGCACATCAACGAGCATTAGTTCACCGCGACATTAAGCCCGCCAACCTGCTGCGAACCGACAAAGGAGACATTAAGATCCTCGATCTGGGATTAGCCCTGGTGAATCAAGATGATTCCGAGTCGCTGACAGTTCTCCATAATGAAAAAGTCATGGGCACCGCTGATTACCTCTCTCCGGAGCAAGCCGTCAATAGCCACAAGGTTGATTGTCGTGCTGACATCTACAGCTTGGGGTGCACCCTCTACTACCTGTTAACCGGCCACCCTCCTTTCCCCAAGGGTACATTAGCTCAACGCATCGCGATGCATCAATCAAAAGAACCGGCGGACATCAGAGAAAGTCGCCCCGGTTGCCCAGATGCACTGATTGACGTTTGTCAAAAAATGATGAAAAAAGACCCGCAGGATCGCTACCAGACCTGCGCTGAAATCAAATCCGTACTTGATGAACTAGTGGACAGTGGGGTTCTTGATGAAGTTAAAACCTCTGCTCTCGAATCGGCAGCCCGCCTAACCCAAGCAACCCCCGATGAGTTGGCAACCGCAGCCGATCACAACCCCTTCGATGTCGGACCTTTGGAAATAACGACAAATCCCAAAAGCAGCAAGATAACGAGTTCGAAGAAATCGACTAACTCGAACAAGGAAATGTCGAAAAGTAATCCGACGCTCAAACGAGGCCGTCGCCGAAAAGCCCCCCCTAGGTGGGTCTTACCGGCGCTTATCGTATTTATGTTTGTCCTCTTGGTCGTCGTGCTTACCGTTGCGTTCAGTCTGATCAAGAAAAACCAAGCGTCCTTTTCCCGACCTCATCTGCACCATTATTTCCAACCCGACATAGTCAGTGAAATCACCACCAACCGCTTTAATATTGAATCGCCAAAGCCTTCGCTTAAGAAGGGCTTTATGACTAGAATGAACATTAAGGCCACTTCCACTTAATGATTAATGCAAGACCACCGTGTCGGATTCCGACTAAGTGAAAATCTCTTTATGACGAGAACGCTGATGAACTTTGAGACGCTAATGACTCGCTCGATTCGATCTACACGACAGCTGTTGCTGGTCATGTGCTTGGCCATTGGAACCATGGCCGCACTTCCTGAGCGTTGCGCGTCAGGCCAAGATCTGACCCCCAAGCAAAAGCAGGCCGTTAAAATAATCGCGACTAATATTGACAGAGCCGGAAAACAGTACAAGTCGAAAAAGTTTGAGGCCAGTGCAAAATACATTAGGGATGCGATGGCACAGATTGACGCGCTTGCGACAACGGCGTCACCAGAGCTAATGAAATTGCTTGAGCCAGAATACGAGCGCCTGGCCAAGGCCCACAAGCTTCTGACTGATTCAGGCCAAAAACTTGGCGTGTTAAAAGAACTACCGATTCCGATGACCGGTGGCGAACTCGTCAGCTTCAAAAAATCAGTTGCCCCTATCTTGATCGCAAAATGCGGCAATTGTCATGTCACTCGGAACCGGGGGGATTTCAGTGCTGCGACGTTTGAGGCGCTCGACAAAAGCACGATGCTGGCTTACGGACTTCCCGATGACAGCCGCCTGATTCAAGTCATTGAAAGTGGCGAAATGCCCAAAGGGGGCGCAAAGATTGAACCCAAAGAGCTCGCCATTTTGCGTGCGTGGATGAAACAAGGGGCAAAATTTGACGGTGACAATCCACGTCAACCGCTGGGGGAACTGACCGGGACTCCAGCCCCACCGAACCGCAACCGACAACGCATCGAACCCAAAATGCCGACCGGAAAAGAAACCGTTTCATTTGGTCTCCATGTTGCCCCAATCCTGCTCAATAATTGCGCCCAATGCCACATCAACAACAACCCACGTAGCAACTTCAGCATGGCTAACTTCCGTGACTTACTCCGCGGTGGCGACGGCGGCACTCCTTTCGAGTCAGGCAAAAGTGCGGAAAGCGCCATTGTCAAGCGACTTCGTGGTGACGGCGTCGACGTTATGCCACCGAGGGGGAAGCTAGACGACAAAGACATTAATGTCATTGCCAAATGGATCGACGAAGGCGGAGCATTTGATGGCCCTAACTCGCAAATGGAAACCCAACTTGTTGCAGCAACCGTCAAGGCGGGCTCACAGACTCACGCCGAGTTGGCCGCTGATCGTGAAGTTCTCGCCAACGAGACCTGGAAGCTAGTCATGAGCGACGTCGAGAGCACCGCACTGATGGGTAAAAATTTCGTGGTCACGGGCTCGACTACCGAAAGTAGACTAACCGACGTCAAACGGCTCTGTGAAAAGCTTGCTCCCAAAATCGCCAGCTCGCTACGCACCGATACGAAGCAACCGCTCGTAAAAGGGAACATTTCCATTTTTGTTTTCGACAAGCGTTACGATTTTAGTGAATTTGGGAAAATGGTAGAGAAGCTTGATTTCCCCAAAGAAGTTTCCGGGCATTGGGGCTACACAATAATCGATGCCTACTCAACCATCCTCATGACTCGGAACCAAAAAGCCGAAGACGTGCAAATCTCACTGGCTCACCAAATTGCATCACTTCATGTAGCCAGTCTGGCATCAGACATGCCTCGATGGTTTGCCGATGGGATGGGGCTTTGGACGGCTCGCAAAATCCTCTCACGGGAAGACGACATGAAGACCATCGATAGCCGCGCCGAAGCAGCCGCCGCCAAGATGATTAAACCGGATGATTTTGTGACCAACGAAATGCCGGCCGACAAAGCGGCCCTGGTCAGTTACCTTTTCATCAAACGACTTCGCTCGAACTCTAGCGCCTTCGGAAAACTAATGAAAGGGATCGAAGGAGGTGCTGGTTTTCAAACTTCTTTCAAGGCGGCGTACGGCGGCACACCCAGTGAATTGCTCGGACAGAAACGAAAGAAACGATAGGCAGTGGCAAAGCAGCGTTAGTGAGGGTACGAATTCAATCTACAGGCGCCGCCTCAGACCCAAAAAAGGCCACTGGGCCAAACTGGGGTCCAAGTCTGTCTTTCAACAAAAAAAGCCACTCGCATCGGCGAGTGGCTATTGTTGTTGCGATCGCTTCAAGCCCGATCAGTCTTTCTTCAGTGGCTCTTTGCGTTCGGTAATGTTTTCACATGTTTCCGATTTGTCCGCATTGATCTGAACGTAATCTTTCATTTCCTCAGGAAGGTCATCTTCGTGAAAGATCGCTTCGACGGGACATTCAGGGACACACGCCTCGCAGTCAATGCATTCATCAGGGTGAATATAAAGCATCGTTTCGCCTTCGTAGAAACATTCCACGGGGCATACGACAACGCAGTCTGTGTATCGGCAACCATCGCATGGTGATCCTACAACATGTGTCATCTATTACTCCTATTGCACTCAGTCGAGGCAGTTAATTTTGTAGTTTGTCGTTGAAAATGGACGTCAAATTGTCTGAACTTGGCACCCGATATCTGATCAATCGGCACGTTGAAAAAACCAATCAAACGAATGACGTGAAAGCGGAAAAATTTACCGAATGAACCGGAATGTTTAGAAAAAATGGTAGTGTTCAAAAAAAATGATGTCAAGGTACGCAACAGGGATAAACAGCATCGTCCGTCACGAGCCTGCTTTAGAAGTTGCTGTCACAAAAGTAATCGGCTAGGAAACTTTGGCAGATTTCAGAAACTTAACCACTTAACTCAAGAACGAGTCGCGACAACGCACCCTCTATCAAAGATTAATTAACAAAAACCGCCTGTTTCATCGGCCGGAGCGACCTATTGGGGTGTGAACCGGTTCCCCGTACGCGGGATAACAATCGGGTTCGACATTTTTGTCAGATCAATTTTTGACACGCCCTCGGGGTCGGGCATTGCCCACATTCTGTTCGCGTTACCGTACAGGGAGTCAATCGAATAAGCCCCCAAATCAATGCCCATTTTCATCTCCTGCCCATCAGGTTGAATCATAAAGAGCTCAATTCGGTGCGGAAGACTAATTTGATACTCCGGATAATTCTTGTACTGCGTCGAGTTGGAGTACGCGATCAGGCGATTTTTTGAATCATAAATTGCTTGCTGCTCGACGAGCCCAGATGAGGCGGAGAGGAGTGTTGCCCGAGTCACGGGACCGCTCGCAGTTTGATGAACGGTGTAAAGTTTCATCCGCCCCTCGGCGTCAAGCTGTGGGCCATAATGCACATCAGTCGGCGAAAACTGCACCATCCCAATCGCTTCGATCAGCCACTTGGGGTCCAATGGAATCGTTTGACGAATAGGGCTTTGCTGAAAGGCTGCATGGTTGGCATGGTAAAGGGCAGGGGGCTGACGGGGCAGCGCGACCTTGGACCAAATCCAGAACTCCTGTTCATTACTACCAACATCAACTCCCATTTCAGAGGCCCCCATCACCCCCGCTTTCATCCTCATGCGATTGGGAAACTCGACTTGCAAGGTCCCCTTGATTTTAGTCGGCACACCAGCCAACTTGACTGCGACACGCGAGTCCAACTGTTTTATTTTTGCGGTTCGCGCGGCCAAACTCTCCAGCAACTGCACCTGAGACGGTGGTTGTTCAAATTGGACTGGGATTCGCGTTTGCTCCCCACCAAACTTTCGAAATATTTGGCACCCCGACTGAGTCGACAACAACAAAGCGACAAAGACCCCCACCAGGACTTGAAACGCTCTACAACTGAGAAGCGAATTGCCAGTTGGAGTTTTGATTTTCGCGCAACAATCAAACCTAGCGAAGAAGCGAGAACGCGAAGAAGAATTCAACGCCTCGCCCGAAGGCAATACTGCCGAGCATCCGGGGGCATTCCTTAAACGAGAAACAATCTCTCGATCACGTTTCGGACTCGGACGCATCAGGCAAACAGCTGAGGCATACCGAGCAGCTACGTTGAAGCGTTTTTCGATCTTCGATTTTGTCACAGTTAGAATTCTTCCCTGAATTTCAACGAGGCAGATTCAACTCAATCCTCTGGCTCATCCACCGTTGTGTCTTCATCAGCATCGACATCGAAAGGCTGATCCATAAATAGTCGCTCAGAAAGCTCATTCTGAATTTCACTCAGCCGCGGCGGTTCAATATCAACAACTGCGACTTCAAAAACCGCCTTGGAACTGGCATCTTTTAAGCAGATGATTGACTCGTCACCGCCATTATCTTGCAATTTTAAGATTCTCTTTTGGCTCAACAACAATGCCGTCACAAATGCAATGTCGCTGGTCTCGGGACTTTCGTTAACGTGGTTAAAGTAAGCAAGCAAAATGGTCTTAGGAGCCCAGTAGACTTTGCCTTTTCCCAACTCTGGAACGCAACACTTCCACCATCCAATGCAATCCTCCGGGGGGCCTGACCAAACCTCCATTCCGAAATCGCGACGCTCGGTTTCCCCCTGTGACAATTCGACCAAAACAGAAATATATTCTTCGCCGGGTTGAAATGAGCGTTCCGTATCAAAACACTTTCGACTGCTCTTTTTGAAATCAAAATTAACCATTGGCAGCAAATCACATTTTGAAAACGCAAACGTTAATGAAGTCTTAACTTGAAGTGGCTTGTATTCTTTGACAGCGTTTTGGATCAAAAAATGCACCGCGATACTAGAGATATTGACTCACGATCTCAAGGCAAGCTACAGGTTTAAAATTAGGGTGTAATTGCCGATTCCTAGTTGCTGCTAGCAATCAAAGATCCACTTTACGAAATCGAGGCTTCAAGCAAGCGATCTGCCCTTAAACAACTTGGCTCAAGGATCAACACCTATCCTGTTGCACTGAACCTGAAGCTTCGGACAGACCCTAGGACATAAAACCGGTTCTACTAGGCGAAAGTGCCTTTTCACTCAATTATGCGAATTTGAGTGCCGGAAAAATCAATGACAGCCGTCTTTGATGCCAAACTGTCTCGCCAGGTGGTTCCACGGTTTTAGTAAGCAGATTCTTTTGGTGAGCTTTCACAAGCTTGCTAAAAAAACCGGAATCCCTCGACCGTCCCAAAAAAATTTTAAGCCTCGACATCGCAAGTTGTCCTCGCCAGCCTTTAACTGTGTCGATAATCGCCTTCTTTTGTGGACGCCCCTGCAAAGCACGCTTCCCTGACCGATTCATTTCACTAAATTAAGGAGGGCTAGCTCAGCAAACATCAACTCCCTATTTGGGTAATCCGTTCGTGCAATTTGGTTCCATCACCTCGAAAATAAAATCACTGGCAGATCAGTACTCCCAGTATTCCGAAAAGCAGTTGAAAGACCTTGCCTTGGACCTGGGTTTTGAATCGCGTCAATCCGAAAAAATATCCGCGCTGATTGAGCGAGCGTTTGCTCTAGTTCAAGTGGCTGGCAAACGTGAATTGAACATGACTCACTATGACGTTCAATTGCAAGGAGGATATGCGATGTGCCAAGGGCACGTCGCAGAGATGAGAACCGGAGAGGGAAAAACGCTAACAGCGACGCTTCCGATGTTTGTCCATGCACTCGCTGGTCGGGGCGCACTATTGGCTACCAGCAACGACTACCTCGCCAAACGTGATGCCGAGTGGATGCAACCGGTTTACCGATTGCTAGGAATGTCGATCGGGGTAATCCAATCTGACATGTCGCGCGAACAACGCCGGGCAGCGTATCAGTGCAACATTACTTACGGAACGATGAAAGAATTCGGTTTTGACTTCCTTCGTGACCATTCTTCAGAACGGGAACAAAAGCAACGTGAACTCTGGTACGGCGGTACAAGTGGAGTCGCGGAATCGCCAACGGCCAAACCGGTCCACCGCAAACCACACTTTCTTTTGATCGATGAGGCGGACAGCATCCTAATTGACGACGCACGCACGCCACTAATCATCTCATCAGCAGAGGATAACGCGACCCATCAACAGCAGACGGTGCTTTATCGTTGGTCTGCAACCGCTGCGCGGCAGTTCGAAGAAGAGGATCACTACTGGTACGATCGGGAAAAACGCCGAGTTGACCTCACACCTGAAGGAACCGCTCTAGTTCGCGACATATCAAAGCCTGTGGAACTAGCGGGAGTCGGACTCCTTGAAATGTACGACTTTATTGAGCGGGCGATACAGGTCAATCGAGACTATAAACGGGATCGAGACTATGTTGTTCGCGGCGACGAAATCGTTATCGTTGATGAAGCGACCGGACGAATATCTGAGGGGCGGCGTTGGAGCCGGGGAATTCATCAGGCGATCGAAGCCAACGAAGATACCAAAGTAACCATGGACACAAATACGCAAGCCAAAATTACCGTCCAGGCCTTCGTTAGTCGGTTCCCCAACATCGCAGGAATGACCGGAACCGCCTATTCCTCTCGCCAAGAGTTCAAAAAAATATATCACATGGGCGTTACGGTCATCCCCACAAACCGCCCACCTCAACGTGACGACCGTCCGATCAAATACTATTTTTCAGAAGAGGAAAAATTCGAACAAGTCGCCAAAGATGCGATCGCAATTCATCAAACAGGACGGCCCATTTTGATTGGCACCCGTTCAATTGCCAAATCCAATGCTGTGTCCCAGTTGCTTCACAGATACAAACTTCCCCACGAAGTCCTCAATGCCCGCGAAATAGAACGGGAAGCTGACATCATCGCCAACGCGGGCGGCCGAGGAAAGATTACAGTTGCAACGAATATGGCAGGTCGAGGGACTGACATCAAAATTGGAGGTGAGCCCCAACCCCTCCAAAGACATCCGGACGAGACGGGCGAGTCCTTTCAACAACGAGTCAATGATGCAGAAGCTAAGGCAAAAATCCGACACGACGAAATCTCGAAGCTTGGCGGGATGCACGTGATCGGTACGGAGATGCACGAATCCAGTCGAATTGATCAGCAGCTCTTCGGGCGGTGTGCGCGACAAGGTGAACCAGGCTCAGTCCAGTTGTACATCGCCGCCGAAGACAAGCTCTTGGAGTCCGCATTTGGAAAGCAAAAAGCAGAGCGTTATCGGAAAACCGCTAAAACCCGTACAGCTTCATACTGGATCGCTCTTTTTGAGCGTGCACAGCGAAAGGTTGAGAACCAACATTACCGCTCAAGACGCATACTGATGTATAATGAGAAGCAGCTTTCGAAGT
>JAQWLH010000276.1 GCA_029247405.1 Mariniblastus sp.
CCCGGACTGTCGATCCGGAGGTTGCGGGTTCGAGTCCCGTCTGCGTCGCTCAAGCTGAAAAGAAAACCCTTTGTGAGAAATCGCAAAGGGTTTTTTTCGTATTTACTTTTTACAAAAGGCTGGTCTTCCAACACGTCGCACACAACATGTCAATTGAAGTTTCTGTTGGACGCCGGCGCGCTTGTGCCGTACAATCCTTTTCGCGAAGTTGATTCTCGACCGAGTGCTATCTCAGAATCGCCTTGGGTTTGATTCCAGTAGCAGATTCTTGATCGCTAACGATTTCGCATGCGGTTGATCATGTCGTTGTTGTGTGAAATTTATCGTTTCACTCAAACGTCATGTGCGAGTTTATGAATCTCACTTAACGAAGGCGACACATGACGAGTCAACCAAGAACCTTTGCTTATCCGTCCAAGAAGGCAAAAGCATGCCCGGTATGTGGTCAGTCCTCCTACTCCAAAGACGGAATCCATCCACAATGTGCAGTCCAGCTTGCAGATGAGTCTCGCAAGGAATTGCTGCAAGCCGCACGAAAAGAAGCCTCACAGTCAGGCCAGAACAAACAAAAGTCTTGGAACAAGCAGTGCCCCAAGTGCAGCACTCAACTTCACGTTCGACGCAAGGAATGTGATTGCGGACATGTCTTCCGTCAGACAAAAAGTCCGGCGAAAGGCCCGATCTAAATGGCATTTTCCCCACAGGGTTTAGGCAGCACCTCATGGGTACTTGTCGCTGATCTGTTCGGAGATCTACTTGGCTGGGGCTTCGTTCTTCTTGTCGGTTTTATCTTTGTCGTTGCTTTCGCTGTTTTCGCGGCTTTGATCAGCGTTGGAAAACTGTGGTTCCAGGCATTGATGTCTGGAGCTCGGGTTGGCTTGATTGATTTGGTTGCGATGCGTTTCCGAAAGGTTTCACCAGCACAAATCGTCAAGGCTCGAATCATGTCGCATCAGGCAGGCATTGAGATCACGGGCGAGGGAGGCGTACGAACCCAGCATCTCGAAGCCCACTACCTTGCCGGAGGAAACGTCGAACGAGTCATTCAAGCGATCATCGCTGCCGAGCGAGCCAATCTTGACCTCGACTTTGACCGTGCCGCAGCAATTGACCTTGCCGGTCGAAATGTACTCGAAGCGGTCACCACCAGCGTCTACCCGCGGGTAATCGAATGCCCCGATGCATCGTTTACCGAAAAAACAAATCTCAGTGCGATTTCAAAAGACGGAATCGAATTGCGTGTTCGCGCTCGGGTCACCGTTCGCACCAACCTTGATCAATTGATTGGTGGAGCAACCGAGGAAACCATTATTGCGAGGGTTGGCGAGGGAATCATCACCTCCATTGGATCAGCAGAGACCTACTTGGAAGTCATGGAAAAGCCAGATCTCATTTCCAAAGCTGTTTTGGATCGTGCACTCGACAGCAATACGGCATTCGAAATTGTCTCAATTGACATCGCTGACATTGATATTGGTGACAACATCGGAGCTCGACTCCAAGCCGACCAAGCCGATGCCGACACGCGAGTTGCCCAAGCCCTAGCGGAAAAACGTCGCGCAGAAGCAGTGGCAACTGAGCAGGAAAATCGAGCCAAAGTTGTTGCCAACAAAGCCTTGTTGGTGGACGCAGAAGCTTTAGTTCCGGCGGCAATGGCCCAAGCCTTCTCCGACGGCAACCTGGGCGAATTTGATCATTCGGATATGTTTGACGATTAGACGTATCCCAATCAACTGCCAATTCCCTCATGGGACGTGGCCTCACGCCGGTCGGCCAAATGCGACTCGTCCAAGGTCGCTCAAATTCAAGCCGCCATTTACTCCGCCGCGAGCAGTTTCAATCGCTTGACCATGGAGAACAAGCCGTTTCGCCGCTGGGGACTGAGATGTTGATTGAGCCCGAGTTTTTTTAGATAAACTGAGACATCGGACGTGACGATTTCCGCCGGTTTCATTCCCCAATAAAAAGAGAGCAACACCGCAATCAAGCCTTTGACAATAATCGAATCACTGTCCGCTTGAATCTCAAGATGCCCTTCATCGGCAACACTTGTCGACATCCAGACCGTACTCATGCAACCTTCAACAATGTTCTCTTGAGTCTGCAGTTCAGCGGGAAGTGCGGGTAACTCTCGCCCCAGATCGATAATGAAATCGTACCGCTCATCCCACTCCTGAAGATCTTCAAACGTTTCAATCAATTCGTTAGTCGTGGGTGGGAAGTCGGCCATCAATAGTCTGTAAAACTGAAGTTGTGAATTTGTGAATTCGCACAAGCGATAAAACGCATTCATCGTAGCAGGGTCACACCGGAGGGCGAGGGCAAATCCGTATTTAGAGCAACCCCTCAAACTTGGCACCCCAATTGGGGCGCGAACGTTTCACCCGTTTTGACCCTCAGAAGATCAACTTTTTCACTCGTGGAACGAGTGGGGAGACTCAAAATAGATCAGAGCTGCGAACCAATCCAAATTTTGACCACAACTCTTGGCCGCGAGCTTATAGATTTCCTAATATTCGCGCTCAAGAATCATCTCATGCTGATTTCGAACCGGCGCGGAGACCATCTGAGTGGGCGAATGCGAACTTAGCTCTATCGCAGCGTTACTTCGCATTGCTGTTGTCTGCATCATCACTTCTTGAGCCAAGCTACGATAATCCTGCGCCCCATTGGAATCATTGGAATACTGGAAAATTGATTGCCCATAACTTGGAGCTTCAGCCAACCGAATGTTCCGGCGAATTCGCGTGTCAAAACTAAATGCGTCGGCCCAAATCGAATTTGTGTCTCGCTGCTCCTCGAAAAAGACCTCAACATCTTCGACAACTTCGTTGGCCAAACGTGTGCCCGTGTCAAACATGCAGTAAATAACACTGGTAAGTTTTAACGCTGAATTCAACCGTCGAGCCACCAGTTCGATCGTCCGCAACAATTTACTCAAGCCATGAAGGGCGAGAAAATGTGGCTGCAGAGGCAAGAAGACCTCGTTGGCTGTTGTTAACGCATTGAGTGTTAAAATACCCAAAGACGGTGGACAATCGAAAATAATGTAGTCGAACTCTGCGGCGACATCGGCCATTCGATCTCGCAAAATAATTTCGCGACCGACGGCCCCCGATAACTCCATTTCCGCAGCTGCAAGATCGATATGAGACGGACTCAGCCAGAGATTTTCCTCAACTTGATGGCGAATTTCGTTCAGCGAAACATCGGCAGTCAACACGTCGTACATGGAAAGATAGTCTTCTTCCATCCCAAACCCTAGATGCAGCGAGGCGTGGGCTTGCGGGTCGAGGTCAATCAGCCATACTCGATTACCGGCTTCAGCGAGGGCTGCACTGAGATTGACGGCGCTGGTTGTTTTCCCAACACCACCTTTTTGATTGATGATGGCGATACTTCGCGTATTGTTTCGCATCGTGGAAACTCCATTTCCCTACGGTTGAAGCACAAATTATACGATGAATTGAAGCCAACCTCCTAGCCGAAAAGAATTTGCTAGCGTTATCTAAAAATTGACCCCACTTATGAAACTTTTCCGATTCCAAAAGGGCTACTCGCCCTTCATGATTAGCAACCCTCACAGTGGGGTTTTAATTCCGCCTGAAATTGCCTCTGAAATGACCGCTGCAGGGTTGTCGCGGTGCGATACGGACTGGCACCTCTCACGACTTTACGACTTTCCCTGCGTGGAAAGTGCGGCGATGATCTCAGCCAATCTCTCAAGATACGTGATTGATTTAAACCGAAGCCCAAAAGACGAATCACTCTATCCGGGCAAGGCGACCACCGGCATCGTGCCAAAAATCACGTTTAATGCAGATCCGATTTACAAAGCAGGGCGTGAACCCGACGAAGCCGAGATTGCCAAACGAATCGAACATTATTGGCAGCCATACCACGCTCAACTGCGGGCCGAATTAAATCGGTTAGTTGAACAGTTTGGATTTGCCGTACTTTTGGACACGCATTCAATCGCGTCGGAAGTTCCGATGCTATTTGAGGGGCAACTACCTGACTTTAATTTCGGAACAAACCACGGCCAATCATGCGGCGCGATGTTCCAGGAATTGATTGAAGAGTTTACATCAGAACTTGATGAATACTCGCATGTGATTAACGGACGATTTGTTGGGGGACACATCACGCGCCACTACGGTAGCTTGCCAAACGTGCATGCGATTCAGCTCGAATTGAACCAATCGACCTACATGGACGAAGAGACCCTCAAGTGGGAAATGGAAAAAGGACAAGAATTGTCCCCGGTTATTGAGTCTTTCGTCTACAAACTACTCAAAGCGGCAGAGAGCCATCCGTCGAGAAGGGGATAGCAGGAACGCTCAAAGCCAGGTTTGACGAGCATGAATTTCACTGAGCAAACAGGCTGAAATCGGTTAGGCACGCTTCGAAATACGAGCGGGCTTTATACTTCCACGCCCCACTGACTCAATTTCTAATTGAAAGCTCAACTCTCAGAGTTCACTCAAAATCAAGTTCAAGAGTTCCAGTTCACATAATTCAGCAAACCACAGAGGGCACGCTAGGCCCATTCGCCTTCCCAGCAAACTGAATCTTCGTTCCCCAAAGCGGGGTTGTGGCCACGTTGGTTTTGCATCAACCGTGATAGATGTTCCCAACGGCGTGCAATGTAGTCGAACCGACCACTCAACTCATATTTAAGTGCCCGAAGTGTCGAAATTGTTTTTTGATCAGTACCCGATTCAACCACAATTGATTCGATCGCTTGTTTTGTTGCTTCGTGGCTTTTGACAATGTCTGTTTGGAGTTGCATCAGGTGAAGCTGTTGACACCGAACATGCGACTCTTGTTGCTCGAGCTGACTGAGCTTTTTGTTGAGTTCAGATTCTTTCTTGCGAGCATGACGATCCCAATCTGCGATCCGCTGGTCCAAATCTACTTCTCGATTACGGAGGGAGTCTTCATTTTGAACGAGCCTCATGGCAAGCTGCTGGACTTGTTCTGCGGATTCAACGCATGATTCCAGAACCTTCTCGACAACTTCTGAATTGGTATTGGCTGAGCCAACGTGTAACTTAATTTTAGCTGTCGATTGATTTTGCGCCCGTGGCTGAGGCTCGTCTTTGAAACTGATCGACTGATGTTCCGCCCCTTCGGGATTGAAAACCTCGGTTGCACGACCGCGTTGCTCAACAATGTTTCCCGGCAGCGCGGCAATCGCTTGCAGCACTGAAGCCGGATTTGTATTAGAAATTCTGGATGACTGTCTGGCTTGGTTCATATTAATTAGTTGCGGCAATTAAGATCGAGCGAATGCTGGCAACTTATTTCATGATGGGGATCGGATCCGACCAGAGAGTCGCCTGTTCATATTTTCGGCATAATTAGGCCGCGACGTTTGAAAGGCCGTGCAAAGTCAGTTTGAATGATTAGGGCGAGTTTACGGGTCAGGCTTTTTTGGTGTTTTACTTGCCCTTGTCAACTAACGATTACAGGAAACGAAACGGTCAAAATCCTTTTTTTCCGGCTTTTCAGTGCGTGAATGATTCAAAACTGTCCATTTCGGTTGAATACCTAAACAGTCCATGGAACAATAGCCGCCTATTGATATCAGAGACGGCAAAGGTGTCATTCTTCAAAATATATTTTCAGGTCTTTTTATGAGAATCGAACCACTAGGCGACAAAGTAGTTGTCAAACGCACAGAAGCAGACGAAGTGACAGCTGGCGGAATCGTTTTGCCGGGAGCAGCCCGAGAAAAACCTCAAGAGGGAAAAGTTCTTTCCGTAGGAAATGGGCAACTCCTTGAGAACGGCTCTCGAGGTGAATTACAAGTCAGCGAAGGGGATCGTGTTTTGTTCTCGAGCTACGCAGGATCTGAAATTGAGCTCGATGGCAACACACTTCTTATCATGAACGAATCAGACATCCTTGCCGTTCTTGCATAACAGGTAATTATTGTTGCAGATTGCCAATACAGGATTCAATCAAACTAGAACCGAGATACCCTTTTACGTTAGGTCAATCTGGCCGCTCGTTCATTCAGGAACTTTAGTGATGCAAATACGAACCGAGCCTTTTATTAAATTGGCATTGGGGATCTTCTCGTGCTGTCTGTTTAGCGGGGTTGGTTTGAGCAATGCAGCTCAAGCAACTCCTAAGCCCCAAGACAAACAGTTGACCGACTCTCAGAGATCGAAAATTCTGTTTAAGAAAGCATCTGGAGCGGGCATTAGGTTTCTCCTTGAAAAAGGGCAAGCGAAAGACGGTTCTTTCAGTAAACAATTTAGCCCGGCGATTACGGGACTTTGCACCAGCGCTTTGATTCGCCATCGAGTCCCTCTGACTCACCCTCGAATACAAAAGGCACTTGAGTTTATAGAAAGCAACATCCGCAAAGACGGGGGCGTCTATGCTGAGGGAAGCAATCTCCGGAATTACGAAACCAGCGTTGCAATCATGTGCTTCAAGGAAGCCAATGAGGGCGGGAAATACGATCGCACTATCGAACGAGCGGTTGGATTCTTAAAAGGCATTCAGTGGGACGACGGAGAAGGGCACACAACCCAAAGTTCGTTTTTTGGAGGGCAAGGATACGGCAATCACAAACGCCCAGACGCATCCAATACTTCATTTTATCAAGATGCCTTGAAAGCGGTTGGCGAAGATTCTGAAAGTGCTTCGTTTCAAAACGCTGCCATTTTTATGGCGCGGTGCCAAAACCTTTCAACGCAGCACAACACTGCCGGTTGGGCGGCTAAGGCAACGGCTGAAGATAGTGGCGGATTTATCTACACCGGAGTCGGTGCGGGTGAATCGAAGGCGGGCGAAACTCCGGAAGGCGGTCTACGAAGTTATGCCTCGATGACTTACGCGGGCCTCAAAAGTATGCTCTACGCAGGAGTCGATCAGAATGACATTCGCGTAAGAGCGGCGATGGACTGGATCGGTCGGCATTACGACCTAACCACCAACCCCGGCATGGGCAAACAGGGGCTGTTCTATTACTACCATGTGTTCGCCAAGACACTGGATGTGGCAGGCACCGATGCAATCGTTGATTCTGACGGTAAATCTCACAATTGGCGTGCTGACCTAATCGTCCAATTGGAAAGCCTGCAACGCGAAGACGGTTCATGGACCAATACAGCGGACCGTTGGGAAGAAGGCGATCCTAATTTAGTAACGGCCTATTCACTGCTTGCCCTGAGCTACTGTGATGAAAAACCAGTCACAAACCAAGCAGACAATCAGAAATTGCCTGCTCCGGTCGGTCAGAAAAAATGAGCGAGGCTGAAACTGAAAACGACGAGGCTCAAGTTTCCATTACTTTGGAAGCTTGCGTCGGCTCGCTCGAAGGCGCATTAGTTGCCGAACAAGCCGGTGCTGATCGAATTGAACTCAATGTAGCCCTGGAACTGGACGGCCTTAGCCCTTCCCCTGGATTGCTGCAGTTAGTGTCCCAAGCCGTCCGAATTCCGGTAATTACGATGGCCCGACCAAGAGCTGGGAATTTCGTTTACTCGGAGTCAGAGTGGGAAACATTGTTGGCCGATGCAAAATGGCAAATTGACCACGGAGCCCGCGGAATTGCATTTGGCTGCCTGACCCCCTCTGGGCAAGTGGATGCCAGGCGATGCGAGCAAATGCGTTCACTCGCGGGTTCTCGTGAACTGGTGTTTCACAAGGCTTTTGATGATGTCTCGAATTGGGCCTTAGGACTCGATATTTTGATCAAATCTGGGATCAATCGCGTGATGACCAGCGGCCAAAATCCGACCGCTTTGGAGGGAGTTTCCGTCATTTCGGCGATAAAAGACCATTCGTCTGGCCGAATCGAGATCTTGCCTGCAGGTCGGATTGGAGCAGGAAATGCAACCGAGATCCTCACCAAAACAGGCTGCAACCAGCTACATGGCAGCTTTTCCTCGGGTTCAGACGGTAATGTCGCAAAAGAAATTCGTCATACGCGTGACGTGATCAAGTCACGATTTGAGCATTTAGGCTAAGTTCTCCCTAACAGTTTATGACTTGACAATTCGGGCAAAATGCCGGAAACTCCTCGATTCCTAACAGAGAAACACGGCGAGAAAAATGAAGATTCACAACGGCGATACAGTTCAAGTCATCAGCGGAAAAGACAAAAACGTCAAAGGCAAAGTTTTGTCGGTTGATCACAAAAAAGGCATGCTCGTCGTCGAAGGCGTTAACTTGGTCTACAAGCACGTCAAGCCGAGCCAGAAAAACCCACAGGGCGGCCGGCTTCACAAAGAGAGCCCAATCCGTGCATGCAAAGTAATGGTTGTCTGCCCCAAAACAGACAAACCGACCCGCATCGGCTACCGCTATCTTGCTGATGGCACAAAAGAGCGATTCGCACGCGTCAGCGACACTTCTTTGGGTGAGATTTCCCCCCCGAAAAAGTCTTACGCGACCAGCTAGACACGGGTCAGCTTTTTAATTCAAGATCTTTCTGCGCCCTCGTTGCGCAAAAAATTAATCCAGCCCGTCCGTCGCTTGGTCGTCGCCTCCACTCGCCCAGCGGTGAGACACAAAGCGGCTACTTACGTTGCAACCACCGATCGGTGCCACTGGCGATGTTTCGGAGCATGTTGATCGACTAAATTCTCGGTTGATCATTCAGTACTCTGATAACCCTCATTGTTGATGGTCACGCTTGGTGCTGATGTCTGACAGAAACAGAGCCACACGCACGACGATTAGACTTATTGTCCACGAGAGCACTCAACGGCATACGTTGTCGAGTCGACAAAGACGCCTGCAAACCCATTAATGGGATCAGCCGATTCAAGGTCAACTCGTTGAAACGAAGTTTTTTGATCAGCGAAAACTCTCACTGCGAGCGTTTTGCTCGTTCGCCTAGACATCAGTTTCGTCGCGGATAATCCCTCTCAAGCACACCACTCGAAAGGCCGCTTCTTGGGGTCTGCTCAAATCCGTGGAAATATTTCCCTAACATTGCGACGACAATTCGCCAAAATTGTTGCACCAACTCGCTTCCGTCGACGACAATTCAATTGCTCCTAGTCGCATAAGACCAAGCTCAAGAGGTTCAAAATGACGCATTTCGAAATTGATACCAATCGGCGACGCTTTTTGCAAATGACAACTGCAGCGGCTTGTCTGCCTGGACTCATCGGCTTACCAAAAACTTTGTTGATTAACGACCCAATGAGGCGTCCGTTTCAAGAACCGATCTCACGCTCGGGAGAGTCTAATATTCAACTTGGACTGGCAGCCTATTCGTTCCGCAGCCACTTCGAGTTTATGAAAGGCAAAGTCCAAAAACCCAAGAACAACAAGAAGCTCTCCATGTTTGAGTTTATTGATTATTGTGCCACGCAGAATTGTGCCGCGGAGCTCACCAGCTACTTCTTTCCGCCGGATGCCGATGACGCATACTTTTTGCAGATTAAACGACACGCGTTCCTCCAAGGAGTTCCAATTGCCGGAACTGCCATTGGAAATAACTTTACCTTAGGAAGAGGCGAGCGGCTTAATCAAGAGATTTCCAAGGCGAAGAAGTGGATCGACAATGCAGCCCTCATGGGCGCGCCTCATATTCGATTTTTTGCTGGCACGAGACAACAGCTTGAATCGTCTCCAGACAACATGAAGATTGCGATTGAATCGCTGCAACATTGTGTCGATTACGCTGCTCAGAAAGGCATTTTTGTTGGCGTTGAAAATCACGGCAAGCTATCTGCCGATCAAGTCATTCAAATTGTAAGAGGTATCAAGAGCGATTGGTTTGGAGTTAATCTCGACACGGGGAATTTCATTTCAGAAACCCCCTACGCTGACATTGAAAAGTGCGCACCATATGCTGTCAATGTTCAGCTCAAAGTCAAAGTTAAAAAAAGTGACGGGACGGTCACTAAGACCAACCTCAAAGAATTAAAACGAATTTTCACGGAATCAAATTATCGTGGGAATATCATACTCGAGTTCGAAGAGGCCGACCCGTTTGGGAGCATCCCCCAATACATGGAAAAACTGCGGGATACATTTGAGTAGGATCAGCTCAAATCGCCGGTTCTTCGCCGCTCCGCGCCTCGTCGAACTTCAAAACAAGGCCTTCCCATTTTTTTCCAATCAAATTTTTCCACTCGCTCGCGAGAGGATCCGCCCCATAATTTCCACCATCCGCTGATTGACTGATTCGTCCTTCACAGCAAACCTGATTGCGCGAGATCCCAAACTCGGACTGGTTCGAAAAATGTCGCGCAAGAATAATCTCTGCTCCTTACATTGAGATAAAAATTCATCTTTTGAGACCATCTCCTCAGAAAGCCACGCTACAAAGAAATTGGCACAGCCAGGATGGACGTCAAACCCAAGTTTGCCCACTTCGGCTTCAAGCCACCTACGTTGCTCATTGGTACGTCGGTATTGCTGGGCGTAGTACTCGGGGTCTCCCAACGCTTCCATTGCGGCAATCTGGCCAAGCAGACCGACCACCCAGGGAGGAGTTACCTTTCGAATTCCTTCCGCGAGTTCTGGGGAAAGGCAAAGATAGCCAACTCGAAGCCCACTAAGGCCGAACGTTTTTGACAGAGACTTACAAACAATTAAATTACTTCTCAACGCAGCAACGGACTCCATTGATTGGCTGCCCTCGACGTAATCAATATAACACTCATCAATCCAAAGCTTTGTTTCAGGTGGCGTACTGTCCAGCAAATCGTGCCATGTTTCCTGATCTATCAATGCCCCGGTCGGATTGTTTGGATTAACAACGACGACAAAATCGCAGCCGTTTCGCATGTGCGTTTGGTACTCGTGAAGTGACAAACGATAGTCGGCGTCACGATTCAATTTAAGTACCTCCACACGGCAATGGAGAACGTTCCGCAAGATAAACTCATATTCCCCGTAACAAGGCGCAACAAGAAGCACTTTGGAATCTGAATCAAGCCATTGCAGGCAAGCGCGATAAATCAAATCGGAAGACCCAGCGCCAACAACAATGGATTCTGCTGCGACTCCCCTTCGTCTGGCAATTTCGCACCGCAGATTGCGAGGCTGAGTTGGAGGAGAAGTTCGCGAGAGCCAACCAAGATGCGTATTCATTTTACGCAATGCTTCTGGACAAGGAGGGAACCATGCATCAAGAACGTCGGCGTTAATCACGTTGGGTTGTGCCTCAATGTCTTCAAAATGAGAACCCATTAATTCGATCGAGGCGCCACCGTGAAAACAACTTTCATCTTCCGAAAATGGAAAGTCAAGCTTCCAAATGACTCGGCGTTTCATTGCCTCACTCGTTCTAGTGAGAGCTCGAAGTGACGAATCCATTTCGCTCCGGTCAATAAACATCAACTCAAATTGCACCTTACCACTTGTGAACCCGACACCCAGAGTTTCAAAACCTAATCTTGAGTAAAGTCCGAGCACCTCCTTCCTGCCGATGGCGACAACTCGCTGAGCTTGATTTTCTTGAAGCCAGCGAATGGCTCCATGCATTAGCAGTGCTGCAGCTAAACCCCGACGCTCCGACTCGATGACCGTCAGGATTCTCAGTTCGAAAAATGGTTTGTCCTCCATCGCTGAGACTTGTCCCCGTTCGACGTATTTATAAACGGAGAAACGAGGCGAGTGCTGAGGTGTGACACTGATGAATCCGACAATTTTGTGCCCGCGTTTAACGACAAGATAGTGATTAAAACTGTCAAGATCGTCGCTCAAAGAATTCGTCTGATTGAGCGGATGCTGACCGAGTTCAACCGCGTAGATTTGGTGCCGCAAACGGTAAATTTGCTCACGATCTTGATGGCCCGCAAGAGAGATAGACAACCTCGCGGTTTCGTCCGAAGTTTCGATTCTGCTCATATAAAAGCCCCATCCAAAAGGCAGAGCCGCCAGGCTACCAAGGGGGCAAATTCCTAAAAGCTTTCCTATTGGTTTCGAGCCTGCCTAAGTGTGACTGGCAAGTCAATCGAACGGATGGTTACTTCGTCAATCATCGCCACGCCAATCCCATTGAGAGAAAATGTAACGTTAAGGTTCCCATCCGATGACGCACCTCGATAAAGCGTGAACTCCTGCCAACCTTGAGTGACGGGAATTCGCTCGGCCATATCACTTCCTCCCAAGGAGTCCGTGATCATTAGACCATCATGCGTTCCTTGAATGACCTGTGGAACATTCACCCATCCGTGGATTCGAATAAGCTGTCCACCTTTTACCGGAACCTCAGGCGTTGCGATCCACAACGGCGTCGACTCGATTAAATTGGGCATCGCCTCGACTGCGGCCACCGTCAATTTGAGTCCGTATTTACCATCGACCCTGGCAGTTTCAGACAACTCGACTTGAGTTGTCATTAACCGGTCGTCCAGACGTCGGTTTTGCCAACCGGTGGACATCATGTGCTCGAGATTTTCAAAATCTCCGCCTGCCAGGCCATTGGGATTCCAACTCGTTGATCCGAGTCGAGAGGATAGCTCCCAATGCAGTGGAATTAAACTCGCGTGAGAAACAAAGGGCGTTGAAGTCTTGGATTGAAACATCCCGAGTGGCCCCGTCACCATGTCACGGCGCATGAAGGCGAGTCTTTCATCGGTGCGATTCAAATACTCAACCGCCGTTTGCAAGCTATTTTGATTAATTTGGGACTGCGCCATGCGAAAAGCGCTAACCGCCTCATTGAGCGCGCCACTTGCGGCTGCCGAGCTTTTACCCATTCGCCCCATCTGTTGATCAATCAATTGCATGATGGCCATCCATTGCTGAGTCAATTCAACATGTAATTGCGTGATCGATTGTTTACCAACCCGTTCGTAAGATTGAGTCAGCTTATTCATCACCATTGGATCCTGCGTCAGCACAACTGCAGCGAGGTAGGGACAATTATCGATTTGGATTTGCGTTCCTGCATGCCCCCGTGAACTGGGAAGGAGAACCACGCCAGACTCTCCGATGAGATAAGCACTGGTATTGCTCGAAGCGGAGGCGTCGTGAAACTTGATCGCTTTGATCGGTACATCGCCGGCCAAATACTGCTCGTGATGAGTAGGACGTTGGATCAAAAGTAACCGTGACCGGTTAGTATTGAGAGCGGTCACTTCGAGTTGCCCGTCATCTGTGGGCACCGCCCCCATGACGGCACCGCCAACGGCCCATGGTTCAAGCTGTGTGACCTCGGCGTTGATCCATTCGATCGTCTTTGCGCGCAATCGAGAGACGGGGTCGACAGCATCCATTCGCGTATTTGACAAGAACCTTAACCCCCGCGAGCCACCGGCAATAGCCTCGTAAACCAAAAACTTGATTTGCTGCGGCTCAACCGGAATTGGAGGCGTTTTACTGGCAAGAGTTCCAATTTGACTAACAAGGGATTTTGAGAGCTCCGTTTGGATGTCCGCCCAAATCGGCTTGCTGTTTCCAATGACTTTTTGGCGATCCTGAATCCATTCACCATACTGACTGGCTAAAAAGCTCGTTCCAATCGGCTCGACGCCAACCGAAAGCACATCCGTTAGTTGGGCCAGCTTGGACCAATTGGAAATCGCACCTCCTAGAATGGGCCGACCTTCTCGCAGATCGGACTCACGTATTTCTCGAACGCGTTGTTGAACTACCGGCAAATCGCGGCTTGTAAGTTGATCCCCGACCGTCCAAGCCAGCACCCGATCATATTTGAATTCGATCGGGCTTAGCCCCACTGAACTCGGGGCAGGGCAGATCAGCCAAATATTTAATTGTTGGGCCTGCCGAAGCTGTTCCATCGTGGCTGTTGACTTGAGTTCAACGGTATTGAAGCCAATCGCCTTGAGGTAGTCCAATGGCTCCCCATTGTGTTGGATGATGCGTGGAAAGAACGGGGTGTTCTTGACCAGCAAAACCGTGCCGTCCCGCTGCACTAACGACTTCTGCTTTTCGGTTACTTGAGCCGAAGCACGCTTAACGTCACCATCGCGTTTGATAGTTCCAAGAGTCGCCACAGATTGAGCAAGATTCTCAGCAGAAACAATTCCGCTCAATTTAAGATCATCAACACGCACGCTGGTCCGACCGGCGCCTGCATACAAATTGAGGACC
>JAQWLH010000278.1 GCA_029247405.1 Mariniblastus sp.
TTTTTATTGACTCAAAAAGCACACCCGGGAGGATTCGAACCTCCAACCCTCGGTTCCGAAGACCGATGCTCTATCCAATTGAGCCACGGGTGCATTTATTAGCGTCTGTCTTTTGCCAAGCGGCTAGACATCCAAAAGGATACGAGTTTTCGGTTCATTTTCAACAGTCGGCCCCCGAAAAAATTGGAAACGCTTTAAATTCACGATATATGAGGATATTGACAATCGAGTTGAAGCCGAAGTTCGGTTGAATTTGGGCAATAATACTGATCGGCCAAGACCCCAAAATGGCCCAACTGGTTTACCTCTTCGACATGATTGTCCCCGCAGTCGACGAATTGTGACGAAATAACAGTGGAAATAATGGTGTTTTGACGCTAAATCGACTTCGTGTGATACAATTAAGAAAGGTCCTTTTGAAAATTTTACACGTTTCACCTTCTCACGATTTGAAGGTTTTTATCGGGACCAACTATCGCACCGCAATCAGGCAGTACTGAATGTCAACAATCACCCTCAGAGTCCTGGACGGAGCCGATCGCGGGAAACTTTTTGAAAATATCGAAGTTCCGGTAACAATCGGCCGTGAAGAGGGAAACACGATACAGCTCAATGATGAGCGAATTAGCCGATTTCATCTCAAGATCCAACAGGATCACGATGATCTGGTTCTCACCGATCTCGAGAGCACAAACGGTTCAAAAGTAAATAACGAAGAGGTCCAACTTCGTATTCTTCGACATGGTGATTTGATCACCGTGGGACGAAGTACTTTGATCTTTGGTACGCGAGTTGAAATCAACGAGCGACTGGAAAGATTGAGCAGCGGTGGTCGCGCTGTCGATGTGAGCGAAGCGGGGTCCAAAGCTTCAGCTGAAAAACTGGCCGTCAAAGACGATTGGCAAGATGATCCCAATTATCAATTGGCTCTACTTGATTTGGACCCTCCTAAACTTCCCGAGCGACTTTCGCCCGGTCAGGCTGCTCAGCTATCGGAAGTGGTAGAGTTTCTTCACATGCACATGCGAAGTGTGGTTTCGGATGTGCAAGTTGACCATCGGCAAAAGCGAGTTGTGCTGACCAGCAAGCAATGGCAAAAAGTTCTTGACGCTCAAGCGAGGTTGGCTGAATATCTGCGGAAAATAAGCAACCCTCAATAGTTGTTCCTAGCTCAACTTCTCAGATAGCAATTGCGGGCCGTAATTATTTGAGGGTTTCTCCGCGACGCGTTCTACTTGGTTGAGAGCCACTGCTCTTCAGTTTGGGTTTCCCTGAATAGTTGGTCTCACCCCTAGCAACGGTTAACGCTGGAATCAACCCGCGATAACGCTGGCGAGTAAGGCTTTCGCGTTATTGCGTTTTGCCTTCCGAGATCAAAGGTTCCATCCAAATCATGGATTTTTCGTTGACAGCATCCTGGAGCTCGGGTTTTTGTTTTTGTGGCAGGATCTGGACTGTTTCAGGCGTGGGCACTTTCTTGGCTCAGGTTTGGTTTTTTCAAGTTTGCTATGAAACCAAAACAGGGGTATCCTCGTCCGAGATGACAGACGCCGGTCATTTCAGATGACTTTACTTTAGCTTGGTTGGAGTGTGCCATGAGATTACGAGTGACTCTTTTTGCCTTTTGTTTGCTGGGGGCGTTTGTTTTATTTCCACAAATGGGAGTCACTCAGTCCAGCACGCTTCAAAATTTAATTTCAGGTAACAAGGTTGACGCGTTGCGGCAGGCAATTGATGAAAAACCATCGCTGCTTAATGGTCCGTTTGCGAACCAGCAATTCCCGCTGCACTTTGCGATTCAGAGTGTCAAGCCAGACGTCGTCGATTTGCTTCTTCAGCTAGGGGCTTCGACAGATGTTAAGGATTCGCAAAAACGAACCCCTTTGCACGTTGCGTTACAGCGAGGCAACGAGCGAATGACCTATAGCGTTTTGGCAAAGACAAAAGATGTGAATGCAGTCGATCGTGCTAATTCCTCCTGTTTAATTTATGCCGTCATGTATCAACCAAGTTTGGCTGTCATAGAAGCATTGATTCAAAAGGGAGCCGATTTGAATTTAAAAAATTCGAGTAAGCAAACTCCATTACATACGGCTTGCTACTTCAACCGGCCTGCCGCCGCAAACAAGCTTGTCGATGCCGGGGCTGATCTTTCAGCCCGCGATAATAACGCGAACACGCCGTTGTTGGTTGCTTGCATGACTTCCCCTTCACTGACTAGGGCGATGCTGGCCAAGGGAGCCGATCCGGAGGCAATCAATCGTCAAAAGCAAACCGCGCTACACTTGGCAAGTCAGTCAAGTTATTTTAACCGTGGGAGCAACTCCAAGGATAATGATCAGCAATGGGGTTCGGATTTTGGTTTTGAAACATTCCAGATTTTGCTCCGGGAGTTCGATGAAGTGGACGTTCAGGACGGTCAGGGCAGGACGCCACTCAATCAGGCGGTCTCTACTGGCAATCCGAATGTAATTAAAGCTTTGATTCAGCGTGGGGCTGATCCTAATCATGAACTGGCTGGTCGAGGGGGTGGCCAACGGTCACCAATGGTTTGTCAGGCAGCCGAGGTTGGATCATGCGAAGCTCTTGTGGCTTTGATTGAAGGCGGGGCCAACGTTAATGTGACCAACCAACTGGGCGACAATCCTCTCCATTTGGCTGCTCAGGGAGGGGGGAATATTTTCGAGGCTAAAACAAATTCAGCGAATTCCGAAAATCCATTTTTGCGAGCGATTCGGGTGTTGTTGAGTGCCAAGACGGATGCCAATCTCAAAAATGCGGCGGGCCAAACGCCGATTCATGTTGCGGCTCAGCGTGATTTTTTCGCTGCGGTCGAGGTGCTCGTCGAAAAGACCAAGTCGCTCGATTTTGATCTGGGAACGGGTTCACTTCTCCATTGGTCCGCCCAAAATGGAATGCCCAAGACGGCTGCGCGAATCTTATCACTACCGGCAACGGATGTTAATCAAATTGATTCTCAAGGTCATTCTCCGCTTCAGGTTGCTGCTGAATTTGGCAATCCCCAATTGGTCGAGATGTTAATTGCAAGCGATGCGAGAGTGGATCAAGTGGATCAGGATGGGGCAACAGCATTGTTGATTGCAGCAACCAGCGGGCATGCTGCGATCGTTCGCCTATTGTTGGGTCAGGGGGCAGACTGGGGTAAGCTCGATGAGAGCGGGCAAACGGCACTTCATCTTGCCGCTTGGAATGGGCATGCGAAAGTCGTCGACGAACTGTTGAAAAAATCGGACGATGCGAGTCCAAAAACTAAAACGGGTTACACACCGCTTCACGCCTCCGGCTGGCAGGGGCATGCGGAGGTTGTTGAGCGTTTGTTAGTTGCCGGAGCCGAGCCTAATGTTGCCGATTCGGACGGATGGACGCCACTTCACAAAGCTGCTTATCGCGGTCACGCTGATGCGGTCAAAGCCCTGCTTCGTCACGGTGCCAACAAATCTCTCTCAAATGGAGTCGAAATGACCGCGCTGCAGATGGCCGAAAATAATGGTCAAGCTGCCGTAGCTGAGCTGTTGAAATAGCCCCGATGATTTCACGGCCAGCGTAGTTTCCTGAGGAAATCTTCCGGTTTCAGACCGCTGACTAGCGGAACCCATGGAGTGGGTTGTTTCAATTCACAGCAATCACGACCGTGTCATCGGCAAGGCAACCGCTTTTCGGGAAGCCCCGATTTTAAGAATGGGTTGGCTGAAACTATTGCGGACACTCATTTCATTTTTGATGCAGCCTGAATTAACCGGGCGCATCAGATGTGTCGCTCCAATGGGTCAGCATGTCAAACTGCTTGGAAAAATCGTTCTCATTGGTTCCCAGCGGTGACTTGAAGAAACTTGACAAAAATGTCAAAAGTCCGGTTTCGCCTTGACGGGCGGCCAGTTCGGTAAAGCGGAACAAATCGAGGACCAGGGGAGCTGCCAAGATCGAATCGCAGCCTTGCCAAGTAAACGTCATGATCATCGGGGTTCCGAGAAACCCGCGAAAATGAATGTGGTCCCAGGCTGTTTTCCAGTCGCCTAAGCTCTTGATGTACTCAATGCTGATGTGGGTTTGTGGATCGTATCCGAGAATCTGACCGAGCAAGCGATCCTTACTGGTAACTTTGGTTTCTTTGTTGATGGGATCATCGAGTACTTGGCCGTCCATGTTTCCGAAGATATTGTGCCCAACCCAGCTCATGATTTCGAGATTTCGTTGGGCAAACGCTGGTGCTAAAACACTTTTCAAAAACGTCTCGCCGGTTTTACCATCATGGCCCATGTGGCAAGTTTTCTTGGCGACTGCCAACTCGTCGATCGCAGACGGGCAACTTCCCAAGGACGGAGTGAAGTTCACAAACGGCCAGCCTTTTTCCAAGGCGGCGATCGCGTAAAGTGAGCTGGCCGGCAGGGGGCAGTCATGGTTGGCCAAAGTCGGCTCCATTTCGGCCCAGGTCTTGGGGAGAGACTCGGGGTCAACCGGAGGTTCGGTCGATGCCAGATTAAGCACGATGACTTGGTCGAGCTGATGAAGGGTGGCAAACTCCTCGAGATCGACTTGGATTCGGTTTACCGCCGCCCTCGCAGAATCATCTTCGGAGACGAAAGCCTTGTCCGATAGTTTTTTAATCGTCTCGCCAACGTTATAGAGGACGCCGGGCCGAACGTTTTTATCAAACTCAGCCAATTCTGATTCGCACTTGATAATCAATTCGCGATTGATCGCTGGTGTGACTCCGGCAAGCAGCAGAGCTTCGGTTCGACTGTCGGTTTCGCGGATTTCATGCCCGCCCAAAACGATATTTGACCAATCGATGAAATCAAGATTTGAAAACTGCTCGAGCTCACTCACTAAGCCCCAGTTTTGCGTCGCCTGAAGCTTTAACGCAGATAGTCCAACTGCAACTGTTGTTGAGACGCCACCATGAGCTCCAACCAACCATAAACCGACACGTTTTGACATAAGAAAATAAAAACCAGAATGCTAAGAAAGACGAAGTTGTCGTTTTAAGGAATGTGATTTAATGGCTCGATGGCAAACTAGCCCAAATGAAAAATCGACCCAAGGGGATTGAAAGTCTGCCAGGCGAATGCGATTCGCAATGCAAACTCCATTAAGGATTATTACCAGCCTGTCGTCGGGCCGCAACGGCGTAAATTTTGGATAACAGTTTGTTTCGACTTGGCAGACTGTATCGCTCAGCATAATTGGGATGCTTGGCGATGGGGGAGTAAATTGACAACTTTCCGTGAGAGGCCAGTCGAGGCGCTGACGATCAAAAACCGCCATGATAAATTGGTGGTTTATCGGATTACTGATTTCGAAAATTAAAGGCAAATTGATGTTCAAGACCGCACCCCTGAATCCGCCCGATTCGATTTTTGGCTTGATCGAGCAGTTCAAAAAAGATACCAATCCCGAAAAAATTAATTTGTCGGTTGGTGTCTATCAGGATGAATCTGGGGCAACTCCGGTCATGAAGTGTGTTCGGATGGCCGAACAAAAGCTGCTCGATGCTGCGGGCACCAAGAGCTATTTGCCGATTGACGGGTCCACTTCCTACAACACCGCTGTCGGTCGATTGATACTCGGGGATCTTGATGACCAAGCCGATGTGAACAGCGTTACTGCTCAGACGCCGGGGGGCACTGTCTCACTACGCTTGGCGGGTGAATTGTTGCGCCGGGTCTTTAATGTCGATACGATTTGGATGAGTAATCCAACTTGGGCCAATCACCCCAAGATTTACGGTGCCGCTGGGTTGAACGTGAAGAAGTATGAATATCTTGACGAACAAGGGACTCGCCTAGATTTTGATCGCTTGGTGACTTCGCTCGAAGATACACAACCGCACGAGGCGATTTTACTACACACGGTTTGCCACAATCCAACGGGTGTTGATCCGACCCAAGAACAATGGGAGCAGTTATGTTCAATCATCAAGGAGCGCCAGCTTTTTCCGATTTTTGATTTCGCCTACCAAGGATTTGGGACCTCGATTGATGCGGATGCTTTTCCCATTCGTCGGTTTGTCGAGTCAGGTGGCGAAGCACTTATCTGTAACTCGTTTTCCAAGAACTTTGGGTTGTACGCCGAGCGTGTGGGGGGGATTACCGCGGTCTCTCATGATGCGGATGTCAGTCGGGCAATGCTGAGCCAGATCAAGCTGACGATTCGGACAATGTACTCCAATCCGCCACTGCATGGGGGAGCCATCGTTGATGCCGTTTTGAATGACCCCGAATTAAGAACGGTCTGGGAGTCCGAGTTGACCGAAGTTCGAAATCGGATTCAACAGTTAAGGGATACGTTTGTTAACGCGATGCAGACGCGAATTCCAGAAAAAGATTTTCAGTACATCCTCCAGCAGCGTGGAATGTTCAGTTATTCGGGCCTGACAGCGGAGCAAGTTGAGCGACTTCGCGACGAGTATTCGATTTACGCGCTAAGCAGCGGTCGAATTAATATCGCGGGGATCAACAGTGGTAATTTGGAACGACTCTGCGATGCAATCGCAGCAGTGGTGTAAGCGTTTCAAATCAACCTTTCAAAAAACGCGGAATCAAGATTGGCTAAGTTCGGTCGCACGATTGCTAAAGGGATCGCCTTTAAGTCAGCAGTGACGCACGCGTATCTATCTTTGGCCTTGATCCACCACGAGCGTTGTCTTGTGGCAGAGCACGGGATGCTGGGTCGAGGGGTATTGTTGCGGTCTGGATTCGATGAGGAAACGAGACTGGCTTTTGCGAAGAGTTTCGAAGGTCGAGTGGTACTTGGACTGTTGGGAGAAAAGTCGGGATTGGTAGGTGTTCGGCATACGTTCAATACGGATAGGCTGTAATAACCTCATTGCCATTGGCCAAAACCAATTTGACTTTATAGAGTGCTGGGTTTCCATTTCGTGCTCCACTTTGGCCTCCTTTAAAGCCAATCTTTCGTTTCATGTCGATGACATGAGCGATGTTGCCGCGAGAGCTTTCGGATTTGACCCGTTTGGATTTGTCCTTCACTAGCTCGTAGGATTCATCAATTAATCGAAAGACATCGTCCCCTTGTGCAGTAAAGACTCCATGCGACGGACGGTTGGGTTGATCTTTGGCATGTCGCAAGACGTGCTCCGTTCGATGTTCACCCCCGCCTCCCATTCCATAGACTAAACCAGCGGGTGATTTCTTTTTTTGTCTTCCGATGGATGTGAAAAATGGCTTTGTCGACTGCCTGGATTTTGACTGGAGAGACTCAGGTTGGGTGAATTTTCCGGAAGGTCGCCGAGGTTCATTGGGTGATTTGCTTTGCGTGCTGCTCGATCCGGGCAAGGTTTGGGATTTTCGATCATCCACCGACCGCGTCTTTTGGTCCGGTTCACGCGTCTCCTGAGAACGGGTCCCGGTGATCTGGGGTGGAGCATCATCGACGTAGTATCGGTAGCTCGCACATGCCATCAGGATCACAATGAATGTGATCTTCTTCCAGTTGAGCTTGCTGGGTTTTGCCTTAAAGTTCATCTGTTGTTTTCGCAAAAATTAAATCAGGTGGTTAGGTTCATCAGGGAGCGAGCGGTTCGAGCACGCGACGGATTTTCGTTAATTGGATTGAAAATGGCAACGCGGCAAGGGCGAAAAAGCAGAAATCAAACCATTGGGCTGGCCTAATAAATTATTCGATTGGCCATGGCCCAAGCTCTCCGAGTGAAACGATAGAAAGATAGTCACCGGGAGTTCACTTCTGTCAGTTGGCATAAAAAAAGCTGAGCGATGAAGCTCAGCTTGGGGTGTTTAGGTTGGGGAATGCATTTATCGCCTTTGTCCCAAAGGAGCCCGAGTGTTCGTGCCTTCCAGTCGGCGTGCAGTTTTGATTTCTGCGCGACCTGGTTGAGAGGTGCCGGCAAGAAAATTGTCAATTTGTGAATCACGACGGAGGTTCTGGAACTTGAGCCCCATGGCCAGTCTCATTTTCTTTTCCAGAATCATGGCGTAGAGTTCTTCCTTGACGGCGTCAAAGTCAGTGACGACTGGTTCGGTCTGGCCAAGGCAATACAAAATAATCCAATGCTCGCCCACTTGAACGACTTTGGATAATTCGCCGATCTGCAATTTGAAAGCTTCTTTCTCCAATTCGGGGCGACCACCGTGCATTTGAATCGGAGGGACCGCACCGTAATTGGCTTTGGAAGCCGGTTCGATGGAGTACTGGTGAGCAAGCTCACCAAAGTATTCGGCGGTTGGGTTCGCGCTGGCCATGTTCCAGACTTTTAGTGCACTACGATGATCACTTACCAGGATCGCTTTAACTTCGACTCGTCGTCCGTAGTTTGCCTCGAAGCCTTTGTTCATGTCTTCCTGCGTTACCGAGACGGTGCTGCTGACGAGTTTTTTCAAGGCAACGGTGGGCCAGACTTCGTCTTCGATATAGAACTCTTCTTTCGAGGGGTCGTTGTTGGTCACGTAAGCGAGCCATTGCTCAATGTTGACCGAACCATCATTTTTCAGTTGCCCAGTCGTTTTAGCGGCTCGTGCAATCTCGTCATTGAGGTCTTGTTGGGTGACCTGCAAGCCTTGTTTCTTTAGGGCTTGCATCAGCAGCGTGCGATTGATTTCGCTGTTTAGAATCTCTGAACCGAAGCGAGTGATGCACTCTTCGCCGACCTGATTTTTGAGAACTTTGACATTGCCAACTAAGGCCGCGACACCTGGGTATTGCTGGCTAAGTTTTGGGTCGTTCATCACATTGGTGACTTGGGTCGTCTCCTGCATTTTGACGAACAGTTGACGTGCTGATTCAATAAGTTTGTTACTTGAGATTTCTGAGATTAAGCGTTCGTGTGCCAGGACTGTTTGCTCAGGCGTCAGTTGGTCCGCGGCAAAAATTCGTTCGCAACGTAGAATGATGAATTTATCAGCAATTGGAAAAGCTTGAGAGATCTGGCCCGGCTCAAGACTGAAAGCGATGTTTTCATATTCAGGGCTTTGCAGATTGCGTTTAATAGGTGGTAGAAGTCCGCCAATTGATTTACTGTTTGTGTCCAGTGAAAATGATTTGGCCAGCCGCTCGAAAGACTCGGGGTCGGCCTGAGCTTGCGTTCGGATTTGTTGAGCTTGTTGCATCGAGTCAACGACAATTTGCCGAACTTGCACTCGCTGGCCAAATTCTGATTCCATTCTCGCGTTGAGTTCTTCGGGGGAGACTTTGATGTTTTGTGCGGCGAGTCTGCGAGTTGCGAGTTCATGCCAAATGATGTCATTCTTGAGACGATCGACTGACATGTTGCGTTTGCCACATATGGTTGCGATGTAACGTTCAGCTGACATGCCAAATCCCTTGGCCTTCTTGACGATGTTGTCGTTGACATCTTTTTCTGTAATCATCACGCCATTTTTTCGGCATTGCTGCATGACCAGAAGTTTGTTGACCATACTTTTGAGAACGTCTTTGCCGAATCGCCGCATGCATTCGTTGGCGATTTGATTACGAGTGACTGGCTGGCCGTTAATGACCGCGAGTGTTTCAATTTGCTTTTGGTGGGCTTTGGCCGTCAAAGGCTTTTCTTGGCCAAGGGCTTTAGAGCTGCTGGGGATGGTCATCCCAACGGCGATAATGGCGACAAAAACAGTTCTTGCAAATGTGTATGAAAGTGTTTTGGTTTTGGCGTGTTGGGCCATGTCGGTTTCTCCATAAACCTGACTCAATTGAAACACGACGTTCTGGATGTAACGGAATTTGCTTTCTGCATCAAATTTCAATTACAAAAGGCGAACGTCGCGGTCGCTCGTGACCCAAGCAGATTCTGCTTTGTCGTTGAAGAACGGGTTCAACGCACATCACCAAGCGATTCCTTGAGGCGGAGTATAGAGATCGCGTTTCGCCAAGGTCAAGACAAATTAGGCGGCGGACGCAGGCATTCAAATGTCGGCCGACTTTGGTGCGATTTCAGTCTGATAGAGCGGTTGACGGCCGCGAACCGCTAGCATCAGCGTGGAACAGGGAGCATGGTAACGCAAAACCTCGGAAGAAATCACCCAGCGAGAACCACTGAACTCATTTACCGGTTGTCCCCAAGGAAGAAGCCCGTGCGGGGGGAATTGAAGTTGGCGTGCGTCGTAACGGAGTGTCAGAAACGATCGATACGAGTCGTTGGATTCTTCGGAGTGGGGGCCTGACGCCTCCAGTGTCATGCATTTTGAGTTCAATCAAGTGTTCGGAGTCAGGTCGCCTAGTTTTTAGCGAAGGGGTCGAACAAATCGTGTTGCTTGGTCGATTTGGGCGGTTGTTGAAAGCTCGTCTTTGAAAATTCAGATTGAGTTCTGTGGAGGGGGTAAGTTAATTGGAATTGGTTAGAGCTAGATGGAGTTTGGAGTTTGGCTCGAGACAGATCTTGATCGTTTGTCGTCTTCTGCTTGGGGGCTTCGGTTTTGTCAGTGTCTGCGGAGGGTTTGGTCTTCGGGGCGTAGGGAATGAAGGAGTCTTGGTTCACTTCATGACTGCTGGGAACCTGGAAGTTTTGGTGGCTGGCAGGTGCTGCGTAAATCGAAAAAGGGACTCCCCGATACACGGGGCGAGATTCCAAATTATTTCGGTAAGAGGATTGAAAATTGTGATTCTGAAATTGCGGTAACTGTGAAATCAGCATTGAGTTGTGGCTGCTGTAAGGACTGTAGTAATCCGAATTTGGGCCGGGATTACAGCGGTTGAAGCCTGGGCCGTAACCCTCGCCAAGCCAGCGAAAGGGTCTGTGGCCGAACTGAGCTGAACTGACACTGCAGAAAATCGTCGTCAGCAATACAACAAATATTGCTAATCCTGGTAGGTGTCTTCGTGTCATTTGAGATTCCCGATTCCAATGAACATTAAAAATGTTTCTAGTTCCTCATTGTCCATTTCGACCGTGGGTGGGGCTCGACTTCATGGTAACAAATGCGAAATGATATCCCTTCAACCTAGCGTTCCGGTCGTACCGAAAGCGAGGGTGGAAATTAAGATGTCAGTCAAATGACTAACAGCAAGTTTGATCAATTCTCTCGAAGGACCGATTGGTCGTCCTGAAGCGATCGCATGAACGAAAAAAGAACCGTCATTAATGACGGTTCTTGATCAAAGGGGACGCACGTGGGTTGTAAGTGACCCTAGGTCAATCGTTAATCATTCAGATCCAGAAGTGGCCGCCTCTCAGTTTTGCCTTTGACTTTCGTTGTAATATCATCCGGAGTGTCGAATTCCTTATCTGGACCAGAACTTCGAATGACCCCGTGGTTTATTTCCGCATCGAAACGGAGTGATTCACCCCATGGGTCAACGTGTTTGATAACCAGCATGTTGGCATCGATGTCGCCGGGAAGCTCTCCGTAATTTTCGTCTCGATACTGAACTAATTCTTCTGCCGCGAGACCCAGTAGGCTTTCAGTTTCTTTTACATTCTTGCGAACAGTTTTTTGTTGCCGCGCAGACTCTCGCGACTGGTGTTCGTGATTTTCAGCAGCAATAAAACCAATCACTAAGGCACTCGCCAAAGCGATGCCCCCGAACGATGTGAGAGCGCCGAGGGTCGCCATTTTTTTTCCGGGCCGGCGCAGACCAATCAGGCTAATTAAAAGTGGCACCGGAGAGAGGAATCCCGCGGTAAAAAGGCTTGCGACAGACATCCACATTCCGTTAAATCCCCACCAGTTGAATTTTTTTCGGGGAGCGTGGGGGGGCTCGAAACCAATGTAAATTGGGGGCATGGGTTGGCGGTTGGCGGCCCGTTGATTGAAAGGTATGTGGAATGCCATTTGTTCTGTTCTCCCGGTCGTTTCACCTGTAGTCGCGTGAATCTTTAGTCCCTATTCGCGTCAAAATGGATGACATTGGGAAAAAAGTATTTTTTTTTGACAAGTGAAAAACCGGCCTGATGCGTGTTTCCTCGCTGATTGAGGGGATTGAGAGGCTCAGTTCAGTCGAAGCTCGCGGCGCACGACGGTCGGTCAATTTGCCCGTTCTAACGTTAGAGGGTTCCGCTGTTTGATGTTCCGCCTAGATTGGAACGATGCGCGAGGGCCTTCGCGTGTCAGGCAACAACCGTAACTCTCGCGATTTCTGACCAAGCGATCATCGAAATCGCTGATCGCGGGGCACTGGCTAATGATGACTGAAGCCAGTGGTTGTCCCCCGCTCCCCCTCCTCTATCGAAAGAGCTTGGTTAGTGGAGCTCTTTAAAATAAAACACCCAGGATTCTGCTACAGAATCCTGGGCTCATCATGTTCAATTATCTGTCAGAAAAAATGCTGAATCTACTTGCCCCGAGTTGCATCGAGATACCGCTTCAATTCTTGCTTGACTTTCGGGAACAGGAACATCAACCCAATCATATTCGGGAAGACCATCGCGAAGATCATCGCATCGGAAAAGTCGATTACCGAACCAAGTGAAATGGATGCCCCGATAACAACGACCACGCAGAAAAGGAGTTTGTAGGTGAGATCGGCAGCAACTCCACGACCGAAAAGAAACTTCCAAGACTGCAGACCGTAGTAAGACCATGAGATCATCGTTGAGAATGCGAACAAGATAATGGCGACTGTGAGGATGTATCTGAAACCTGGCAGTACGCTATCGAAAGCAGCTGAGGTTAAGTCCACACCACCGATTCGTTCATCACCAATCAGGACCTCTTTGGAAACAACATCGCCATAAGCGAATAGGCCATTTGTGTTGTAAAGGACAATGACAAGAGCGGTCATTGTGCAAATGACGACGGTATCAATAAACGGCTCAAGTAAAGCAACGACACCTTCGGAAGCCGGATATTTTGTTTTCACAGCCGAGTGGGCGATTGCGGCAGAACCAGCACCCGCTTCGTTGGAAAATGCTGCCCGCTGGAATCCTTGGATCAAAACACCTAAGAGTCCGCCAAGCCCGGCGGCGGGGGTGAAGGCACCACCGATGATCTCTCCAATGGCGGACGGAACGCTCGTGATGTTCATCAAAATAATTATCAACGCTGCGGCAACGTAAATGATTGCCATGAATGGAACAACCTTCTCGGTAACCTTGGCAATTCGCTTGATTCCACCAATGATCACAATCGCAACCAAGACGGCCATCACGAGTCCAATGATAAATCCTGAACTGCCCGTCTCCGACAAACCAAACATTGTTTTGATTTGTTGTGCTGCTTGGTTGGACTGGAAAGCATTTCCGCCTCCAAAAGATCCACCAATACAGAGAATGGCAAAGGCAACGCCAAAAACCTTACCCACTGGCCCCAGGCCAATGTCGGCAAAGCCCTTTTTGAGGTAGTACATCGGACCGCCGTGAACGGTTCCCGTTTCGTCAATATCTCGATATTTGACGCCAAGCGTACATTCGACAAATTTTGTCGACATTCCAAGTAAACCACAAACAATCATCCAAAATGTTGCCCCGGGTCCACCGGTTGCGATCGCGACTGCGACTCCCGCAATATTGCCAAGTCCTACCGTGCCCGACACCGCGGTTGCCAAAGCTTGAAAGTGAGAAACTTCGCCCTCACCCTCATCGCGGATCGTATCGACGATATCCCCATCGACCTCCTGCACTTCAACATGACGAATCTCGGTGGCATCTTCTTTTTCAATGTCGTCGTAGTGTCCACTGACAACTTTGACCGCGAAAGGAAGGAGGCGAATATTGATGAAACCAAACACGATCGTGAAAAACGAAGCCCCCGCCACCAAAATGATGAGAACGATTGGAATATCCATCCCACCGATTGAGACCGAGGTGAAAACTTTGCCACCCCACCAGTCGGAGATCGGTTTAAATGTTTCGTCAATGATTTGATCGAGGCCCTTTTCGACCGGTTCAGTCTCTGCGGCTGGAGCTTCAACGTCAGCAGTGGTTGTTTGGGCAGTCGCGTTATCCTGGGTTGCTGCCGCGACCGTGCTCGAAAGTGTCCAGCTGACGGGATTGGCGACGCTTATTCCAAGCACCAACAGAATGACGATGTTTCGATAAGCAAAGCTGTTACGAAGGATGGCAAAGGGCTTCATCTTATCCGCCTAAATTGTTGAAAGGATCGGCTCGGAAAAACGGGCTTTCTATCCCAGAAACGCGTTAACGTCAATGTTTTTACCCATGTTTTCATGGTTGAATCATTTTTGACATATGCGGTTGTGAAAAATGCTTAAAATGGTAGCATCACGTAAAACCGTAATTCGTTTTGAAAAACACTGACTTTATTCACCTAACTATGTCACATCATCTCACCGAAGGCGATCTGCAACTGATTGAGTCGCTAAGACTTGCTCCGCAAACGATTTCGGAGCTGGGTGACGAACTTGGCGTGTCGGCCAATGCTGTCCGTCAGCGTTTGGGTCGATTATCGGCATCGGGATTAATTTCACGCAAAAAAAGTGGTGAGGGCCGCGGTCGTCCACATCATGAATATCACTTGACGACTTTAGGGCATCGAACTGCTGGCAACAACTTTCCTGATTTGGCGAAAGCCCTGTTGGAAGTAGTTCAGTCGATCGAGGATCCGAAAGTCAGGAAAACTTTGCTGTCAAACGCGATTCAGCGTTTGTTGGACTCTTACGAATCGGAAGTGGTTGGGGAAACGATCGAAGCTCGGTTGGCCGCCATCCAAAAGTTTTATGATGATCGCGATATTCCCATTGCCGTCGAGCGGAGTGCCGAGGGAGCGTTACCGGTTCTCAAGGTGCTCGAGTGCCCCTATCCGGATTTGGAGGACAAGGATCATCAATTTTGCGAAATAGAAAAACAGCTATTCGCCAAGGTTGTTGGAACTCCTGTTCACCTCTGCCAATGTCGAAAGGATGGAGACACTTGTTGCTCTTTTCAGTCGATGGAGAAAAACCTGAAAACCATGCAGTAAAGCAATGATTTTTGCCTTGCCACTGCGGTCTTACTAATAGAATTTCCTGCCTTCAGTGGCTCTCATACGTAACCGAAACCAACCTCATTGAATCCTAACTTAAAGCAAAGAAATGTCTGACGTACTTGAGATCAAGAACCTTCACGTTGAAATCGCTGGCAAGCCAATCCTTAGGGGTGTGGACCTCAGGATCACCAAGGGCGAAACGCACGCATTGATGGGACCGAACGGCAGCGGCAAGAGTACGCTTGGCCTCGTCATCATGGGGCATCCGAATTACGAAGTTACCGAAGGTGACATCCTCCTCAATGGCGAGAGCCTGCTTGAGATGGGTGCCGACGAGCGGGCCCGAGCTGGTGTTTTCATGGCGTTTCAGCGGCCGATGGCAATTCCCGGTGTGAAGATGGCGGATTTCCTTCGTCATGCAACCACCAACGTTCGCAACCCTGACCGTAAGGAAGGCGAAGATCTGATTCCGATGCGGGAGTTTCGCAAAGAAGTCAAGGAGAAGATGTCCCAGCTTCAGATGGACCCAGAGTTCGCGCGGCGTTATGTGAACGATGGTTTTTCTGGTGGCGAAATGAAGCGTGCTGAGATTCTTCAATTGGCGATGCTTCAGCCGAGTTTTGCCATTCTTGATGAAACCGATTCAGGTTTGGACGCCGATGCCGTCCGCCTGGCCAGCCAGAGTATTAACGAGATCGGTCATGGGAAAATGGGGCTCTTGATCATTACTCACCACGATAAATTACTTTCGCACAATCCGCCCGAATTTACCCACGTCATCTTGGGCGGCAAGATCGTTGAAACGGGTGGCAAAGAGTTGGCCGAAGAGCTTCATGAGAAGGGTTATGAGCGAATCCGAGCGGACCACCCCGAAGCCGCTGCGGTCAATGACGAAGTTGTAGAGACCGTTGCCTAGGTCTTTGCCTCGAATCAATTCGGGCCCTGAGTCCATCCGTGAATTTTAAGATCCAAACAAAGAAACTTTAGTCTTGCGAACAATGAGTCGAGTTGTGGTAAAAATTTGCAACTCGACTTTTCACTTGACACATTTCATAGAGGTGAATCATGTCGACTGACATCACTGAAAGCCAAGAGCTCAAATCAACTGAGATTAACAAGTACAACTTCAAAACCGAAACCAAGGCCGTGTTTAAGGCACGCAAGGGGATTGATGAAGAAATTGTACGGCAAATTTCTGAAATCAAAGAGGAACCGGAGTGGATGCTTGAGTTTCGCCTCGAAGCTCTGAGGATTTTTAACTCAAAGCCAATGCCGGAGTGGGGTGGAGACATC
>JAQWLH010000285.1 GCA_029247405.1 Mariniblastus sp.
CATGTTCTGATTTCAGAATGTTACGAAATTGGATCAGCCCTGCTGAAAATCCAATCTCAAAACAAGGCTCAGTCCGCCTTGGGGGCGGAAGTAGTTTGGACGGATCAAGGCAAGCGTGATACCGCAATGATGGCTCATTGGAGCACACCAATTGTTGTGGGAGAGTTGATGTTTGGTTGCAGCGGTCGCCATACAGGGAATGCTGAGTTGCGGTGCATCGACTGGCGCACAGGAAAAGTCCACTGGAGTCAAAAGGGGCTTACTAGATCATCAATGTTGCTCATTGATGGGCACTTGGTGGTGCATGCCGAAGATGGCAAGCTATGTTTGATCCGGGCAACTCAGGAAAAGTTTGATCTTGTTACGATCTATGACCCCGGTACTTCAGCGGGGGTCAATTTTCAGCAACCGTGCTGGGCTGCGCCGATTGTCTCACACGGGTTACTGTACGTTCGTGGGAAAAATACATTGGCCTGCTTTGAGTTGATTCCGGAACCCCTCAAATGATTTTCTTAAGTTAGTTGGTTTGCTGACTGATTCTTGAACTCTTGGAGGGAAGTGCGATCAAACGATCCATCGAGCGCTCGGAGAAAAAATTATGAGTTTGGTCCAACAGACTGAAATAATCGATTTCTTTGACTGACGGACCGTGGACTTCCAGTTCAAACGATCCTGAATAACCAAGTTGCTGAAGTGAGCCCAGCCAGCGTTTGAGCGGGACTTGCCCCGCCCCGAGTGGGAGTCGGGCAAGAGGGTTTGCTTGGCAACGGTCTGCTATTTGTACCAAGCTGATGCGATTGACGTACGAAGCAAGCAACTCAAAAACGTTAGAGTCAAATCCAAAGCTGAACAAATCGAGAACCAATCCAAGGTGTTGGCTTGGGAATTGTTGCAAAAATTCAATTGACTCTTCAAATTGATTCATGAAAGACCAAGGGTTGGCGAGTTGGTCTAAAACCGGTTCCAGAGCAAGTGTGACGCCATAGTCAGCGGCGACAGGGAGGAGATTTTCGAGGGCTGAACTAAACAGCCGTCGGGCATGCGAAGTCGTGTGGCCGTTTCTTGAGCCTGGATGAATGATCAGGCAACCCGCGTCCACGCGGCTCGCCAGTTCGATGGCTTCGATACCATCCTCGATGGCATTGGAAAAGGACTGACCATCTCCGGTAAATCCCCCGGCCCAATGAACGCTCGAGACTGACATTTTTGCTTCATACAGCAGGTCAATTGCGGCGAGGCAATCTTCATCAAGCTTTCGACGCCAGATTCCTATGTTTTTAAATCCGTGAGTCGCATATCGAATGACATCTTCCTCAAAGGTCCAACGAAACGTCGAAAACTGACAGATTGAAATCCGTCGCTGTGTGCTCGTCCGCATGAAAGTCTCGTTGGTTTTAAGGTTGCATACTTCACGTTGCTGGGGATTCTGATTTAAAAACCCTTGCATGGGGTTTCGTTCAATTCAAGAATCAACATCCAGGCTCCTCGCAGTATGTCGATTTGGCTCTCTTCTGTAAACCTAAATGTGCTGCAGCCAGGAATGGGGCAAGGTATCGAAAACTGTGTTTTGAAAGTCAGAGTTTTCTGCAGCGGTTTCGATCAGTTGATTGCGAAATCAGAAAGAGCCAGGAATGATTTGAAGTTGTCGAATTGCCAAGGGGGTCAACCCCGTTTGGAAATCCCCCAGTTTCACTTGGCTGGAAAACCGGCTGGCGAAGGAACGCTTGTGAGCAACGAAGGATGCTTCATCGGTGAAAAGTGATAGCAAAAAATATTTTTGTAAAAGTCTCTGGGGAAAGGAAAATTCATCATGGATCGGCAGCGAAAGCATTATGCTTTGTGATGTCGAAGCGTTCATGAAAATGATCAAACGGATTGTCATTCTCTTTGTCTACGACATCTTCTCTAAGAACATTCGTTTGAACACATTTGACTTCGACGCGTACGTTGCAGTTTTAGGACCTTGAATTGTCTTGTTCAAATGAAGGATCGACGCATGCAAGTATCGAAGAAGATTCGAATTGATTATCCCGATGATGACGTCCGTCGCCGAGTTTCGCGGTTCCTCTACAGCCGACATTTTCCCGCGTTTCGACATTTAAATATCGAAGTTAGGCATGGCGCGGTCACCTTGTCGGGAGTTGTTCAGTCATTTTACGAAAAACAAATCGCAATGACTTCGTGTCAGCATGTTGCCGGAGTCTTATCACTAATTGATGAAATTGTTGTGATCCGCGACGATCAAGAAGCTTGGGACAGCGCACCGCATGGTGGTGGTTATTCGGCCAAGGGGTAGATACATCGCATCTTGTGTGGATTTTTCACTAGACGGGATGAAATGGAAGCGGGCGTTAATCCGCCAATGTTTTATCGAATTCTCGGCAAGCGTGAGTTCGATGAGGGGATGATATCTTTGATGTTGGCGATTTCGTAAACTTCATCCTCGAGCAGTTGAGCCAATTCCCGAATTTGTGGAATCACTTCCTTTTCCAGTTTTTCAATTTGTCGGTCATAAACCTGCTTCAGCGCAAGTTTTCGTTTTCTCTCGGTATTCTCGTTGTCGTCAGAAAGTGCACCATTGGCGAGCTTTGCAAATTGCTCGCCTAAATCACTTTCAAGTTTGTAAGTGTAGTCATCCACGGTGCCGCCAATCTCTACCCGAGTTTCAAAACGCTTGAGGTTTCCGATGGCCTGATTCATTCTCAGAGCTGCGGTTGAGCCACCGGCGAGATCGTTAAGTTGATCAACATGAAGTGAAACATTGGAATGGCGAAAAATGACGTTTCCAGAGAGTTGGTCATCGATGGCCTGAAGATCGACTTCAGCCTGAATTCGGCTTTGAGGGCCGAGGGTGACGAGCATGCTGTTTCGTTCACCTAGTTGTTGTCCGTCAATTTCGAGATCCGGGCAGGTGATTTTCAAGGTGTCTTTCCATGAATCACCTCGACGATCTAAAACGCAGGTAAGAATAATGTGGTGTTCACCACCTTGTGCGCGAAGTTCGAATGAAGCAGGTTGATCGTGGAGTTCAGGTTGCGAAGTCAAATGGTTGGCCGAGCCGGCAAAACTAGCGTGTCGATTGGCGAACCGCCCTTCTCCCGCCAAGTTGATCGTTTTGATCAGAAATTTGGGTTTAGGGTTCGCCCTTTGAAATACGATGTTTTCCCCGCGTTCTGAGCTGGGGCGGAAATCAGAATGAGGATCGGGAAGTGCTGAGCGGAACCAGTGGAACCACTCGACGATTTCATTGATATTTTTCTCTTCGGCTTTTGTCAGCAACAACTTCGTCACAGCCTCTCCGTCAAAGCTGGCGGAGTCTCGAGGCTGGCTCAGCTTTGAAAGATCATTTTTGTAGGCTGCCTTGAGTGCGGTGCGATGTTTGAGTAACGCGTTCTCAAGCTCGATTAAATTTTTGCTTAAAAGTTGTGATTTCGCCGTCACTTCGGTGAAAACGGAACCTGAATCAAGCTTGTTGGGTCGGAGTGGATTTTGCAGATTATTTTCGGCGACCGATTTGAGCTTTTTCGTTCTCGACCTTAACGCGGAGATGCTCTGCTTTTGGCTGGCCAATTCCTTTGTCCAAAAATCGTTGTAGGTCTTTGCGGTGACCAACAGAGAAAAGTGGTTTTGTGCCGGGGGGAGTTCGTTTGAAATAGGTAATTGGTCTAACCAGCGACGACCAAGTGTTTCGATCGGTTCGAATGACTTAGGTTGCCAGCTTGGTTGGTCTGAGTGACTTGAGCTCGAACCATCGAGTGAACCCGGTTTTGTGCGAGGGGCGTTGAAAACGACTTGAGAGGTTTGGCTGTTCTCAATGACGATTCGGCGCTCAAGCAAGCTTTGTGGGTCCAGTTCCAGGTAGACCATGTCGGCTTGAATCATGTTTTTGAGCGGATCTCTCGGATCTGCAATCGCCAATTGCTTGACAAACAGTTTTTGCTTGTTGGATGAAGTTCGAAGCTGCGCAATTTCGACTTTAGCGCCGATTGCGTTCTCCATATTTTTAATCACCGCTCGTTGGATAAGCGGATCTGAGCCAGCCCAAACCGCTAAAACAAACAACGATAAGATGATCAATCGAGGAATTAGATACGACAATCGCATCATGAAATTTGCTCTTGTGTTTTGGGTTGGGAAGAACCGATCAGCCATTTGGCAACGCGGTTATTGAAAACGAGACTGAGCAGTGCATTTCCGTAATTGTGAAACAGTTGGGCACTGAGGGCGTAGACCGGAATGCTGGATGCGACTCCCAGAACGAGAGACCCCATCACGACAGTATTGGTGAAGCGTGTCCAAGGAACAACGGGAACTTGGCATAACCAGATCCATGCTGGCTCAAACGGAGCGTAAGTCAGAACCCAGTGCCCCAACGGATGCGTTATTGGATCGGCGAGTGGCCCGACTGAACTGAATACTAACCCCGACACCAGAAGAGTCAGAAGGTTGGCGTTGGTCAGGAGGGCAAATAGACCGATCCCAAAAGGCAAAAGTGAATCTTTGGGAATCAATCCGATCATCATTCCCAAAGTTAAACCCAATGCGAGTTGTCGCGGTGAGTCAAAGCCTTTGACCGATGTGACGAATGCTTCCCAAATTTGTCTGAATATTGTCATACGCTTGCGTTAACCCAGCTTGTGAAGGCAGTCATTTCGCTCAGTTTTTGATTAAATTAAATCACGAAGGGATTTTCGTTGAGATTCTTTACTGAAATTACTCAGACGTGTCGATGCGATTTATAAATCAATTGCGTTTTATCGTTGCAAAGTGTAATTGGGAGAAAGTGGGCGGCTTGGGTTGTCTGGCGTGCTTTGTTTGAGCTTTTTCGAGTTGGCTTAACGATGCAAAGTTAAATTTCACACCTGACCAAACCGGTTGGCATCGTGTGGGTGCTTTCACTTACCGTCCAAAAATTCAGAGGAAGAGTTGCAGTCTGGCTTTCAAATGCTCTTTCTGTTATTAAAGCTCTGGGGAAGCGTCTTAACCCATTTCGCATCCCCCAAAAAATTAAAGACTCAAGGAAAACAGAATGTCGGAATCAACAGATATATTTGCGGATGGAATCGGAGAGATCACTTTGGCTGGGGGGATGGTCAGGATGGACCTGGTGACCCTGGTGGGTTCTCAAAAGGATGAAGAGAACAAACCTCGATTGGAGTTCTCCAAGCGGGTTGTGATGCCGCCCGATGGATTCCTGCGAAGTTTCAGTGCGATGGAAAACTTGGTAAAACAGCTAATTGAGGCGGGTCTTGTTAAGCCAAGAGATGGTGAACAGGCCGTTTCAGCCGAAAAACCAGCAACCGGCGGGGGGGCTAAATCTCCTAATTTCTAAGGAGATTTGGTTTTCTTGGAAACTTCGTAAATATAATGGAATTCCATCAGCCGATTCTATGTCTATGACCGTGGATTAATCATTCCCTTTGTGCCCGGACATTCCGGGTATTTGTTCATTGAGGTTAACGAATGCCAACTGTAAGAGCAAAACCAAGTGTCGTTCCAATCGGAGCGCGTATCAAGCTTACTGATATGATTGTCACGGATGCGGATCCGGATG
>JAQWLH010000287.1 GCA_029247405.1 Mariniblastus sp.
AAACGTGTACCTGCCAGTTGGATCCGAGCTTTTGTCAAACTGCAACCTATGGATCTGGAAGGGAACACTGTTCTCAAAGTAACCGGTGGTCCTGGTGCCAAGGGACGCCCAAGTCACCAAATTGGAATGGGCTTTCCCGAAATGAAAGGTTACGAGATCCAAGCCGATGTTCGCCTGACTGAGGCCAGACGCCAACTACCTAGTATTGGCCTTTCTTCCCATCGATACAATTTGATCATGATTGGAAATACCAGCAAACTATCTATCGAGTCTTGGCCATCCGAAAAAAGAATGGCAACCAGCGTTAAATTTCGCAGTGACCCAGATGTTTGGTATCGCATGAAAATGAAAGTCGAAACCAGTGAAACCGAGGCTAAAATTTATGGAAAAGTGTGGCCACGGGACAAAGAGGAACCCGCTGACTGGACCATTACAGCAACCGATCCTCACCCGAACCAAACCGGGTCGCCTGGTCTTTATTACTACGCCCTGACAGACTGCTATTTCGACAACGTCATTGTGACACAAAAATAAAGTACGCCTGGCAACAGGTTTTAAAAGATAAACTTCAAACAAAATCGTGCTCCCGTTGAACACGGTCCAAACCAAAACACAATCCTGAACCAAATTGATCAAGGAAAAACTATGAAAGCGATTCAAACTTTATCGCTTGCGACATTGATGGTTGCACTATTGGCCACTTTTTCGTTTGCCCAAACCACTGGCTGGCCCATGTGGGGTGGAACCCCCAGTCGAAACATGAGCTCCAATGAGAAAGGCGTTTCACTTGACTTTGACCTGAAAGCTGGAAAGAACGTTTTGTGGCAAAACGGCCTTGGCTCTCAAACCTACGGTAACCCAGTCCTCGCCGATGGCAAAGTCTACGTCGGCACGAACAACGGTGGTGGGTATCGAAAAGACAAATATCCTTCGGAACAAGACAAGGGTGTTGTGCTTTGCTTTGACCAAAAAGATGGAAAGTTTCTGTGGCAATTGACACGCGACAAACTTGCCGCCGGACGAGTACAGGACTGGTTATTGCAGGGAATTTGTTCGGTTCCAGCAATCGAGGGCGACCGGATGTGGGTCGTTACGAACCGATGCGAATTGATGTGTCTTGATACCAACGGGTTTCATGATGATGAAAACGATGGCGAAGTCAAAGACGAAGTCGACAGTACCAAAGCGGATGCCGACATCGTTTGGAATCTAGACATGATCGGCGAGTATGGAGTTTTCCCTCACAACCTTGCAACCAGTTCACCGGTTATTCATGGTGACTTGGTATTCATCCTGACCTCCAATGGAGTGGCGGAAAACCACATCGACGTTCCCTCTCCCCGATCCCCATGTTTTATGGCAATCAACAAACACACGGGAAAACTTGTGTGGGAAAAGAATCAGCCGTTTGATGAGATCCTACATGGTCAATGGTCATCTCCCTGCGTTGGTGTGGTCGACGGAAAAGCACAAGTTGTGTTTCCAGGTGGTGACGGCTGGGTCTACGCTCACGATTGCGAATCTGGTGAAGAACTTTGGCGTTGCGACCTTAATCCGAAAGACACGGTCTGGAAGCTTCATGGTTTGGGTACTCGAAATGCGATCATTTCGACTCCAGTATTTCACGACAATAGTGTTGTGATATCCGTGGGACAGGATCCGGAACACGGTGAAGGCACCGGGCACATGTGGCGCATTGACGCGACAAAGAAAGGTGACGTGAGTGCGGAAGTTGGCGAAAAAGGCCAACCAGGCAAACCTAACCCCAACTCTGGCATCGTCTGGCATTATGGTGGTGACAAGGACGGCGTTGACGAATTTCGCCGCACGATGTCCACCGTCTCCATAACTGATGGGATGGTGTTTTGTGCCGACCTAAGTGGCTATGTCCATTGCATTGATTTTGAATCCGGCAAACGCCATTGGGAGTACGACATGCTTTCCGGTGTATGGGGATCAACTTTAGCTGTTGATGGAAAGGTTTTTCTAGGCAACGAAGACGGCGACTTGCTGGTATTCAAGGCGTCAAAAGACAAAGCCGAAGTACTCGCCAAAATAACAACGGTTAAGGCCTCCTCGATTTACAGCACCCCCACTTTTTCGGACGGGGTAATGTACCTATCGGATCGAACGCGGCTGTATGCAGTCGACGTTAGCGAAAATAAATAGCGATACTGTCACCAGAATTGCGATCATTGGGGGCCACGTGCCCCCAATTTTTATGCGCTCACGGCACGCGGGCTTCACGAATGGCCCAGCAGACGATTCCATTACCATCCTTCGTTGCAATTAAAACCTTACTGACGCTTTTCCTGGTAGCAGCAGTCGGCGATAGATACGCAACCTCGTACTAAATTGAGTTATCAAGAAAGCTGGATGCGTTTATTTTATTGCATTGGCTTTGCTTTGCTGCCAGCCCAACCCCTTTCCATGTGGTAAGCCCTTGGCGGCCAAAAATCGCTTGTCCGCATCCCGAACTCAATGGCGATGCTGTCGCTTTTGACATTCGTTTATTGCGTGGCTTTGGATAACGGTGTAGCTCCAACCGATGTAATTCCAATTGTCGGTGGGATCACGATCTCGGTCGTACTTGCTATCCAAATTCCGCTGTGGATTTGTTGCGCGAGGACCAAAATCTGCATAACCCATTATTTGAATTCGAATTTCAAATCAGCTTCGGTTCAATTGGAAATCAAGCATTTACTCATCACCACAACGCTCACAGCGATCGTGGTGGGCGTCGCGCAGCTTCCCCTCTCGAATTCAAAGATTCTCAGTTATTCAATTAAAATTTGTTTTCTTTTATCTAGGCTCTAGCTTATTTCCTAGCCGCTGCCCACTTGTTGATTTTCCTCACACTCGGATTCGTATTACGCCAGCGTTATCAAATACGCCATCTGACTTGTTTAAGTCTCTTTTTGGTTTTCCTTCCATACCCAACGCTTATGGTCCTGGGATAGAACATCACTTTTCAGGCGAGCATTGATTTGCCCGCGGCAATTAATGCCTACTGTTATTTCTGGACACTGGCCGTGGGAATTACTGCGGTTTTTCAAGCTTTCTCAAAACCCGGATTCGGACACACAAGTTTTCGGACTGAAATATCGGGAGCATAAATCATGTGATTCAACGTAACGGGCCAGGCGTGCGATTCTGCTCACCCATTTGTCGTTTGGACCAGCAAAAGATAAACCGGCTCAAAAAACAAGCGATCCATTAAGTGCTAAGTGCCCAGAAGCCATCCGTTTGATCCGATTTAGCTGACAGACAAATTACGGAACACCATTTGCATAATCGCTTTAAAAAACCCCGGCCCCCATTTGGAAATAAAAATGATGCTAACGACAACTAATACAAAATCGACCTCCGTCATAAGCTGCCTATTTCTTCCCGCATTACTGGGACTAATTTTTCACCCAGCGACTTCAGCACAGGAGAACGCATCTCAGCGACAGAAGAAATCGACTCAGCAACTAAAACTTGAGTACGCTCAGCTCAATTTGAAATTGAAAGAAACTGAATTGAAATTGGCTGAACAATACAATCAGAAATATAAAGATAAAGCTCCGACGGGGCTCAAAGGCAAGAACCGAAAATTGACCCTGGAGATGGCACTATTTTCACCGGTTTACCTGGAGCGGCTCCAATCAAACGTTGATATCGCCCGAAACCAACTTAAATCCATCCAATCACAATCAACCGGGAGCCACGAGCAGCTAAGAAAAAAGTATGCAGAAGAGAGAGTGCGTCTGGCAAAGATGAAATTTGAAACCCTACTGAAAAAAAGTGAGAAGAGGCTCGATGTACCCAAGCTTGAAATAAACCGACATCAGCTTGAATATCAACTTGCGAAATTACAACTTGAACTCATGGGTAATCCAGAGCATCTTTTAACTCTCGTTGATAGTCTTCAACGCCAAATCGACAACTTGGGAGCAACGGTAATCGCTCAAGATCAAAGAATGATAGACATCGAACAACGTTTGTTAAATCACTAACCAACCAGCATCTCGAAAGATCTCAACCGACGGAACAACGACGATTTGCACCAGCTCAAGTTCTTTTGCCGACGTCAAATCCCAAGATCCTTTTTACCTGCGGTAACTCATGGAGAATGTTTTGGGTAGGATGATGTCTTACTTATTTTAGCGGGAATTCGTTTCTCTGAAATCAAATAAACCACATCGCTTACTTTAAACTGATTCGTTTGCAAATTCGCCAACGGTTCATGAAGAAAACACGCACTGATCCCTGATCGACCGCGGCTTGGAGATATTGATGAGTTTACTTTCTTTGTTTATGGCCGCTCCAATCTCCAGTGTTTGGCGTCGCACGCCCTCTTTGCAACCGAGTTCAATGAAACTGGCCCGGAAATATTTTTCGGCCTGGCTTCTATTTTTTCTTTCCCTTTCGTTAACGATCACGGCCCCGAGCGATTTAGAAGCTCAAACGGATCGTTACGAACTCGGGCGACGCGTGAAGCGTTACGAAATTGCTTGGCAAATCGCGGATGCTCAATCCCGAGCTCGGTCAACTGCGTCCATGCAGAAAGCTGTATCAAGCTTTTTTGCACTTAAATTTAAATCTGCGGCGCGTGCGATTGATGAAGCCCATCACCAAGTCAAATCCAAACAACCCTTATCTGACTTGGATCATTGGCTCGCCTCCCGACAAATCATCGTTAACCAGAGGGTCGTTGATTCGACTGTCACCAAACTCCCCCTCTTCTTGAAAACATTTTATGGGGAAAAAATCTCACCCCCAAAAAATTCCAAACTTCGTGTCACCATTAGAGATCGCAACGACCGCTCAATTTACGAGTCCAAGTTTAGCCTTGAGGAATTAAAATCGAACGGTGAAGACATTCCCTTCGTGTGCCAATGGGACACGGATTCAATAGGAGAGGGTGACTTTGGTGTTAAAGTTGATCTGATAATTGACGGCAATTCATTGCCGATTGAAGAATTTCGATACACCCGGGTTAATGGCCTTACCAGTCGTCTAGATTCGATGCCTGACAGCATCAAATCTGTCAAGGCAACGGCAACGCCGACGGGGTACCAGACACTAAAACTGTGGCGTGATCGAATACTGGGGAGCTGTGAAGAGGAACGATTGGAAATTGACTATCCGGTATTTCAACTGCTGGAACAATTCGATCAGTTATGCAAACTAGGCGGAGACAGCACACGGTTTGTCCAGCAGGCCAACGAGCGTGAATTTTGGTTGTCATTACGCCAGGAACGAAAGAGTGTGCCGATCAGAATCCGCGTCCCAACCGATCCGTCCACTCCACGACCGGTACTATTTGTATTTCATGGCGCCGGTGGAAGTGACAACATGTTTTTTGAAACCTACGGCGCGGGGCGAAGTATCGCTCTGGCTGATGAACGCGATTGGATCATTGTCTCCCCTGACCAAGGCTTACTGTCCCAACTATCGCTTGATTGCCAGCAGATGCTGGATCTAATTGAAAAGCATTTCCCAGTGGATCGAAAGAAAGTCTTTTTCGTAGGTCACTCAATGGGAGCCGCACAGGTCGTCACTCAAGTTAACAAGAATCCAGAGCTAGCTGCCGCCGCCGTGGCGTTGGGCGGAGGTCGTCGACCGCGAGACTCAAAGCGATTGACCCATGTCCCTTGGTTCATAGCCGCCGGCGAATTTGATTTTGGCAAGCGAGGCGCAAAAGCATTATCCGGTTCCATTCAAGCATCGCAGGGAACGGTCAACTATCAGGAATACAAAGACGTCGAACACCTGGTCATCGTTCAGGCAGCACTCGAGGATGTGTTCGCTTTTCTTGATCGCGTTGCTGAGGAAATGACTAAATAACGCCATCTCAAAAACTTACAAGCGTGACGCGATTCCGGCTCTCTTTAGAACGGATTACTGCACTCCACTTTAATCAGTTACCGCCTTTGAACCACTTGCAAAATATTAAGTCGAAACCAACTTTAAAAAAATCCACGCTCGCCCCCACTCCAGTTGTTGGTGAACCCTCCTGAAGCTTAAGGAAACGCTGTCGCTCAAAGCATGGTTCGTTTACCCACAATTTACTTATTCTTAGGGGAGCATAAGTGATAAAGACAGAATCCATCGCCCCAGAATCTTCTTGAGACACAGTTCTGGGGAGCTTGAGTTTTGCATCAAAAGAGAGCAAGCACCACTCTGTTAAGATCCAACCAGTTGGTCAGACTGGCTGACAAATAAGCGGCAATCGCTGAAAACGAAGATACGAATGGTAAGCAACCCTTTGGACACCAAGATCGTGTTTCGCCTCAAAGGCCTCAAAGTGCTCAAAGTGCTCAAAGTGCTCTGAGATTTTAACCCTAATCAATTCCACGTTCGTCTGGGGAATCGTTGGTTGATGAAGGAGCATCAAAATCACCAGTGGAAGTCGCCGTGTCATCTGCCTCATCCACGACGTCATCTTGATCATGACCGTCTGAGTCCCCGTCGCTATCAGCCATTTCAGCTGCATCAAGCTGATCTCCGCGATCTACCGAAACAACTTTGCCTTGGTAACTCAACATTTCTTCGATGCGTGCTAATTTTCCTTTGAAGAAAGGGAACCAAGGTGTTCGATAAAGCCCAACCACTCGCTTCATTGTAAAGATCGGCTTATTCATTCGAGTCTTCAGGGACAGGGAACCAACTCCGGCCAAAAACAACTCAAGGTAGTCCAACGGTTCATTTTCGGTTTTCAGGCCAATTAATTCAAAGCGTTCGCCTTTGCCACCGAGGCGATTTAGCGTTAAACCCGATTCATCGATTCGAACCCGCATGTGAGTACGGCTGTAGATAAAGTTGCCCAGCCAAATTCCAAAAAAGACAAGCCCCATGACAATCCAAGCCCCTGTATTAACGGTGGGAACCAAACTGCCAAGCCACCCTCCCAATAGGCTGAAAGGTTCAATCTTCCCGGAAATTTCGAGCACAACAGGGATTCCGACAAACGTACCTAACAATCCGAACATCAACAAAAATTTACTTTTAGGCATGTTGAATCTGAATGCGATGTACCAAACCAACATCACCGAAAGCCCAATCCAAAACAGCATGTGAGGGTCACAAAGAGGCTTAGTTTGGGCCATTAAAAGATTTAAGCCCTCCAACAACTGAACGTCAGCGACATTCTCAGATTTGGAGAGGTTTTCAGCCTGTATTTTCAGTTGCTCCATCGTTGTTTTGTCATGCACGCTTGTACTAAAACAAGACAACACAGCCAAAATTGCAAAAAGCGCTGCCGGGTAACCCGCGAGAATCCCCGGCAAATGATCGTACAAATGAATTGGTTTTAATGCAGCTGGTTTATCGGACATCTATTTCCCATCCAATGATTTGGTTGATCGACTCTAATTTACTTCGACTCTCCAACCCGATTATTGAATAAATTCGAGCTGAATTATGCGTTTCAAAACGGATTCGAGCTACGTGCTTGCCCAAGTGATTACCACTGGACCAACATTGTAACGACCTTCGACGGTTGTAAAACAGTTCAACGAGTATTTTAAAAATGATTTGAGAGCGCCGCAATTTAAATTCACACGGCTTACTCATCTTCTAGGTAATGGAATCGCATGTTCGTGCGAACATTTATAATCCCATTTCTTTGATCAAATGTTTTGCCCCATAAACCTTGTCAGTGACCCAAAGGACGTAACGGATATCAACACCAATTGAACGGCTGTAATTAGTATTCCATGCAAAATCGTTAATCGTCGCTTCAAAAGCTCGATCAAAATTAACTCCCACTAACTCCCCCTTCCCATTTAAAACCGGGCTACCTGAGTTTCCACCTGTCGTGTCGGTGTCATAGAGAATTGCGATCGGAACATCATTCAAACGTGGATGGACGTACTCACCAAAATCGCGACTGGAATGCATATCAATAATTTTCTGAGGTGTGATGAAGGGCGCTACTCCAGTCGTTTTTGCAATCACACCGCTCAAAGTGGTTGCTGGTGATTTGTAAACGGCATCCTCGGGTGAATACCCTCGCACCGTGCCAAAGGTCATACGCAGCGTCGCATTCGCATCGGGCACAAAACTAGTTTGCTGAAACAATTGCTTGACCGATATCAATTCACCATAAAGCTGCCCTAATTGGCCTTCCCTTTTCTTACTGGATTCGCGCATCGCCAGATAATCAGAATGTAGCCGGATAGCCCATTGTAAAAACGCATCATCCATACCCTTTAAGTCTTCCGGAGTGCTTTCAAAGCACTTCTTCAAAAATTCAGGATCGCCAAGTTTGGATCCTTCATACAGCTGGTCAATTGATATCCCGTTTAATTGAGGGGGTGTTATCTGCCGCTTCGCCATCCGCTGAAAGAGATCCGCCAAGATGGCCTTATCGGTGGCAACGTCCAAATCCTTCTGCAACAACACCGAGCGGCGAATGGTCTGATCAATATTACGATCCATATACGCCGCCTCGCGCTCGAGATCGTCTTTTTGACGTTCAACTGCGGCATCGTAAACGGTGTATGCCAAACGGAGCATCTGATTGCTGAGGCGGAGGTTTAAAAAATTTGCCTCATCAACAGCTTTAAGCGACATCGACGCGTAAACGCCATCAATGTCCCTTAGTAAGCTGCCGTATTTAGCTTGTCGTTCTGGATCCTGATCAATGAATGACTGCAGCTTGTTTTCACTGGCCTTTCGGCTGTCGACGATCTTGGCACGTTTGAGGCCTTTGAGCTGCCCCCTGGAACGCTTCTCAGTATTCGCAAGACTGCGAATACGCGAAAGCAACTTGAGTGCGACAGCTCGATCCTGTTCACCCGCTGCCTGCATCATTTCAATTTGGCGACCGTAGAGATCAACGATGTAAGGCAGGCGAACATTTTCTTCATACTCTAAAAAACTCGCTGTTTTGTGACGAGCCGTTCGCCCCGGATAGCCGAGTAACATGACGTAATCCGACTCGTTTGCACCGTTGGGAGCAACCTGAATGAAACGTTTTGGTTTGTACGGCACATTGTCGGGAGAATAATCTGCAGTTGAACCATCAGGAGCCACATAGGCTCGCATGAAAGAGAAATCACCGGTATGACGTGGCCACTCCCAATTATCGACGTCGCCTCCAAAATTGCCAACCGACGAAGGTGGGGCAAAGACTAAACGCACGTCTTTGATATAAGTATAGAGAAATAAAACATATGTCTTGCCGGCGAACATTTCAGCAACCTCCGCCCTAGTTCCCTGATTCTCTGCCTCCGCTCGCTTTTCAATTTCTTTTCGGCGTCGATCAATCCCTTTGGTTCTCTCCAGAAAACTCATTCCTTCAGTCACCGCACTGAGGACCTCAGTCGACACGTCGCGAAAGGACTCCGTAACACGAACGGTGTACCCGGGAGAAGCAATTTCCTGCTGCAAATTTTTGGCTTGAAAACCATCCCGCAAGTAATCATCTTCCGTCGTACTGGCCGATTGAATGGCTCGATAGGCACAATGGTGATTCGTAATAATCAATCCAGTAGGAGAAACAAACGAGCCCGTACAACCGTTGACTCGACAGATCCCGTCAATCAAACAGGTTTTCTCGGCGTTGAACACATCCGCCGGTTCCATCTCAAGCCCTTTGGCTCGCAAATTCAATCTTGCAATTTCACTTACCGGAAACATACCTTCGTCTGCGGTAAGAGGCCGGGAGTACTCAAGCAGCATCAAAAGAGCGTTTAAAAAAACAAAAGCCGTGAAAAAATATGAGTGTTTACGCTTCATCGAGATTCCGTCAATTTGATAGTGGGTTCGCGATTACAAAGGAATCGTCTTCAATTGCCAATCTCCATTATGAAGCACTGACGATGCCACCGAAAGTAGCATTAGCCCGATCGGCTCACCCCTTAGGCAGGATGGAACTGCGACGATTGTGAGAATCCGCTCATTTGTTGAGAAGCGGCGGGAATTGCTAAACGACTGGATCAAATTGATCAAGCATCGGCCCGAACTCAAATGCCCGAGCTTCGTGGTTTTCAAATTCGGTGCAGATCATCTTGCTGCTGCTTTAGAGCTCGAGCTTTGCGATCTCGATCAAAAATGTAATCATCACATCCGCTTTGTCCAATTCCGACCTAGCCAAATCAATCGCCGGGTCGGTCATTAAAGATTTGTGCGATCGGTTGATGATATTAATCAACGCTTCGTCGAGGCAAGAATCACAGAACTTAAGTTTATCCATCGCCTCTTCGAAATCAGCTACCAAAGGCTCAATCGCATAAACATAGATCCATGGCTCAATGAGCTGAGCTTTTACTCTGACCAACTCGCATCGGTCAAACTGTTTAAAAAAAGGTTCGACACTAGGCAGAGGTTGATTCTTTACGATCGCTGGTATCTTTTTGGGAAACTCAAGCGGCATTAGATCATTGCCCAATCCGGCAGCAGACGCTGGGTAGGGCGATGTTGCTGGGCCCGCCGCGGGCGCGAGACAGGCAAACGGGTTTGTGGAATGGGTGGGGTTGATGGCAAACCCGATTTCTACACCCACCGCTTCAGCACAAAGAGGCGCGAAAAGCAAAGACAAAAAAATCAGCTTTCGTATCATAAATCGTCCATCCGAATAAACTGTCTCGAGGGACTCTATTGGCTAACGTCAAACAAATCAAATTTTGGCGTTCTTGATCGGTAAAACGCGATTGGGCTCTCCGTTAGCGAGAATCCCTTTTCAAGTACCCATTTGCGTCAGTCAGGTTTCAGAAAACTAAAAATTCAGTTCAAAAACGTGACGCGGAGTGCTGTGCGCTCCATTGCAAGCTGTTCTCCCACAAAAATCCTATTTGAATCGTTTCCCAGCTACAGAACGATTTAACCTGTCTCTAGGCGTGACTTTCTTGGCTCAAAAGTTAGTTCGTCATCGACTGGCGTGAAGCTCAATGAGGGTTAGAACATGAGGAGATTCTTTTTTTGGAAATAGATTCTCGCCAGGAATCCTCGCCACCTCCCTAGGAACACACCGCCTTAGATAAAGATACGACGGTTGTAGATATACCATTCGATTGAGATAACAATCAGAGCGAAAAGCACAATCCAAGTCCAAAAATCCTTTCGGGCCGGAACGGTAGTCGCGGTTGCTTGAACCTCCTCGTACCCCAGATTTAATTTTTCACGCACAAAGAGATCGCTCTCCAACGTGTCGAACAAATTAACTGCAAAGAGTTGATTCACCTCAGATTCTCCCTCGTTGCTAACTTCGTAAATCCCTGTCTTGTCTGTTTGGGGGAACAAAAAAGAATTGTCGGGCCGCGGCTTGAGCTCAACTGACTCACCATCAGGACCTGCTACGTTGAGTCCCAATTGCGGAAATTGAGGCGTGATTTTAACGGCCTTACCGGGCGCATGGTTTACGGTGGCGTTCAAACGTGCTGCGCCAGCCAAGTTGTAGACAATGTTCTGAACGAAAAATGGAAAACTCGGATCCTTGGGCCAATCCGTATTCAACTTGATATCGTCGTCAGCATAATCAACGAGTGAAAACCCAAGCACCAAATCCACGAACCCCTCTCGCGGACCAGCCACCATGATTGGTCCCTTGACCGATTCAAGCAGTTCCGTCGACCCCCGTGGCCCTTTAACGATTTTACTTGTCAAAATATTGACATTGTCAATTTTCACATCGAACATCAAAGGATCGGACTCCAGCGAATCAACAATTGGAGCGGTCTCAACGACTTCAACTGTTTCCCATTTTTCACCCGGTGGAATTTCACCAAAGAACACCGTGTTGCAAAGTGGCATGGTTTCAGGAACGCACTGATCGAAAATCACAAGATCATAAAGCCCAAGAGTACCTCGTTCCCTGTACTCTTTTCCCGTCAGAAAATCACGGTCCACGAACTCAACGTTTGACAGTTTTTGAATCGCTCGGGTTGATAAGGCGAGATCGAGATATTCATTCGAATCGGTTACCACTAGAATCTTTGAAATTCGCGGGGGATTGAGCACACAAAAAGCCTGATTGTCTTGCATGTAGACGTCATTTTCATCAATCAACAACTTGATCTTCTTCGCTTCTTGGAGACCGGGAAGGAAATTGGTCAAGTCGAAATTCAAAGAAGTGTTACCGACCCCGGGAACGGTTACTTGCCG
>JAQWLH010000300.1 GCA_029247405.1 Mariniblastus sp.
CGACACTGGTAATCGGTTTACTCATTGAGTAAATCCGAAAAATCGTGTCACGAGTGAGAGGGATTTTTCTTCGCTGATTGCGATACCCCCATTTACCAAAATAGACTTCTTCACCTCGACGATAAATGAGCGCCGAGCAACCGAAGACTTTCCCCTTTTGAACCAAATCTGATAATTTACTGTCGATGGATGCAAGCTTTTCCGGATCAAAGCCAAGTTCTTCAGCTCTTTTTGAAATTTGCACACGTTCATCTTGGGTGATTTCACCCTCGGACTGCCCCTTTTTAATTGGGCGGTCAGCTGTCTCTTGAGTCGGCTCAATCGGTTGTTTTAAAAGTGGGTCGTTCTGAGATGCCTTCGATTGAGCGAACAATGGTTGCGAGGTTGCAATCGGCAGGACGGCAACAAGAATGGCCAAAATAAAAATTTTGTCATCTCGCTTCATACGATCACTTCCAAACAGGCGCTATTGATGTGCTCGAAAAATATCAGACGCAGTAAACTAACGGTTAAGTTTAAAGGGTGGACTCTGCCCAAACCGTTCGACTGGCCTCACCCTGTGCACACGATTTCTATCGTTGAGAGATCCCGTCTTCTGCGCCTTCCATGCTATCAATCAGGGGCATCGAATTCAAACTCCGTTAACGCGACTTTCACTCGTATCGCCTTCTCGACTGAATAGATTTGACGATGCCGACGAGGCTAATTGCCAACCAGAAACACTCGATAATCATCGCCCCAAGGTTAAATTCGTAAACCAATGAGACGATCAGCAAGATGGCTCCCAAAGCATTGGCGAGTGAATAATGCAAATCGTCAACCTTCAGCCGCCCGAGTTGGAGCATTAAATACGATCCAACGATTAAGACAGTTCCGAGTATTCCCCCCCAAGCATGCCAATCAATCATTGAATTCCTCTGCAATTGATTTACTTTGTGAAAGGATTAACCGATCAACTTTTCAATGACCCTGCCACCGAACTGACTCAGCTGCTTGAAACGCCCTGCGTGGTAGTAAGTTAATTTGTTGTCATCCAAGCCTAACAACCGCAGCAACGTCACGTGAAAATCTCGGACGTGGTGTACGTCTTCAACGGCCTTCATTCCAGTCTCGTCGGTTGCCCCAACGGTGTGACCCGCCTTACAGCCACCACCGGCCATCCAAATAGTCATGGCGTTGGGGTTATGATCGCGACCATAAGCCGTGCCGCCACGGACACCGTTGTCAGGCGTTCGCCCAAATTCTCCGCACCACACAACCAAAGTGCTTTCCAACAGCCCGCGTTGTTGGAGATCCGCAATCAAGGCTGCAATCGGCCGGTCAACGGCTTGGACCAAATTACCGTGGGCTCGCTCAATGTAGTCGTGACTGTCCCAAGATCCATTGTAAAGCTGAACAAAACGAACGCCTTTTTCGACCATCTTGCGTGCTAACAAGCATTTACGTCCAAACGAATCCGTTTTTTCATCGCCAATGCCATAAGACGTTAATGTGGCCTGCGTTTCGTTGGATAGTTTGATTGCGTCGGGAATTTCGGTCTGCATCCGAAACGCCAATTCGTAACTCTCCAATCTTGCTGAGAGCTCATCATGCTCTGGATGCTCGACAGCATGCCGCTGGTTGAGTTTGGCGAGCAAATCAAGATTGGCCCGCTGTCGTACCGCGGATATTCCTTGAGGTGGTTTGAGGTCAAGAATAGGTGAGCCTTCAGGACGCAAAGGTGTTCCCTGGTAAAAAGCTGGAAGGTATCCATTGCTCCAATTAGCTGCCCCGCCCTGTGGAAAAGAAACCTCAGGTAACACCATAAATCCGGGCAAGTTTTGATTCTCCGTGCCCAAACCATAAGTCACCCAGGCACCGATCCCGGGATCACCTCCAAATCGGTTCCCGCAATTCATTTGATACATGGCGGTGGGATGATTGACGCTATCGACCTGGCAGCCTCTAAAAAAACAAAGCTGATCTGCGTGGGCAGCAAGGTTCTCCCAGTTGGTAGCGATGTCAGCACCGCTTTGACCGTGCTTCGCAAATTTAAATGGGCTTTGGACGTAGTAACGTTTTCCACTTTCCATCGCCGACTTTTGTTGGCCTTCGCGAGTGAACTCCTTCAAGTGAAGATCCGAAAGTTTGGGTTTTGGATCAAACGTGTCTATCTGGGACGGGCCACCTTCCATCATCAAGAAGATACAGTTCTTGGCTTTCGCCGGAAGGTGCCCCTGACGTGGCTCTAATGGTTTGGGGGAATCATCGGTCCGCCCTTGTTCAGCCAATAGCGACGTAAAGGCGATACTGCCAAGTGAGGCCCCCAAGCCATACAAGAAACTGCGACGATTCGATTGAATGAGTTGATTCACCATCTTGAGATTGCTTATTGAATTAGTCATTTTCGGGATTGCGAATGCGTTTGCCTGTGATTTCGAAAAAAACGATAACTTCATTTTGCCAGAACTCACTCAAATTTAGTGAGAATTCCAGCCCGTCATAAAAACTAACCTTCGGTCAGACCTTAGGGGCAACAGCCACGTCCGCCGAGACTATTGCGCTAGGGTTTGATGCAACTTAAGATCTAGGGTTTTAACAATCCCTTGCAACTCTGATCGTTCAACCCCACTTTCTTTCTCCAGCATGCATTGGCTTGCGTGATCGTCATGACGATGACCATACAACTCGTAATTGCAATTTTGTTTATTCCTCTCCGCCACTCGCGACACCGATGATCGTGGGGGCGGACACTTCAACCCTCCAAATATTAAGGTGTCGCCAAACCGGCCTGCTATCACGATAACCGAGGCAGATCAATCAATCCGACCAACGGCGTCAGGGATTTCCCCCATCTATCCCCCACTTAATAAACGTAAACAAACTCGTTTGAATTCAAGAGCACTAAACAAATGTCAGCCAAAGCTCGAGTATGTCGGTCGACGTCCGATCGTTGCAGATCGCTAACGTAATCCGCATTGGAGTATAGCCGCTCTTGAAAGCTGAATTTTTCACCCGTGTTTTCCTCTACGGCATGACGGGTCACTACTTTGGGTTGCGGTTTTGATACAGAAGCTTCGCGCGGCAAGAGTTTCTCGATCAATCCCCAATGTCCGATCAACGTGTCCATCTCTTCGGCACTTGGGGTTTTCGTCATCGCAAGTTCGAAACAGCGAGCCAGTGCACGGCGGTCGTGGTCCTTCTCGTAGGAAAAGGTGATCCCTTGTGAAGCCGACGCATTAATATTTTCCTCGACTTTTCCTTTTGTCTCAGTGATCGCACGATTGGCAAGCGCCAGGGCCCTGGCGTATGAATTCTCGCTGTTGAACAAACCAAATACCTGCGGCGTCACTGTTGAGGCTTCGCGTTTCTCACATGAAAAATCAGGTGAAGGAGCGTTAAATACCTCGAGCATCGGATCCAAGACGCCACGAAGTTTCAACACATAAAGTGCACGGCGATTTCGATCAGCAGGCTGGGGATTGGGAACCCAAGCCGATGCAAATGATCCCATAACTTGACGAGGCTGAAGCGCGACCTCCTGATTAATCTCGGGTCGACACGGAATTCCACCAACTTTCGTATTTAGCTCGCCGGTGACAAACAACATCGAGTCGCGGATCTCCTCTGCGCTCAAACGCCTCGGCTTAAAAGTTGCGTAACTCGCCCCCAGTGGGTCGAATTCTTCGAGTACGGCGGGCTCAGGGTGTTTCCCGGATCGACAATAGGCGTCCGAGTTCATGATCATGCGATGAAGCTTTTTGACCGACCAACCGTTTTCAACAAAATTTGCCGCAAGCCAATCCAACAACTCGGGATGGGTAGGACGTTTGCCAGATGACCCAAAATTGTTTGGGTTGCCTGCGATCCCCTCCCCGAAGTGCCACTGCCAAATCCGATTCACCATAACTCGAGACGTCAGTGGATTATTTTCGTCTGCGACCCATTCGGCAAAAGCGGATCTTCTCCCTTCAATCGAATCAGGTAGATCAGCGGCGACTTGATCTGCAAGAACACTAAGCGTGCCAGGCGAAACTTTCTCAGCTGGCCCAAATGGATCGCCTCCCGTCAAAATGCAGGTTGACTCCAACTCTCCTTGTGTCAGTCGAGCCTCCGGAACGCGAGTCGGAGCCATCACATTCTTTCGCTGGGGGGTTCGGCCGTTGTAAACCGCTAAAGCAAAGGGGCGATAGCGGTCAAGCTCCCACTGCAACCGCTGAATCCCTTTGTTAGCTACCCGCTGTTGTCCAAACTGCCGAGGAGTAAACCCAAAGTGTTTTGGTGGAAACTTGTCTTCGCCAATTTTTTGTTTGCGTAAAATCTCGCGGGCAGAGCTAAAGATACTCTTACTTTCGCGTCGAGTTGCCTTCGTCGCTTGCTCCACAGCTTGGTCCCAATCGTCAGTTGGTAGCCCCCGATCATTAAACCAATCCATTGCGTTGTTCAGCAAAATTTGATCCAGCTTTGACAGTGTCACTTCATAATCTTGCTGCCTCTGTTTTAAATAACGCCTTTCTTGAAAACCCTCAACATTTTCCACATCTGAAAATGGCACCGCGCGCTCCGCCAGTTGGGTCGACGAAAAAACGGCTTGAATTGAGTAATAGTCTCGAGTCGGTACAGGATCAAATTTGTGATCATGACAACGGGCACACTGGAGTGAGTGTCCCAAAAACGTTTCGCCAACACTATTGGTTACATCATCGAGAAAACGTTGTCGGGCAACCTTGGCGACTTCCATCGCCGTTAATTCCCAAGGGCCCATTCTTAAAAAACCGGTGGCGATGAATAGTTCCGACTTTCGACGCGTGGTTTCATCCGTTGACTCCAACGCATCGGCGATTTCATCTCCGGCGATTTGCTCGCGGACGAATTCATCATACGGTTTGTCCTGATTAAATGAACGGACTACATAGTCTCGATACCGCCAAGCACTTCCGCGAGCGAAGTCGTTCGCGAATCCGGAGGAATCAGCGTACCGGCTGACATCCAGCCAATGCTGCGCCATCCGCTCACCATAATGCGGCGAATCAAGCAAGCGATCTATAACACTCGCAAAAGCAGCAGAATCTGAACGAGAATCTTCAATAAATGCTTTCGTGTCATCAGGCCGAGGCGGAAGTCCAGTTAAATCAAATGTGGCGCGGCGAATCAAAGTTCTTCGGTCTGCTCGAGCTGCAACTTCTAATCCGGCGGGTAGCTCATTTAAGATCAACGTGTCAATTGGGCTTAGTCCACTCCCTGATTCAATCAGCGGCTTCTTAATCGGCTGATAAGCCCACAGCCCGGCAAGATCGTATTTCCGGTTGGTCCAATCCTCAGACAAGCCTCCAGAAGTTTTGACACTGCTACCATCCTCATCTGACCATTGGCTGGCGTTCTCTAATTCAATCGACCTGACTCGATCCTGTGACGGCCACACCGCTCCTGAGTTGATCCAATCTCGGAGCCAATCTAGCTGTTGTTCCGTAAGTTGTTCAGCCTCCTTGGGGGGCATGGGTGACCACTCATCACTCAAGCGGCTGGCTGCAATGTAGAATGGACTGGATTCGGGCTTGCCTGGAATGATGGCCGGCTCTCCACTGTCGCCACCCACCAACAAAGCCTTCAAATCTCTTACGTCTAACGAGCCCTCCAGATTTTCCGGATCAGTGCCGTGGCAAGCAAGGCACTTTTCGCGGATGATCGGTCTAACACGCCGCACAAATAACAGCTCAGACTCAGTTTCGGATTGCGAGAACTTGGAGGGTTCTTGGGCAAAGCTGGAGTAACAATTGGCGAGAGCCAAAAACAACAATCCACATATTAAGTTGGTCGTTTTTGTTTTCATTCATATCCTCGCTGTCTTTCATTTTTATCTTGGCATATTATTAGATCATTTTCTGTAAGAACCACCTCAAATCAAAAAATCCGATCCACAAATGACAAATTGGGGTGAGGATAACTCCCCACCAGCCCAACTACCGCGACTTTGAACGCAAAGGCGTAAAATTGAAACGTCAAGCTCGCTTTAAGATTGTTCTCCGATTGGCTACGATTCTTGGTTGAAATGCAATCACTCACAGGAGATCCCCATGGCGGATGCAGATATAGGGTTAATTGGACTTGCCGTAATGGGCGAAAACCTCGTGCTCAACATGGCGAGCAAAGGCTTTACTGTTGCAGTTTACAATCGAACCACGGCCAAAGTTGACAATTTTCTCGCGGACCGCGCTGCTGGGAAATCGATTGTTGGTGCACACTCACCTGAAGAACTTTGCTCGCAACTCAAGAGCCCCCGTCGCGTGATGATCATGGTTAAGGCGGGCAAACCCGTCGACAAAGTCATCGAGAGTTTGCTTCCACACCTTGACGAAGGTGACATTGTCATTGACGGCGGTAACAGTGAATTCCCAGACAGCATCCGACGCACCAAAGACTTGGCCGATAAAGGGATTTTATACATCGGAACCGGCGTTTCAGGCGGCGAGGAGGGCGCGTTGAAGGGGCCCAGCATCATGCCCGGCGGCAACCCAGATGCCTGGGAACACGTCAAACCGATCTTTCAATCCATCGCTGCAAAAACGGACCAAGGTGAGCCATGCTGTGACTGGGTGGGTCGCGGTGGAGCAGGGCACTTCGTCAAAATGGTGCATAACGGAATCGAATATGGCGACATGCAGATGATCTGCGAGACCTACCACATGATGAAGGAAGGTCTGGGAATGTCCAACGACGAGATGCATTCCGTATTTGCAAAATGGAATACCGATGTACTCGATAGCTATTTAATCGAAATCACGACTGATATTCTTGGCTACAAGGATGAAGACGGAGTCTCCACGGTTGACGTGATCCTCGACAAAGCCGGCCAAAAAGGGACCGGCAAATGGACGGCGATCTCGGCACTCGATATTGGGCAACCTTTGACTTTAATTGGTGAGGCTGTATTTTCTCGATGCTTGTCAGCTCTCAAAGACGAACGAGTCACTGCATCAAAAGTACTTCAAGGGCCAGACACTCAATTTGACGGTGACCCGACGGCCTTGATTAACGATTTGGAACAAGCGCTTTACGCTTCCAAAATTGTCTCCTATGCACAAGGCTATCAATTGATGCGGGCGATTTCGGATGAACATGATTGGGGACTCAATTACGGCGCGATCGCATTAATGTGGCGAGGCGGCTGTATCATCAGAAGCGCATTTCTTGAAAACATTCGAGATGCCTTTGCGAAAGACCCCGAACTAACCAATCTATTGCTTGACCCGTTCTTTGAAAAAGCTGTTGAGACAGCGCAAGCCAGCTGGCGCCGAGTCGTCGCCACAGCAGTCACGCTCGGCATTCCGATGCCAGCGATCAGTGCGGCATTGGCGTACTACGATGGATATCGCACTGAACGACTTCCCGCAAACCTGCTTCAAGCCCAGCGCGATTACTTTGGGGCTCACACTTACGAACGAACAGACAAGCCGCGGGGAGAGTTTTTCCATACCAACTGGACTGGTCGGGGCGGTACAACCTCATCAACCACTTACAACGCATAAACAACGAACGAAGACTAAGTCCAAGAAATTCGCAGGCAGAAGAGACCCAGCCAATGGCTTTCGTGAGAATTCCAATTTGCATGGGTGATCATTGGCAACCTCGAATCTAAGTTCGGCAGTTGCGATTAACATGCCAACCAACGGCCGAGCAAACCAAAAGGAATGAACATTGGAAAATGACAGACCTGAGCCACTGATCCTGACGATCTTTGGAGCCTCCGGTGATTTGGCTCGCCGGAAATTGATCCCTGCGATCTTCGACTTATATAAGCGCAACTTTTTGCCAGATCGCTTCGTGGTGCTAGGAGTTAGCCGCAGCAAACTCTCCGACGACGACTTTCGCCAAAAAGTTTTCCTTAACTCCGAGTTCATCAGTCTCGCCGAAGAAGATGCCAACCTGGTCGAAGAATTTACCCAACGGCTTTTCTATCAACCGATCGACACAAATTCGATTGACGACTATTCACTCGTCAAAGATCGCCTCGAGCAACTGGAGAAGGAATTCAATACCGGCGGAAATACGATTTTCTACCTCTCTACGCCGCCTTTGCTGTACGAGAAGATCCCCAAATTTCTGGCTCAGCATGGCCTGAACAAAAAAGAGGACTGCTACCGACGCTTGGTGATCGAAAAACCATTTGGTTACGACCTAGAATCGGCCAAGCAACTCAACGCCAGTTTGAAGGAATACTTTGATGAAGAGTCGCTCTACCGAATCGACCATTACCTGGGGAAGGAAACCGTTCAGAATTTGCTGGTAACGCGTTTTGCAAATGGAGTTTTCGAACCACTCTGGAATCGAAACTATATTCACCACGTCGAAATCACCAATGCGGAAAACATCGGCGTCGGCTCGCGCGGGGGCTATTATGATCAGTCCGGCGCCTTAAGAGACATGCTTCAAAACCATTTGATGCAGGTCGTAGCACACGTTGCAATGGAACCACCGATCGCCCCTGACGCCAATTCGATTCGCAAAGAAAAAACCAAATTATTCGAGTCTTTGCGTCCGATCGCCAATGGAGACATTTTGAAAAATGCGATTCGCGGGCAATACACGCGATCTCAAGTCAACGGACAAATTGTCCAAGGGTATCGTGAAGAAGAAGGCGTGCCCCACGATTCAAAAACAGAAACATATGCGGCAGTAAAATTCTTTATTGATAATTGGCGTTGGTCAGGAGTCCCATTTTACGCTCGAACTGGAAAACGACTCCCGACCAAAGTCACCGAAGTCACGATCACTTTTAAGAAACCTCCGCACACGCTATTTCGCCGTCAGAGCGAAATGTTTGAAAATGACTTCAACCAAATGGTCATTCGAATTCAACCTGACGAAGGACTGATGTTGAATTTCGGGATGAAGATCCCTGGAGAAGGATTTCGTGTCAAAAACGTTGGCATGGACTTTCACTATTCCGATCTCTCCGAAAACGACGTCCCCGAGGCTTATGAACGCTTATTACTCGATTGTATGCGTGGTGACGCAACCTTGTACGCGCATGGGGATAGCGTTGAATACTCATGGGAATTTGTTGAACCAATTCTCGACGCATGGAAAAACGATCCAACCATTCCTGTTTACGGCTATCCCGCAGGCACTTGGGGCCCTGATGTTGCAGACAACTTGATTGAAGAAGATGAATTGAGCTGGCGCAATCCATGTCGTCGCCTGACCGACGACACATCTTATTGTGAGTTGTAATTTCAATGCGATTGAAAGTGAAATCAGTATTCGCGATTTTTTAATCGCATTACTATCGAGCCATTTGCCCAACCGTCCCCTTTAGCAGTTCAAATTGCTGGCTGCGCCGCCATAGATTTGTGACTTACACCGCGTTTTATACCCTCAACTTGAAAAACAGGCATTTCAAAGTTCCCGCGGTTGCACTTAAGTTAGACTTTAATTGATGGTGATTACCGGCATTAAGCCAACCACCGGGCAGCGACTTAAATCGCGATCAATAAAAACCAGTCTTTGCATCACGTCCAGTCCGAAACCGCTGAACAGTCTAAAATATGCATTCCGCCGATCCAGTCGAAACCGTCAGGGCCCTCAACGCACTTCGTGACCAATTCGAAGGCGAAATTCAAATTGATACGCTTACTCGAACCATTTACTCGACGGACGCGTCTGCCTACCAAGAAACCCCATTGGCTGTTGTGTTCCCAAAGTCCGATGCCGACATCATCCAGTTGGTCCATCTTGCCAACCAACAGAAAATTGGCCTGATCCCTCGTACTGCAGGGACATCACTTGCCGGACAAGTTGTCGGCTCGGGGCTTGTTGTTGATGTCTCACGTCACCTGACGAACATTCTTGAAATCAACGTCGAAGAGAACTGGGTTCGCGTTCAACCGGGTGTGATTCGTGATGAATTGAATCTCGAGCTGAAGAAATTCGGCATGCTATTTGGTCCAGAGACTTCGACCTCCAATCGAGCGATGATTGGTGGAATGGTCGGCAACAATTCTTGCGGCTCCAATTCTGTCGTTTACGGCAGCACCCGAGATCATACACTCGAGATTGCAGGAGTGCTCAGCGATGGATCCAAGGCTTCTTTCTCAGGTCTCAACACGGGAGAATTTGACTCCAAGTGCCAAAGCGAGAATCCGTTTGAGTCTCGTATCTATCGCGAAACTCGTGAGCTTTTAGGGAATTCATCGACTCGGGATGAAATCACAAGAGAATTCCCCAAGCCTGAAATTCCTCGGCGAAATACGGGCTATGCGTTGGACCTGTTAATGGACGCCAGCGCCCTCGACGAACAAAGCGAAAAACAGTTTAACTTTTGCAATCTACTCGCTGGCTCTGAAGGAACGTTGTTCTTCACCACGGAAATCAAACTCAATTGCATACCCCTTCCGCCGCCAATCTCTGGACTGCAGTGCGCCCATTTCAAGACGGTAGACCATGCCCTTCGAGCAACGCAGATTGCCGTTAAACATTCACCCTACGCCGTCGAATTGATCGACCAATTCATCCTTCAAGGCGCTGCACGCAACATCGAACAAAAGGAAAACACTAACTTCGTAGAAGGAATACCCGGGGCAATTCTCGTGACTGAAATTCGTGGAGCGAGCGAAGAGGACGTCTTGCTCAACACTGATCGGCTTGAGAAGGAAATGCGAAATGCAAACCTTGGATATAGTTTCCCAGTCTTGTTTGGCCATGACACAAAAAAAGTCTGGGATCTGCGAAAAGCTGGTCTCGGGATCATCGCCAACGCTCCGGGAGACGAAAAACCGTGTGCCGTCATCGAAGACACAGCCGTGGCAGTCGCAGATTTACCGGATTTCATTCGTGAATTTAATGTCATTTTGAAGGACCAGTTCGGTTTTCAATGCGTCCATTACGCTCACGCTGGCTCAGGCGAAATTCATTTACGGCCAATTTTGAATCTCAAGACTGAAAAGGGAAACCATCAGTTTCGCAAAGTCGCTGCGGTTATCGCCAAATTGGTGAAAAAATATCAAGGTTCATTGAGTGGTGAACACGGCGATGGACGACTGAGAGGTGAATTCTTGGAGGACATGATTGGCTCAATAAATTACGAAACCGTCCAAAAGACAAAGCAGCTTTGGGATCCAAACAACGTCTTTAACCCGTACAAGATTGTTGACACCCCTCCGATGCACACACAGCTTCGATATTCACCAGGCCAAAAAACGCGTGACATCAAAACAGTTTTCGATTTTTCAAACGAACAAGGCATCCAAAGGGCTGCCGAGATGTGCAACGGTTCGGGTGATTGTCGTAAAACTCATTTGGCTGGTGGCACGATGTGCCCCAGTTACATGGCAACTAAAAATGAAAACGACACAACGCGAGCCCGCGCCAACATGCTACGGCATGTTTTGACGAACCCAACGAACGAGCAACATCCACTTGACAATCAAGAGTTGCTGCAAGTCATGGACCTTTGCTTGTCGTGCAAAGGTTGTAAACGCGAATGCCCCTCCAATGTCGATGTCGGGAAGATGAAGGCCGAATTCCTACAGGGTTACTATGACGTTCATGGCGTACCTGCTCGCACCCGACGAATCGCCAATTTCTCCACTGCCATGAAGTATGCGTCCAAAGCACCTCGCCTATTTAATTTCCTTGTCAATCACACGGCAACGCACTCGCTCATCAAGCGGTTCGCTGGATTCTCGAGCCGTCGTTCAATCCCGAAACTTCAATCAACGACCCTTAAAAAATGGTTTAAAAAACACACGCCGCATGAGTTTGCGGGAACTGTCGGAAAAGTTTACCTCTTTTGTGACGAATTCACCAACTACCACGATACGCATGTCGGAATCGCGACCGTTGAACTGCTTGAACGGATAGGCTATGCCGTCGAGCTGCCCGTTCACGTTGAGAGCGGCCGCGCTGCAATGTCCAAAGGCATGCTGAGAATGGCAAAATCATTTGCCAATCAAAACGTCACCGAGCTCGCCAATTTGGTTAACCAAGAAACCCCCCTGATTGGAATTGAGCCTTCAGCCATCCTCAGCTTCCGGGACGAGTATCCCCAGTTGGTTGATTCAAACCTTACCCGCGATGCTGAAGAACTTGGTCAACACTGCTTGATGATCGACGAATTCATCGCAAGGCTCATTGAAAATGGCAAAATTCAATCGAGCCTGTTCTTAGAAAAAGAACAGGTCATCCGACTGCACGGCCATTGCCATCAAAAGGCACTCGCTTCTCTCAAACCAACCATACAAATGCTGCAGCTAATAAAAGGGCATCGTGTGCGATTGATCCCGTCTGGCTGTTGCGGGATGGCGGGGTCTTTTGGATATGAATCGGAGCATTACGATGTCTCAATGCAAATCGGAGAACTCGTTTTATTCCCAACTGTCCGAGATGAACCAAGTGACAGTCTCATTGCAGCAACTGGCACCAGTTGCCGAAATCAGATCTTTGATGGAACCGGAAGAACAGCGCTCCATCCAGTCGAAATTTTGCGACAAGCTTGGATTGGTTGACCCTCGCATCTACGGGCACCAACAATTCAGCACAGATCCTGAAAACGGCCACGCGGTGGTTGCGAGCCAACGCTTGCTTCTCTCGCCAGTGACCTCGACATTCCTGAGACAACCAAAGATTGTTGCGCTAGGACGAGAATGAGAATCCACTCTTACATCGCGCAAGTATTTTTTTGTTTTGGAATCTGCTTAAAATGCTCAACGGCCTTGCCAGCAACATCTTTATCGACGTAAAGGTTTAGACTCCTGCAACGGGGCAAGAGTCACCCAATAAAAATCTCGCAATCCATTCACCCATGACGATCAACCATCGCAGCTCGAATCGAACCATCCCGTCGACTGATAGTCCAGACGACTCGTTCCATTTTGCCGATGGGGAAGACCGTGCATTAAGTGCTTTAAGGTTTCAAACGGATATTCGAATGTTTTTTTGCTAAACTTGCATTTAACCGTCGTGCTCCCGTGCCCGACGTCCTCATTATTCTATTCTTACTGACCGACCCATTTAATTGGGTGGAGAGAACTTCAATGTCGGACAACGCAACGCCCGTCCTTAGGCAACAGCCAACTAGTCCAAAGATTGCCCCTAAGCTGATTCGCGTTGTCGGTACGATTCTGCTAACAATCAGTACGGGAAGCTTCATCTTTGGGATGATCAACGTTCGAGTGACTAGGGATTCATTCCAAGCCAGTCCCCCCACGAGCCGCTCTCCCCAAGAGGCCGATTTATCTCGACCTGATTCACCCTTGGCACCCGCCCAGCAAACGGTCGAGCGAGAACTTAAGTCATATGTAACACATCTTGCCGAAAAAATCGGTGAACGAAATTTGCGTCAGCACAAGAAACTGTGCGAGGCAGCCGATTTCATCGAGGCGAAATTCATAGAATTCGGATACCAACCCAAACGGCAAAAGTACGAAGTCAACGGACTCGACTGTTACAACATTGATGTCGAAATCAAAGGGACCCTTAAGCCCGACGAAATTGTCATCATTGGAGGGCATTATGACAGTGCGCTGGGAACGCCCGGTGCGAACGACAATGGAAGTGGTACCGCAGCGATGCTCGTTCTCGCCAACCATTTTAAAAAACACCAACCTCAACGAACGTTACGATTTGTCGCTTGGACCAATGAAGAACCACCCTACTTTCAACGCCGAGATCTTATGGGATCTTGGGTTTATGCAGAGAAATGCCGTCAAGACGCACTAAATATCCAAGCGGTATTAAGTCTGGAGACGATGGGCTACTACACCGATGAAAAGGATTCCCAGAAGTATCCGGAACCGCTCAACCTAATGTATCCATCTACCGGTAATTTCGTCGGATT
>JAQWLH010000013.1 GCA_029247405.1 Mariniblastus sp.
CTTTTATCGTGGCAGCCATGTCATCCGGACTTAGGTCAAACTCTCCCATTTCATTGGGCGTACCAGCATTCGGATGGCAACTGATGTAAGGCGTCGAAATCTTGGATAGCTCTTCGATGTGGGTCCGCATGATGTCAGGACCCAGGGCACAATTCATTCCAACGCTAATCATTGGAAAGTGCGAAACTGAATTCCAAAATGCTTCGACTATTTGTCCGGAAACAAACGTCGATCCAGATTCAGCAAACGTTCCAGAAATCATCACTGGAATCACATTTCCCGAGTCTTCAAAATATCGAGCAATTGCGAACAAGCAAGCTTTCAAGTTCAACGTGTCGATCACGGTTTCGGGAAACAGAATGTCGACCCCGGCTTCAACCAAAGCACTGACTTGAATGTAGTAAGAAGCCTCCATCTCCTCAAAGGTCGTATTACGAAATGCAGCATCCTCGACATCAGTGCTGATCGCGGTCTGCTTCGATGTTGGTCCGATTGAGCCCGCTACAAAACGTGGACGATCAGGGGTCTTTAGCGTGTACTCGTCAGCCGCCTTGCGCGCATTGGCCACACCAGCAAAGTTAATTTCCCGAACAATGTCCTCCGGAAAATCAAAATCGCTTAGGCCGACGAGACTGGCTTGAAATGTGTTCGTCTCGATAATGTCCGCACCAGCCTCAAGATACTGCCGGTGAAGCTCTGTAATCTTCTCTGGATGGGTTAACCCAAAAACATCGGTACAGTTTTTGAGATCATGCGGCCAATCCTTGAATCGTTTGCTGCGGACCTCTTCTTCGGTCAAACCCAGACCAAAGATCATTGAGCCCATCGCCCCATCGAGAATCAAGATCTCCTTTTCGAGGCGTTCAAGGAACAGGGAGGAGCTATTTTTTTGACTGACAACTGACACGTTCGGCTTCGTTTCTACATATTTAGGTGATGATTTACCAGCCAATTGGACCTGCTCAAACGCAAATGTCTCACGCAGCCCAACAACTGATCGGTTTCTGTGGCGGTGATAGCTGTTGATTTGGGCAAGCTGAGAGGCAAGCAGCCTGAAACCAACGCTAAGTTTCGCACAATAAACCCTACACTTTACCCAGCACTCAAGCCAACCACAATTGGAACCGATGTTTAAGAGAGACCAATAACTTCTTAATTGTGTGATTTGACAATGAACTCCAGAGTATTCGTTCAACCTTCATCGGGAATCCCTGCGCTCCAGTTTCCGCAGAAAGAGAAAGTTACGAAAAAAAATTCCTCACAACTCACTGGAGCCATTGTCCGGCCTGTATCCCGACTTCAAGACGAGCGAGGTTCGGCCCGTCAAGACACAAACCAAGCCTCTTCTTTGCAGAAATCACACGTGCAAAATCACGACTTGGAAAACTATGTCAATTGGTTGAGGAACAAGATAGAGGCCGATAAACAAGAGGTGCACAAGCCAACTCGCCCCCTAACCGATGCGTCAAGCAGAGCTAACCCGGTGAATCCAGAAATCTTGCGATCCGTCGAGCTTGACAGCAAGCCCCCTCAAGCCAAACCACCACATATCATCGGGACCAAGGGCCCCAACACCGAGCCTGCCGCTGTTCATTTGTTCGATGCTTATTCACTCTCCAGTGAAGCAATTGTTACGACGGCTTCTGTCGTCAGACCTGCGCAATCCCCTTCTGTCCTCAACGATGAGTTTTTTTCTACAGTAACCGATACAGACTTGGTGCAAATCCTGGACACGAAGCCCGTTTCCATTGCACCTGCTAGTGGTGTCTCGATGGAGCAACAAGCCGAGTTGGACGATTCATCAAACAAGATTGAACGAATCAATTCATCGCACTACTCATCCGATGATGCCACCATTCAAGTAAGCATTGGCGAGTCCCATGTATCATTCCCCGACCCGACAACGCTCGAAACACAACGCAGCTCCGATCAGATCTCAGCGCAGGACACCGGCTCATTGATCTCGGCTGTATCTAAAGCGATTGCGTCTGTCCTAACTGAGACCACTGAGCCAGAGTTTGAAGAAAAAGCCCGACTGCATTTTGAATCAGAAATTCATGCGCAAGCCATCGAGACACTGCAACTCACTGATGAGCAAAACATCACTCCAATCCAGCCCCCTGCTTCAAACCAACCCGATTCGACTGGAGACGATTTAGTCCATGTGATTGGGATCGACGAGTACAAACGTGCGCAAGATGAAGATAGCGTAGAATTTGAGTGGGCTGCGAACAATTCAGACGTTGAGCTAACAAATTTAGTCTTGGCAGAGGCTGAAAAGATTGCTGCGGAGGTACTTTCCTCATCTAATCTGGAAATTCCGACCGAGATTGCCGCTTGGGATGTCGAAGACTTCCGGTGGCCCGTGATTACGAACCAGATGATCGTCTCTGGCGGTAGCGCGATCAATGACTTGGCTGAATCAACCTTCTCACTGATCTCGCCGCTCAATCAACGGCTTCTCATCACCGGCTTGGAGAGAAGTGATGGTGCATCATCAATCGCAATCACATTGGCGCGTTGGGCAGCAGCAACGGGAAAGAAAGTTTTGCTTGTTGATGCCGACATGTCCAACCCCAGCCTAAGCAAACAAGTAGGCCTAGCACCCAACATTTCTTGGATCAATGCCGTTCAACAATCACTCCCTGCCTCGGAAGTGATCGTTCGATCCCAAAATTCGAATCTCTGCATCATGCCTCTCGCACAAACAGAATCTCAATCAGCCAAGTCCCAAAACATCTATGACGACCTCGGGGATCTAATTGACCAAGTTCGAAGCCATTTTGATTTAGTCATCGTCGACGGCGGCCCTTCAAGCCAGTTGACGGCTCAACTAAGCCACCCCGGTCAGCTCCTCGATGCCATGTTAATGGTCCACAACGGCATGAATTTCCTCGAATTCAGTCGAGCAAAAAGCACATTGGAAAAGTTCGGGATTAACAAATTTATTGTTGCTCAAAATCGCGCCCAACAACAAAGCTCTAACGTGGCTTAAGTTTGCCGCCCCCCGCGAATCTCTGGCAAGCTTTCCGAGCCAAATTTCGACTTCCACTTATCGGTCGAATTTAGATTAGATTAGACTGGACAATTAAAACCTGACATCTCCCGCCTAATCCCAATCATTTTCTTTGAATCCACCCCCAAAGCCTTGGCCCCCAATTTTGATTATTGCGGTGATCGCGATAGGTGGCGGAATCGTGCGCGGCGTTCTTGCTTCTCAAGAGTTTCTGTGGCTTGATGAACTGCACACGAGCTGGGCCGTTGGCGATGGTCTGCAAGACGTTTTCAACCGGTCCACCCATGGCAATCAGAGCCCCTTGTACTTCTGGCTTTCATGGATACCGGTGGCTTTCATGGGCGAAGCCCCATTCACAATTCGCTTCGTTTCATTGATAGCTGGTATCGGAACCGCGTTTATCGGAAGCATGCTCGTTCTAAATTGGACGCGATCTACACTTGGCGCAGTGGTCGTCGCAATCCTAATCACATTAGATCTTCAATTCATTTATTACGGTACTGAAGCACGCCCCTACTCATTGGTTCAGCTCATTAGCGTTGTCCAAGTGATGCTGTTTTGGCAGTGGATAGAACTAAAAAGTGGAATGAACGAAACAGAGTGCAAGCCGAATTCGTTAAGCCCAGCATGCAATCCTACCCTTACGGCATCATGCTTGGTCATGACAAGTGCCCTGCTGATCTACACGCATTACACATCAATTTGGCTCATCTTAACTGAGGTGGGATTTGTAGGGACTTGGCTCATCTTAAGCGAGGCATTTCGACGCAGAATTTGGAGGTCGTCACTTTTGACAGCCTCTTCGTTCACGTTGCTTTGCCTTCCGGCCCTCTTACTGATGTATTCAGTATTCGCCCGACGAGGCAACTGGGCGCCGGTATCATCGATCCGCACAGTTTTGGACGAGTTCTTGAGATTCAGTGTGAGCCAAACAAGTCCGTTCTTAATTTGGCTCGTACTTCCTTTGATCGTCTTGTGTATCGCAGGATTAAGCGGTCGCTTTCTCAGGCTTAAGTCCCCCTCTGACTTACCCCCCAATGCACTTCAGAAACTGAAACTTTGTTTTGTAATCCTCTGGGCAACAACCCCGGTTTTAGCAGTCATTTCGATCGATTTTTCAGGAATCGCTCCGACCGCACTTACACGATACACCCTAGTGGGCTCAGCCGCGTTTCCAATTTTTGCGGGACTTGCCATTGGGGTATGCGTAGATCGGAAATTCCAAATGGGTTTGGGGATTGTATTAATCTCGACAAGTTTGATTCAAAGCCCCATAACCTCAGGTAATTACATCACCAGCGGATTTACAAGCTCCGAACTGCCCGGGCTTCGATTTGAAGACTGGGAAACACCAATCGAGTTTATCAATGCCGATCAATCAAAGCGTGACCAACCCATTTTTTTGGCTGCTAACCTTATCGAAGATGTCGATGCATTCACCAATCGGGCCCCCACCTTTCAAGAATACTTACTCTTCCCATTGAAAGGCCTTTATTCCGTCGAACCGAAACGCGACTTAATCCCAATACCCACCCTCTTACGGGAGCATTTCGAAGACCAACATCTAAGGAGGATTAAAAAAGCAGGCGGGGCCTGGGTCATCATTCGAGGCACCGAAGGGTTGGTTACCGAAATTGAGGCCGAAATCCAAGGCAAAGCAGAACTTCTTGATCCGCAAGCAAAACTCGTCGTCAAGTTACACGGCTCTCTTAACAGCTACGTCTACTTATTGTCGATTGACTGGTGATCGAGAACTCGACTCGGACTAAACAACTTGATATCAACTTCACATTTTTTCCCTTCAAACAAGTCGGCCATGACCACGGCTGCTCCCGTCGAAAGATGCAGGCCACCCTTGAAATGCCCGGTCGACACAAAAGCGTTTGAAGCTCCTTCCAGTCGACCCATGTAGGGAAATCCATCGTAGGTACCCGGTCGAAGTCCCGCCCAACTCTTCACAAAGGTTGATTCATTTAATTCTTCCGAAACACTCTCCGCCCATTTTCGCAAACCTTTAACTTCGTTTTCCGTCGGACGACAATCAAATCCAACCTCTTCGATTGTCGCGCCTGCCAACACGTGCCCATCCGTTCGGGGCACGAGGTATCGAGACCCTTCGTTGACGATTGGGCCCGATGCAATCGACTGACCGTCCGACCCATCTTCCAGATTAATTTTGTACAACGCAATTTGGCCTCGAACCGGCTGCATCGGCAATGAAAACTCCCACCCTTCAACCAGCTGCTCGGTCCATGGTCCAGCCGCAAGAACGTAGATATCTCCGGTAAAATCTTGAGTGCCTGCTTTGACTGCTTCGACTGTGTGATTTGCCCTCACAATTTCCACATCACCAAGCTCTTCGTGCATTGACACGCCCAGCTCGTGACAGGCGGCAATCAAAGCTCGAATATGATCGGGAGTGGAAAACTGTGCCTGACCAGGGACCCAAGAGGCCTGAGCAATCGTGGAACCGGATCGGCACATTGAAAAAGGGCGAAACCGATTTTTTATCTCAACCAGTTCTAAATCCTGGAATTCAATTTGACGCTCACGCCATTCAGATTTCAAACCAGCTAGAGCAGCTACTTCCCCCGCGGTGCGAGCCATGTAAAGCCCACCGCATTTACGAAAACCGTTGTTGATTCCGGTTTCAGATTCAAGTCGTTTCGACCACTCGGCGTGCACTTGATGACTAAGGGCCTCAAGGTGCTCAAGCGGGTGAATCGCAGTCGAACGGTTGGTTGGACTCAACATCCCGGCACCCGCCCACGATGCCTTGCGGCCAAACTTTTGCTTTTCCAACAGCACGACCTGATGGCCTCGAGTTGCGAGCTCGTAGGCAAGCGATAGACCGATCACTCCCCCCCCGATAATAACCGTTTTCATAATTCAGACTCCTGATCTAAATGAGCTTGAGCGAGGGCGAGTTCGACTTCCTCACGCAAATGTTGGTATTTATTTTTAAAACCAATCGGTTGCTGAAGCTGAGCTGACAGCAGCCTAAGATCGTCCAGTTCGTCGATGTCATTCATTTTGTCCAAAAGCCCAAATGCCGTTTTCGCATGCGTCAAGCGTTCAATGGTTTGGTCGAGCACGCTTGGCGAACTCCAGTGTACCCCTTGAAACACATCGTAACATCGCTCACGCATCCCAATCAAAAAGTAACCGCCGTCCTGACTTGGTCCAAGCACCACAGGCACTTGGTCAAGCATATTGATGGCTTGATCAATCACCTTTGAACTCAACAAGGGGCAGTCAGCACCAATTACCACGACCTTGGTTGCCTTTTTTAATTGACCGTATTTTTCGCTCGAAGAACCCTTGAATCGAATTCTAAAATAATTTCCCATTCGATCGCCTAGGTCCCCATCAGTTTGGGGACAAAAACCCCATGCCGCGGAAACCGAATTTTGAAAATCTGACTCACGGCAGCGTGGGCTAAACACCACATCTCGCTCATGGCCGCAATTTGCCAACTGCTCCAATAAATGAAACAGAAAACAACGATAGAGACGACAAGCCGCAGCATTTCCGATTTTTACGCCAAGCCTTGTTTTAACCGCTCCGGGTTGCCAAAACTTGGCGAACAGCCCCAACTGATTCAATGAATGACTCCAACTTGGACAGTAGCCTTGATATAATCCAAATATTCACTCTCCGCCTCACTCTGGTCCAACTGTCTGTAAGCCGTCTCGAAGATGGTCGCTTGGATTTCGGCGATTCGGCACTAAACTTAAAACTGCAGCGAGAGTCCCCATCCGACAACTTATGATTCGGATAATGTTTGACAAACAAAAAGCATCTGTTGGCGTAACCTAACCATCGCCAATCGACGTTCCACAGTTTATCAGTAAAGACCAACACGACCAATCGTCACGAGTAGATTGGCACAAAGAATTGAGGCTTTTCACCCATGTCCGAACCGAGCGCCACAAGTTTCCTTAAACTTTTGGAACGTAGCGGAATCGTTGCGGACGAGGATCTTACATTGCAACTCGACAAGCTTTCTAAAATAGCGGCAGGTCGAAAGGTAAGAACAAGCGAGCTGATTGAACACTTGGTTGAATCTGGCTTGATTACCAAATGGCACACCGACAAACTATTAGCAGGAAAGTACAAGGGCTTCTTTCTGGGAAAGTACAAATTACTGCGTCACCTTGGCTCAGGTGGAATGAGTAGTGTCTACCTCGCAAAACATAAAATCTCTCAGCAATTGAGAGCCATTAAAGTTTTACCAAGAAAAAAAGTCACTGATAAAAGCTACCTCGATCGCTTTTATCTTGAGGCCCGTGCAGCGGCCAGTTTGAACCACCCCAACGTGGTTCGCATCTACGACATCTGCAACGAAAAGAACACCCATTATATGGTAATGGAATTCGCTCAAGGAAACGATTTAT
>JAQWLH010000020.1 GCA_029247405.1 Mariniblastus sp.
CTACGCTTTACGTTGAGTTCAGCCCCTTCAGGAATTGTCAGTCCCGGAACTTGGAGGCCTTTGAGTTTTGGCCTTTCAGGGGCTGATTCAGCCTCCAAGCGTTCTGCTTCCTCTTTCTCCGCCTTGGCGATTTTTTCTTGATATTTGACATACGCAAATACCCCGCCGCCGATCACACCAATCCAAACGATCACAATGAGGAGGGAAAGTGCTTTACCAGAACGTTGCTTTTGCATTTTTGATCTATCGTAAAATTGAGTCATCAGCAGAAATTTCGTCACTTAGTTTAAATTCTTTGGAGCCAGAGTCAAAAACACTCAAATCAGGTCGGGGTATGGAATTCAGCAACTCCGCGTCCCTTCAACGACCGCCCATGTTTGAGCCCCTATTTTTTTGTCCAGCCGCTAACCCGAAAGATTCGAAAACGATTGGATTAAAATAGCGACTGGCACGTCCGTGGATTGAGAACTCACCTTCCCGATACGATCAACGTGATCGCAAATTTGAACGGTCTGTTATCGTTCCTGCAGCGGAACAAACTCTCGAACATTCGGTCCGGTATAGACCTGTCGCGGCCGACAAATTCGTTTGTTGGGTGACTCGTGCATCTCTTTCCAGTGAGCAATCCAACCCGGCAGGCGTCCGATCGCAAACAAAACGGTAAACATTTGGACTGGAATTCCCATCGCTCGATATATGACACCCGAATAAAAATCAACATTTGGGTAGAGCTTGCGCTTCACAAAGTACTCGTCTTCCAATGCTACTTTTTCGAGACGTTGTGCGATCCCAAAAAGCGGATCTTCAAGATCAAGTTTGTTGAGTAGTTGATCACAAGCTTTTTTGATGATCGTCGCCCGTGGATCAAAGTTCTTGTAGACTCGATGACCGAACCCCATCAAGCGAAAGCCATTCTCTTTGTCCTTCGCCATCTCAACATACTTGTCGACGTCACCATTGTCGTCCTGTATCTGCTGCAACATTGAAACCACAGCCTCGTTGGCCCCACCGTGGAGCGGTCCCCAAAGTGCACAAATCCCAGCTGAAATGGAAGCAAATAGATTTGCATCGGCAGAACCGACCATTCGAACCGTCGAAGTGCTGCAGTTTTGCTCGTGATCAGCGTGCACAATCAACAGCATGTTGAGTGCTTCGACGAATGTCGGATCCGCTTTGTACGGTTCGCAGGGAACCGAGAACATCATCTGCAAAAAGTTTTCACAATAAGAAAGCTCATTCTGTGGATAGGCAAATGGCTGCCCCTCCGATTTGTTGTGACTGTACGCCGCGATGGTTGGGAGTTTGGCCAACAAGCGGTGAATCGATCGCTCCACGTGCTCAGGATCGTGTGGGTCAAGCGAATCCTGATAAAATGTCGACATCGCTCCAACAACACTCGAGAGAATCGCCATGGGGTGGGCGTCGCGAGGAAAGCCATTGTAAAATAGTCGCATGTCTTCATGGAGCATCGTGTGACGACGAATCGAACCTCGAAACCCGTCCAATTGTTCCTGATTAGGCAACTCACCATAAATCAGAAGATAAGCAACTTCGACAAAATCGCAATTCTTGGCTAGTTCCTCGATTGGGTACCCTCGGTATCGAAGCACTCCCTGCTCGCCATTGAGAAAAGTGATCGCACTCTGGGCGGAGCCCGTGTTCACAAACCCTTCGTCAATCGTGATCAGGCCGGTCTGCTTTCGAAGCGCATTGATATCAATCGCTTTTTCTTGCTCGGTGCCTTCGACGACTGGGAATTCCAACTCATGACCGTCACACTGCAATTTGGCCACTTTTGACATAGATTCTTTTCCTGAAGCGACTGTACTCACCGGATCCCCAAATTGTGGTCGGATAGTTGGATATTTTAGATAAATTGAACAGCAAACTTACTGGCCAATTCCATCAGTTTAACTAATTTTTTGCTTATTGGAAATGTACCAAGTTGCGAAACAACTGAATCAGACGCCCCACGAAAGTAATCAAGATTACGACTAAGTCGACCCTTCCATCGCATTTTTTTTTTTATGGTAAACACGCAAAAAAAAAACGACTGGGCCCGAAATGAGGGTCCAGCCGTTTTGAAACTTAAAATAGCTTCCCTTTAGTGATTAGGAAGACTCAATGACGTTGCCATCTTCATCGATGACGACACCCTCATGCATCCAGTACTTGAGCAATGGCGACATTACGATACATGCGATGCCACAAGCAATGGCCGTCAACGCAATATTTCCAAAAACGTCACCATAAACGTTGACCGTGTTAATCGGAGCCGGCAAATTGCCTCCACCCCCACCTCCATGGCCACCCACGCTGGTCAGGTTAGAAATAATCGCCGCCAAGTACTGGCTGAAGGCAGTCGCCAGAAACCAAGCTCCCATTAGGGTACTGACAAGCACTTTGGGGCTGAGTTTCGTCATGGTCGAAAGGCCGACCGGAGACAAACAAAGTTCTCCCGTCGTCTGGAGCAAAATACCCAACGTCAGCCAACTGATTGCAACCATCCCGACGTCAGTGCAATTTTGTGCTCCAAGCCAGAAAGCACCGAAACCGAGCCCCAGTTGAATCAACCCTAGACCAAACTTAACGGGAGCACTTGGATCTAAGTTGTACCGACGAAGCGTGGCCCAGATCCAATTGAAGACTAACGCGAAAATCAAAATGAAGATTGCATTGAACGACTGGAAAATTGAAGCAGGCAATTCGTCAGTGCGTTTTGCGATTCCCATCCCGACGTTCGACTCCGCCACTTCCCAATCGACCTCGATTTTATCAAGCCCTTCTGTTTCCTTGATAATCTTCCGCATCTCGTCTAGATCAGAGTTCGTAAAAGCCGTTCCCGAAGAATCGAACACGTAACCTAGTTGAGCTTGGGTTGGTTCAATTCGAATCGACTGGCCGACCTGTTCTTCCGTGACCGCTTCAGACTCTCCGACTCGGTCGATATTTCTATCGGTAAAGTTGTTGACGCTACTTCCAGCTTGTTCGAAAAACGCGAAGAAAAGCATCTGGAAAAAGATCAGAATCAATGCCGCGATCATCCGATGGCGTTGAATCTTTTTCAGTTTAAATGTCTCAATAATCAGGTAACCAAATGCCAAAATACCAAGGATCGTTAACACGGCCCCGGCTGGTTTGCTGACTTCTTCGAGAAAAATACCAGCAATGTTCCCGAAGATGCTACTGCCATCACCCTTTACTTTATTGATCGTCTCCTTGTTGATCATCTGGTAGGGCTCGCCACGTAATTTCGGCTCTACTTTAATTCCAGCTTTGCGTACTTTCTCAATTGTTTCTGAATCAACATTGAGCTTATCCAAAAATGCAACTCGCTCCTCCAAGAGGATTTCCTTGGTCTTCAGCTCGGAACCTTGGGGAGGCTGAGTGAAGGGAGAAAAACCAGAAACCAGGAGAGCGAAAATTGGAATGGATACCAGAATACCAATGTATATCTTCCAGTCATGTTTTTTGCCGACACCTTCCGGACGGCCGCCAGCCCATTTGGGCAAACCACCTCGAGACAGAGCAACCCAAGCCACGACAGCGGCGATCATCAGACAGGCCGCTACAAAAACATTAATTAGAATGGCGTAAATGTTGTCCGGTCGGAACACAAGCATTCCGATCGTGGAGGCTAACGCGCCACCCATAATAAGCAACTGCGTGATCAGGTTGGGCATCACAAATACCGCTAACCCGATCAACATTCCAACCGTAGCCAAGCCAAAGCCGAAGTGCCAACCATAGGTCTCGCCAACGTAGCCACAAAGCAGCGGACTCATGGCTGCACCGAGATTGATCCCGGTATAGAAAATATTAAAACCATCATCCCGTTTGCGATCGCCCGCCGCATAGAGCGAACCCACAGTCGTCGAAATATTTGGCTTAAAGAATCCGTTTCCAACGATCAATAAAGCAAGAGCGAAGAAAAACGGCCATTCCGCTTCGACCGTCATTAATAAGTGGCCGGCCGCCATCAACAAGCCACCAATCACTACCGCCAACCGCTTGCCCAAAATTTTGTCCGCCAACATTCCACCAATGAAGGGTGTCATGTAGACCAACGCCGTATAAGCACCATAAACGGTGTAGGCTTGAGAGTCTCCATAGCCGAGGAAGCCTTTAATCATGTAAAAGACTAGCAACGCCCGCATACCGTAGTAGGAGAATCGCTCCCACATCTCGGCAAAGAAAAGTGTGTACAAACCGGACGGATGTCCAAACACCCTGGGTTGACTGTCAATTTCCGCCTGAGACATAAGTTGCTCCTAGAACGCGACTGAAGTGTCCACCAAAATAACTTGGGGACAGATGAAAACTTCAGACTAATTTACTAAAAACCACGTGAGGAACCAGCTTAGACACCTTGGTAAATAACACTTTTATGAGAAAGATCACTTGTTTTCGGTTCCAACGGCTAACTTTGCGAAAGATTGCGAGACTCTGCGGAATAGCGAAGCCTGCGCCAAACACGGTACTGCCGCCTTTGGTTTGATCGTCTCGCACCACTTTGGTTGCGTGTTCCCCAAGAAGCAAACGCGGTTCTGCCGACTTTTTTCCCAACCAGCTCGACACGCGATCCTGACTTCAAATCGAATGAAGTCGACTTAAATCCCCACCCCAACGGTTAGCCACCCGTTCTCCAGGCCAATAAAGCACTCATTTGTCAGGATCGGGAGCAACAAATGGCTACCCCGAGTACTTAGCTCGCTAGTTTGGGTCGAAAACTCACGATTGGGCCAACCTCTCCGCCAACCCATCCACAGTGATTCCACGGACTACAAATTTCTTGACTGCTGAAGTCCCCCCGCTGACGAGCTCGATCTGACTCTTGGATATCCCAAGGGTGACGGAAAGTAACTTGATGATTGCCTTATTGGCCTTACCTTTTTCAGCGACCGCGGTCACCGAAACCTTGAGAGCCCCAGCAATCACACCGCGGATCTCATTCCTTCTTGATCCGGGAGATGCCTTTACCATCAACTCAATCCCCGCCTCAGTTTCGCGTAGTTTGAGATTAATTGGTAACTCCCGCTTCGACCAACGTAAATTTCGTGGCAACCAAAAGTGCTCTATAGTCCTTCAAACAAGAGGGAACCGACGCGAACTAACGTTGCCCCCTCTTCAATGGCTGTTTCAAAATCACCACTCATCCCCATCGAGAGATGTTTGAGATTTACATTGCTCGCAACATCAGATTGAAATTTCATTTGGATTTCTTTAAGGGCAGCAAACTCTTGACGAGCTGAATTTAAATCGCCTCTTAGTCCGGCCATACACATCAGACCATCGACTTGAATATGCTTGAATGACTCAACCTTTGCTAAGATCACCTCAACCTCAGACTCGTTAAACCCGTGTTTTGCAGTTTCACCAGAAACATTGATTTCAATCAAAACGTGCGCTGTTTTTTGAAGTGCTTGCCCGGCCTGATCGATGGCAAGCATCAAACGCTCACTATCAACGGAGTGAATCAATTCGCAACAGTCAACGGTTCGCTTTACCTTGTTACGCTGTAAATGCCCGATCATATGCCAGCGAATTGGCATTCCAGTGAGTGCTGCGGATTTATCCCAGAGCACCTGCGGGCGACTCTCACCTAAGTCAGCACAGCCAGCTTCGAACAGATTTTGAGTCGTCTCTGCATCAACATATTTTGTCACACCAACCAATTTGATTTCAGCCGCGGTGCGTCCCGACTTGCTCGCTGCCATCTCAATTCGCTGGTGAATCGAATTCAAATTCGCTTTTAGTTTTTCAATCATTCAACCACAATTAAAGAAGACACTTTTCCGCCTTTTTCGAATCGGCTCAGCATGAACTCACCCGTGAAGTTTTCACCGAAAAAGGTCCGATTACCTCGATGCGTTAGGGCGCGATACAAAAACCACTGCTGCTCATCAATCTGAACTCGGTAAGCAACAGCAACATCACGCGGAACAGGCAACAGGTCCTCAGCGACGGTAAGTTGCCGCCAAGTTCGTTTTAAACGACTCCGCTTGGGATTCAAATCAAAAAACAAAGGGGCACAAAGTCCGAAACCGTCAATTGATTGCACTAGTTCCAAGGCGTGATCTTTAAACTCAAGCCGGTCGTCAGTTATACCAACCTTCCATTCCGGAAGTGCCAACGGCAAAACCAACGCCTGAATTTCCGATGTTCTCAAGTAGACTTCACGATTTTCCGACTCCCGCATCCCCAAAATCCCATCTGCCAAGGGGTACCGACAGCGATAATCAATTCGAGCCGCCATGCCCGGAACGATCGAATCAGCAATTATTAAAAACTCTTCATCGCGGGAAAGCAAAACCTGCCGCGACAATGTCGTATCCCCCGTCAGCTTGAGCTCTAATTCCGCGTACTCAACGTCTCGGTCACTCTCCTCGCAAACCAATTGAAAGTCACCGATCGGGGAAGCACTGACGCCGTTGATTGAAATCTCCGGCATGATGTCACCAGCAATTAATTGCTTCGAGCGAGCGATCTCGCCACGGAATCCTTCGGTCGATGAAAAATCCAGACAGACTCGCGGAGAAGCTTCGCCCCAATGACTACGGAGTGTCGCCGACGCCCCCCACTCGGATAGGCAACTCGGGGGAAGTTGTTTCTTTTTTGCAGGGACAAGATTCTGCTCGCCGATCCGCTTAAGCACCTTCTTGATTTTTGGATCTTTCGAAAGTTTCCTGAGCGAGTAGATCAAGGAAGCATCCGCAGGCCTCGGATCACCCGATGAAAAGGCTAAGGTTCCGTTAGGACGCAACAAACGGAGAACTTGAGAGACTGCGCCCTCCAATTGAGCAAAAGCATCCTCGTTCAATGCCAACTTCATTTTACGAAGCATCAGCCCGCAACGGACCCAACTCGCAGCCAACAGACCAAAATCTTCCAAATAGGTTGCTTGTGGCCACCCATCGATATCCAACTGCTCGGTCAGGGATGCAGAAATCTTGCTGCAAATACTGCGAGCAAGTTGCTCCTGGCCTTCGATTTCTGGCAACTGAAAGCAGATCGTCAATGGAAGTTCAACGGCCAACATCTGGTAAACGGGAGGAGCTAAACACTGGTTCAAATCAGCCTTCTGCGAGATCTCCACCAAACCAGACACCAACTGCGTCCAATCCGAAAGTTCACAATGACCAACCATGCAACTAAGCGCTTGTGAAATCCCCAACAGCGTTACTGATTCCCCGACAGTGACTCCGGATTCCAACTTCGATGCCGAACCGAATCGCCCAATTAAATCCGAACCGATTTCGAACAGCTCGGCCGCCAAGAGTCGCGGATTCACGTCACCACTTTGCAACCGGCTCCAATTATCCACTTTCGTTAATGCCGTTTCGCAGATGACCTGATCAACAAACCACCCCAACGGAGAACCAAACTCCCTTGAGGGTTGGGCGATCTTTTTAGAGCGAAAGAGCTTAAGCAGCCTGCGGCGTGAGCGGTATAAATCGAGCTCAGCATCTTCCCAGCCATCATATTGGCCGACCTCGACAAACAACTCGCCCCCCATCTCGCTATTGCTTTCTTCTTTTAATTTGGAAACCATGCTTACAATTATTTATTTAAGTTAAAAACGCGCCATTTTATCAACAGACTTATTGACGAAAACGGGCCGTCCAGTTGATTTGTCAGATTCGACTTCGCACGTCGTTGCCCCACCAAGTCCTGCGGCTTATCTTAATTAGACGTGCGAACGGCACTCTAGTAATTTTACGGAGCCTCCAGTGACCTCTAAAACAAATTGGCTTTCCATGGTGCTTTTTGCATTAATCGGCTTGCTCGCGTTGACGCCATCTGGGTGTAGCGAATCGAAACCGCTCGCCAAACAGACAAAACCCAGCCAGCAAAAAATGGTGAAGCAAGAACCGGTGAAGCAAAAACCGGTGACAGCCAGTTTAAGTTCTGAACCGAGCACTCAGGAAGATTCCACCGCCGACCCACAATCAAATCTCAAACCAAAAATTGATGCCCAATCGCAAACCTCCGAATCGGCGTCAACTGCCAACGACCAGCCCGAATCGCCAGATCAACCGACCATTGAAATTGGTGCCCAATGGACCAGACTGAGTAAATCCCGAGAAATCTGGATCGACAAAAAATCAAAGCAAGTCATGTTCACTGGAATCGTCTGCCTCAATGATGGACCACTGGAAATGTTTATCTGCCCGGCCAGAACCAAAGAGCATGAGTCTGTCATTGCTGCAAACTGCTTAGCCAAGGAAGTTCACTTTGCTTTAGTCCTCGCCAAAGTCAATCCCGGCCAACCTTGCTCATGGGACCCCAATTACCGTCCCGCCCACGGGCCAACAATCGAAGCAACCCTAAAATGGCAAGACAAAGCAACCCAAAAAACAAAATCACAAAATGCCAAGCAGTGGATTCGAAACATCAAAACGAAAAAAGCGATGGAGGAAAAATGGATCTTTGGGGGTTCGACATTTTGGACAGACCCAGATACGAACGAGGAATTTTATTACGCCGATGCAGGGGAATTAATTTGCCTCTCTAACTTTTCAACCGCCATGATTGATGTTGGTGTCGAGAGCAGCCAAGCCAACAACGGACTACTGTATGAAACATTCAACGAAAACATTCCAGAAATTGGAACGAAAGTTTATGTAATCCTTCAAGCGGGGCCACCAGTTGAGCCCGAAAACAAAAGCGACAAGAAGGCAGATGGGAAGGGAGCAGAACCCCCAGTGGTTGACAATTCGCCAGACACCCAAGCGGCTAAGGCTCCCCCGAAAGCAAACGGCAAATAATTAGAAAGCAAGCGGAAAGACAACAACTCAATGGCGGCCAACCCAAAATGGGTTGGCAAACCGCGGCGGACCAACAGGGCAGTTGCCGCCAAGACGCTGCCTAATCATCGAGCCGCTTGAACATCAATCCCTTGTAAAGCACCTTGCTACCTGGATCATGGCACTGCAAAGCAAATGTCCCACTCGACAACTGTCGCTCGGGCCGATTTAAACCTTCAGGCTCCGTGTAATCCGAAATCGTCTTTCCATTGATCTTCACCACGATCTGTTTACCCTTGACGATAACCTCGTAGTCGAACCAAACCTCGTCTTGGACGGGCGCTTCAAAATTGTCCTGAACATCGTAGAGCCCTCCCGTTTTCTTTTTGTCTTTTTGAGTGTTGTTGACTTGGCACTCATACCCCTTGGCAGGCCAACCGGTATCCTGAAATCGGGTATGAAAGTAGATTCCCGAATTAGCACCCGGCATCGTCATCACTTTAGATTTGAAATGAAAGTTTTTCAAATCGGTCAGGCCATTGGGACCAACGTAAAATGCGTGGGCTCGCTTACCGTGAACTACCAGACAACCGTCCTCTACTTTTACGGATTCCGGGCTCTCATTCACATGCCAACCGAGCAGATTCTTGCCATTGAACATATTCTCCCAGCCATCATCCTGGGCGCAAGAAACAGACGTCAAAAGCATTAACAATACAGTAACCACACAAAGGCGCATCTTCGAGACTCCGTACTTTGAATAAACGATGGTTGGCACCGCTCCATAACCGCAGGTTCTATTATGGCATGCGAAATCAACAAACGTAAGGATGAGTCCTCACATCCCAACCTAGACAGGCAATTCCCAAACACCACGATTGCGAGGTCACGTCTCCATTCCGGTGTGACGCCCTCCTTGCAGGCAGTCGGCAAATTGAGCTACTTGGACACCCAAAGGACTAAGCTAAAACACACCAACTCGGCTTAATTCATAGTTGACTCTCGGCAACCGCCAACTCAACCGCTTCAAAGTCACGTCACAATTATCATCCCCAGCTTTTACCCGGAGCAAAACTCCTCCGCCAGACTGTCTCAAAAAGTTTACTAAGCGTTCGGCAAGCCGCCTCTTTTTTCCGAACCAATTCGGATATAACTTGTCTTAGCGAACATCAATGTTTTGTTTGCTCTAACAACCTCACACCCTTGGAATTTTCTACCCGTGCAAGACCGAAAACGCGCGCAACAAGTCGAACAGGAAATCGCAATTGTCGTTCGCGTCGCACTCCCTTCTGACCCGGTGGATTTCGATCCATTGGAGGAAGTTCAAGGATTGGCTGAGACTGCCGGCGGGATCGTTGTTGCTGGCTTGGTTCAACGTCGCGAAAAACCCGACACCGCGACTTATTTGGGCAAAGGAAAAGTCGAAGAGCTCAAACAACTGGTCGAATTCCATGCTGCCGATGTTGTTATTTTTGACAACGACCTTTCGCCGGCACAGAACCGCAACCTTGAGGTTGGCCTCGAAATCAAAGTGCTTGATCGCACCGAGCTGATTCTCGACATCTTTGCAACCCATGCACAAACCTACGAATCTCGCTTAGCCGTTGAACTGGCACAGCTAGAATACTCGCTACCTCGCCTAAAGCGAATGTGGACTCACTTGTCGCGCCTGAAAATGGGAGTTGGCATGCGTGGTCCCGGTGAAAAACAATTGGAAACCGACCGACGCTTGGTGGAAAAGCGAATCCACGACTTAAAAACAGAATTAGGAAAAGTTGAAAAACGTAAGGAACGCCAAGTCGCCTCGCGAAAAGGAACCATGACCGTTTCTCTCGTTGGGTATACCAATGCCGGCAAAAGCACTTTAATGAATTCGTTAACAGATGCAGCTGTTTTGGCCGAAGACAAATTGTTCGCAACGCTCGATACGCGGACACGACGATGGTCACTCCCTAATTGGGGGCCAGTTCTTTTAAGCGACACCGTCGGATTCATCCGTGACTTGCCTCATAGTTTGATCGCAAGTTTCAAAGCGACCCTTGAAGAAACTCGCCAAGCCGACCTTTTACTTCACGTGGCGGATGCGAGCAATCCAAAGGTCTCAGACCAAATCAGCTCGGTCTACGACGTGCTTCAAGAAATTGGGATTGAAGAAAAGGATACCTTACTCATCCTCAACAAGGTCGATCAGGTAGAGAGCATTGCGAACCTCGAGGCGGTACTTAAACGATACCCCAACGCTGTCCCGGTCAGTGCAAAAACCAAGATTGGTTTTGAAAAACTGCATTCAGTTGTCAGTGACGCTCTCAGCCGTTCATTTCAGGATGTTGATATCGAAATGAGTGTGAGCAATGGCAAGCTATTAGCCTACGTCGCCGCCAAAGGCGAGATCCTCTCGACGCAATATGGGGAGGACATGGTTAAGGTCCATTGCAGAATTCCCCAAAAGTATCTTGGAAGAATTGACCCGACCGACACGATTATTACACCGCACTGTCCAGCAGGCTGGATCAGTCCAAAAATGGAAGCCGACATCACTGAAGAAACAATTTCTGCTGAAACGGCAAACCCTAATCTCGATGCCGATGTGACGCCTGAGACGAAAACAACAGAAGACCAATCGCCCCCCCTAATACGCCAACCCGCTTCCGATACGCAGACGCCACCGTTCCCGACTGAATCCACGTCGCCCGTTGAACCGGATCACCCCCTCGACGATGCAGGTTAATTCTCGTGGCCAAACGCAACCTTAAAAACAAACGGGTAATGATCACCGGCGCTTCCAGTGGGATCGGGTGGCACTTGGCCAAACAGTTTGCCCTCGAGAATGCAAATATTATTGTTTGCGCGCGGCGAAAAGATCGGCTAGACGAACTCGCCAATTCGATCCAAACAGCCGGCGGAAAATGTCATGTTGTGACCGGTGATATCACCCAAGTTGACACCCGTGCTCGACTACTGCAATCCTGCCAAACTGAGCTGGGTGGACTCGATATTCTGATCAACAACGCTGGTGTTGGCGCCATGGGCCGGTTTGACGAAGCAACCCCTGAACGCCTTCGACAAATCTTCGAGGTCAACTTCTTTTCAGCCGTAAATTTGATTCGCGAATCATTGCCGATGCTCCGAGCAGGCCAGACTCCCATCATCGTCAATATGGGAAGCGTGCTAGGTCATCGGGCCGTACCCCTCAAAAGCGAGTACTGCGCCGCCAAATTTGCAATGCATGGGTTCACCGATGCACTTCGCGCGGAACTCTCCCAAGACAAGATTGATATCCTGCTCGTCAGCCCGAGCACAACGGATAGCGAATTTTTTGACTCCGCAATCGAAGACAGAACTGGAAAGAATTGGAAAAAAGGTAACTCGATGGCACCCGACGTCGTTGCCGCAAAAACCATTCGTGCGATTAAAAAGGGCAAACACGAAATCATCCTTACTCACGGAGGAAGATTTCTCGTTTGGCTGGATAGGTTTGTGCCAGGTATCGCCAATCGCTTAATGGCAAAATTTGCCCAGTGAAATCCTGCTTCGACGCAATTGCCTCTTAAGCGAAGCATTTTCGGTCCCCAACCTTAAGAAAATCCGAGACACCGACCGGCAATCTCGATACCAACAGCGATTGGGATAAATGCTCAATCAATTCGCCTGAACCCACTTCGCCAATTCTTGTCATTTCTTTAGAATGTGCAGCATGAATAACGAAACAACGCCCCCCGAAGCTGACATGGACCCATCCGAACTGAGTGGAGATGCCTCGCGACGCATCAAGCTCGAAAAATTAATTGAACTGGGTTACGACCCTTACGGACACCGGTTCGATGACCGCGATATGATCGGCAAAATTCGCAGTCGCCAGTCTGAAATCAAATTCGTTAGCGAATCAGGTGAAGAATCTGAACTGCCAACAGATGAAGAACTGGGCGAAACCAGCTTTCGCGATTGGTGCAAAGAGCAGGGCAAGGGAACCCTCTCCGGACCAAAAGTAAGAGCCGCTGGGCGAATCTTGCTTCACCGCAACAAAGGCAAATTGCAATTTATTGACATTGAAGACTGGTCAGGTCGCATTCAATTATTTGTTGGCCGAAACCAAGTAGGAGACGACAACTGGGCACTGATCGAATGTCTCGATCTGGGAGATCTGATCGGGATCGACGGAATGTTGCGGAGAACCCAGACGGGTGCACTGTCGATTTTCGCCGAGAAAAGTCACATTCTTTGCAAGACGATCGAACAGCCACCGGCCAAACACAAGGGATTGGTTGACGCTGAACTTCGACAGCGCCGTCGCTATGTTGACTTGGCTTACAACGAAGGCGTTCGCGAGCGTTTTCTCAATCGCTCAAAAATCGTTGCTTCAATTCGTGAAACATTGACGCAGCAGCACTTTGTTGAAATCGAAGGCCCAACGCTTCACACCATCGCAGGCGGAGCCGCCGCCAAACCCTTTGAAACACACCACAATGCGCTCGACATGCCATTGAATATGCGAATCGCTCTTGAACTCCACCTCAAGCGATTGATGGTCGGTGGCATGGAACGAGTTTTTGAACTCGGTCGCGTCTACCGAAACGAAGGGATCAGCCCGAAGCACAATCCTGAATTCACGATGATGGAAGTCTACCAAGCCTATGGTGACTACCGATCGATGATGGATTTGACTGAATCCATGATAGCAAACGCATTGACAGCAATCGGTGCTGGCACATCGGTGCCATACGGGGACACCCAAGTTGACTTTTCAACGCCGTTTGCCAGAAGGACCTATAATGATTTATTTGCCGAAAACACCGGCGTTGACCCACAAGATGAAAACGCTGTAAAAGCCTATGCTGAATCACTGGGGCTGCCTGTGGAAGGCAAGCACCCCGATGTGGTCAAGAACGAAGTGTTTGAGGAAAAGGTTGAGGATGCTTTGATTGGGCCCGTTTTTGTAACGGATTACCCCGCTAGCATCTGCCCGTTGACTAAGAGAAAAGCGGACAATCCTCTCGTAGCCGAGCGATTTGAGTTATTTATCAACGGGATGGAACTGGCCAATGCTTACACCGAGTTGAACGACCCAGATTTGCAAGAAGAGTTATTTAAAAACCAACTGGATGGGCTCTCGGAAGAAGATTCGATGGTCAAGATGGACCACGATTTTGTTCGTGCACTGCGTAATGGAATGCCACCTGCGGGTGGACTTGGGATCGGAATTGATCGCCTGGTCATGCTGTTGACTAATTCGCCTTCAATTCGAGATATCATTTTGTTTCCGCTACTTCGAGCTGAACAATAATTGAAGAATCGTCTATGATAACGCTGAGCTTTGAGCGTTGGATTATTCGCCGCGATAAGTAATTACGTTTTGGCCGTCGGCACGAGCCTTCGGCAATATGGATGAAACGAGCCAAAGGATTGGCGGATGTATAAATTGTTGTTGTCGTGGCGTTACCTTAGAACGCGTTTTATTGCATTGGCTTCGATTGTTAGCGTAACGCTCGGAGTCGCGACATTGATCGTCGTCAACAGCGTGATGGCTGGTTTTGTAGACCAAATGAAGGATCGGCTTCACGGGATCCTTTCCGATGTTGAAATCGCGGCACCGCTTCTCGGTGAAATTGCTTATCCAGAAAAGCACGTAGAAATTGTCAAACAAGTCGTTGGAGATGACTTGGATGAATTGACCTGCGTGGTCCGAAATCCGGCGTTGCTTTCTTTTGATTTTCGTGGGCGACAAGTCACACAGCAAGTCATGCTACTGGGCATCGACGATGAGACTTTTGGCAAGGTAACGGACTTTGAACCCTACCTTCAAAGTGTGATTAAGAAAGATCGCTTCTCCTTTAAACTCGAAAACAGTGGCCATGAAGAACTGTTTGACGAAGGGAGTTGGGACTATCGCCGCCGCATGATTGAAAACAAACGGCGGGTCAAGGAATGGGAAGATGAGCAACGCAAGCTCGTTGAAGTGGCCACTGCGACTTACTCGACTCCCTTGAAAACCACTGGACCGGCGAAGACAGACTCAGCACAAGATGAGGCATCTACCACTTCGAGCAATCAATTCCAGTTCACCCCCTTGCCCGATAAAGTTCCCGACTTAAACACCATCCACTCAGCTCAAGCCCCCCCGTCAGATCCGACGATGGCGGTCGACTCGCTTGAGGATGCGAACCAAATCACGGGACAACCCAAGATACACTCCATGTCTCCTTTTGACCCCGGCTCTGCACACCGGCCCCAAATCGCCCCCGAGCAACGCTTTGACGGGATGCGGGATCAGCGAGTGGGGATCATTCTTGGCAAGGCAATTTCAGCAAGAAAGTCTCAATCATCCGACGGCGAGCTGCATGACTTATTCATGGTTCGTCCTGGTGACGACGTTCAAGTCATGTTTCCCACAGTCGGAATGAATGCTCGACCCGTCAGCGAAAATTGCACGGTGGTTGATTTTTACGCCTCTGAGATGCACGAATACGATTCAACCTTTGCGTTCATGCCTCTTAGTGAGCTTCAAAAAATTCGTGGCATGGTCGACCCTATGACAGGTGATGGAACGGTTTCAGCAATTCAAATTAAGTTGAAGCCAGGCGCAGATCCAAACAAAGTCCGCGACAAACTAATGCTCCAATTTCCGATTGAACACTTCAGCTATGACATTCGAACCTGGCAAGATACGCAGCGACCTTTGCTCAGTGCCGTCAATATGGAATTGACGATCTTAAACATCCTGCTGTTTCTGATTATCGCGGTGGCTGGATTTGGCATTCTCGCCACGTTCTACATGATCGTCGTCGAAAAAACAAAAGACATCGGCATCCTAAAGGCGCTAGGCGCACCCTCTCGCGGGGTGATGTCAATCTTTCTTGGCTACGGACTATCGCTCGGCACCGTTGGAACCGGTGCGGGCATCATCCTCGGCCTCGTATTCGTCGAATATATTAACGATATTGCCGACTTGGTCGGGTGGCTGACTGGCCAGGAAATATTTGATCCAACCATATATTACTTTTCTGAAATCCCGGCCATCATCAACCCCGTCACCATTTGTTGGGTTGCCCTGGGCGCAATTATGATCGCAGTTATGGCCAGCGTGCTTCCAGCACTTCGCGCCGCACGCTTACATCCTGTGGAGGCACTTCGCTATGAGTGATGTCGCACGTAAACAAACTATCTCGCAACAAACAAACTCTAAATTGGTTGAAGCACGCGGGACCACCTTGCGGATCGTGTTCAATGTATCAATTCTGTTTACCCTTTTTAATAGAAATTAAATAAAATAGTCATGAGTAAAGCATATCCAATT
>JAQWLH010000026.1 GCA_029247405.1 Mariniblastus sp.
GTACGCTCCTTATAAAGTCGCACCGCATCGAGTTTACAACCCGATTGCAAGAGGTCGAGAACTTGATCAACTAAGGCTTGCTCAAGCTCTTCGGCAGAACCTGATGGGCGTGGTTCGGCGTTTGAAAGGTTCTCTACAAACTGCTTGGCTTCCAGCAAAGAACTGCCAGTCAAATCCATGTAGAGCTTACACGCGTCGAGCTTGTGACCGTCACCTAAACACTTTTGGACCCTGCTGATCTGGGCGTCTGTTAACTGCGGCTTCATGGCTAAGTCTCCCGAGTCAAAATGCAAAACACCAACTAATACGGGTCAATTTGAACCAATCCCCAACGTCCGATAATGTTTCTTATGTTCGGTTAGGTCTCTCGGAACCCCCGTGTTTTTCAACTTTTTTCAAACTGACGTCGTTCTGCAGCCGCTGCTTTACCAAACATTAGAAACAGGCAAGCAACAAAGCCCTGCTTCCAACCCAACTTGGCTTACTCAGTCGAACCAAAAGATCTCTTCAGATGCTGATCACAATTGGGCGAGCATCAAAAAATGGCTTGATTCGCTACCGGGTTAACCCAGTCGTCATCATTGACTTGTTACCGGTTCTGACCACCTTGAATAGCCCGTTGGGCGGCTTGGCCAGCGACTTCACCAAGTTTCTGCCTTGCCGTTTCAAAGATTTCGCGCGAAGCGGCATCCAGTGGACTTTCGTTTGGATTCAAAACTGGACGATTCGGATCATACACGGTACCCGCTTGGGTGCCCGCAGGAGCTGCTGAGTTGGATCCTGGCCACGCTGTGCCAGTCTGTTTCTGCCCAAACCAAGGGTTTGACTTGTTACTATTATTGGGGGCGGGTGTACTTGGTGCTTGCCACTGCCAGTTGCTTGGATAACCAGCCTGTGGAAGCTGGTTGGGATTCTGATTGACTCCATCGCTTGAATACCCAGTGGTTCCTGGAATCTGAGCGGCACCAGGATAATCGCCCACGGGTCTATCTAATCCGTGTCCCAATTGATTTTCCAACTCCTCAACATGAGGAGTGATGAATCTAGCAAATTCCTGAGGAACGACGGCATGAACTTTGTCGATGCCATTAATCACATAGGGGCCGAGTTTGGAATGGTGAATCGCATCATGAGCACGCTCGCCCAATAACGACACAGCAAACATCGTGATCACCATGCATAGCAGGCAGCCCTTAACAGCCCCGAGAAGTGCGCCGGCTTGTCGATCAAACCCTCTAAGTTCCATTTTCTTGATGGATCCTTTAACTCGGCCATAGATCATCCAGATCACAATCGAAGTTCCAAGAAACAGAATCAACATCGCACCGATATTGTTCCAGGGCGCTTCAGCTTGAATGAACTGCGAAACAGGATCACGAAACTTCATCGCCACCACATAGCTGACAATGATGGCTGCAACGGATGCGATTTGCCAAGCAAGTCCCTTCCAAAATCCAAACCAAATCGCGCCCCCAAGTACGATCAACATGCAAACGTCGTAAAAGGACATGAGTGGCTCCATTTAATCTAGAAAAGGCTCAGGTTTAGCGTTCTTGAGTTCCACGAGGCAGGACCTGAATCAAGGAATTTGTTCGTGACTCAATTACACCGATTTGACACGGGTGAAACTAAGCCCGCCATGGACACACCAATCACGCGCGGGAATTATTGAGGAATCGGCCGTTGAGCTCAAGGTTGAAGTCAACAAACTGCCTCGCAAATTTCAGTTTTATGGGAAACCACTTTTTCAAAGAGGAGGGCGGATCCTTTTTGTTAACCGCCCCGCCACTTGGATTTTGGCGAGAACCAATGCTAGCTACTTGCCTACCCTGCCCTGCACCACTTTGAAAACTTCTGTTCATTCAACGCCAGAATTTCTGTCTAATCTAAAACTTGCCTAATCACAAACCTGCCCCCCGAAAACGGAATTTCGAAAGCAGTTCATGGCGGACTTCAAAACTCATATTACCACTAGCACAGTTCTGGGCGTTGCGTACGGTGCCGTCGGTCATTTTGTCTTCCATGTCCCACCAGCCCACGCATTGATTGCCGGCAGCCTCTGCAGTGTGGCGGGAATGTTGCCGGACTTGGATAGTAAATCAGGCAAACCGCAGCGGGAGATGCTTTCATTCGTGTCTGTCATTGCCCCAATGTTGATGATGCCCAGGTTTGATGCGTTGGGGATGTCAACTGAGCACAAGGTATTCGCTGCCGGGGTGATGTATGTGATCATTCGATTTGGAATTGGTGGACTATTCCGAAGCTACACCAAACACCGAGGGATGTGGCATAGTATTCCCGCCGCATTAATTGCCGGACTCGTCACGTTTCTTGTTTGTCTTTCGACTGATTTCGAAATCAGAATATTCAAAGCTTGGGCGGTGGTTCTGGGCTTCGTTTCACATTTATTGCTTGATGAAATATATGCGGTCAACTGGGAAGGTCACCTCCCGTCGACCAAAAAGAGCTTTGGAACTGCCATGAAGTTTTTCGGCAAAAGCAGATTTGCGAACGTCTTCACGTACGTCAAGTTGATTCTGTTAGTCACACTCGTAGCTGGTGATGACTATGCCATGGGTTGCATCTGCGAACCTGAACTCACTCCACCCGAGACCGCCATGGATTGGTTCCAAAGCATGTTCCACCACGCCCATGATCATGACGGCAGCGGGACCCTTCACCGGTAACGAGCCCTCGTTCCAAGCCCCCTCCATTAAACAACTCGGAGCCAAGAAAACAGCGGGGCTCCTCGCTGAGGCAAACTTGTTGGACGATCTCGTTCCACCCAATGAACCAGCACCACGCCAAACGATGTCTTCCAAGAGCAGCGAAATGGGCTCGTTAAAAACGCTTGCGACTATCAATTAAAATGGTCACTGGGCCTTCGTTAACCAACGCAACCTGCATCTCTGCCTGAAATATGCCAGTTTGGACATCGATCCCTAATTCGCGTCCTGAGTTGATAAACTCCTCGTACATTCGATTGGCGATTTCAGGCGAAGCCGCTTCAACAAAGCTTGGTCGTCTACCACGTCTAACATCGCCGAGCAACGTAAACTGGCTGACGACGAGCATTTGACCTCCAACGTCCAACAGCGACAAATTCATTTTGCCTTGCTCATCCTCAAAGATTCGCAAACCGGTTGTTTTTTCAATCGTGTATCGCAAGTCTTTTTCTGTATCGCCTTTTTCAACTCCCAAAAGAACCAACAACCCGGTTGCGATCGCACCGGTGGTTTGTTGATCGACAACGACGCTGGATTTTGAGACACGTTGAATAAGTGCTCGCATAATGTGATTCCACAGATCTAACGGTCCATCGTTGAGGCTTCAAACTCTGCTTGCTTGGTTTCTCGGTATGAGTCAATTCGATCGATGTGCTCGCTGGTTTTGTCCGTCGAAGCTACGTTTGTCGAATCGACGACGAAAAACCCTTCGGCGAGATTGTCAAGGAATTGCAGGTCAGAAAAACTCATCTCAAAGGTTGGCTTGACCTGAACTTGCTCCTTGGTTTGCTCAAACCGAAGATACGAAACCTGCGTCGGAATGTATCTTTGGTTTCCGATGGGCTTAAAAACCAACTCAACGGCGTGAGGTAATTGTCTCGGGACTCGATCCCAGCGAATCGGATTGCCCAAATCAAGATTATTGTCAGCGTTGGCGACGATGGTTCGCAGTGCGATCTCGTTCCACCCTCCACGAACTAGAATCAAATCACCAGAGAGAGTCTCGGGGGCACCGAAATTGAATGCAGACGCGAGGTGCTGCAATAGGCTTGCCAATCCGCCCGTCGCCACCCATCCCGTCGGCGTGATCGTTGAGCCTTTTTCACCCGCTGCTTGCTGAACGCGTTCCAAGTCAACAAACTCAAACGATTGCTCGGCGGATTGCCCCGAACCAGCTGAGTGCACCGTATAAAGGAACCGTCCGTCACAAACTTGGAGCAAACCAGGTTGCTGCGATACCGAATCAAAGCTCAATTCAATTCTGGTTTTGTGGGTCCCCTGCCCCATCTGAAAATATCTGCCCGACGCTTCGATCTGCTGACCAAACAGCAGGGCATTCAACTGTATTTTCAGGCCCAATGGCTCAGACTTGGCAAGCTGGTTGGCGGCGGTCTCCAAAAGCTGCATCGACTGGGGATGCGACAGTTTAGATAAGCGATCAAATTCGATAGGCCGGGTGGTGAGCTCCGATTTTTGTTCTGATGCGCTATTTGGCTTCGAAACGCTATCAGTTTTTTCGGTCACACCCGAAACGATATCGCTTTGGAAGCTAGCATCAATAACCTTTGGATCGATTTTTGCGTCTGGTTGATCGACGGCCGCTTGGCCTTCGATTTTTGTCAAAACATCGAGTTTTTCGCCAGTTTCACTTTGAAAGTTGCTCAGGAGACTAGGTCCCCATAGCAAGCAACCAATTGCAAGCAGCATAGTGGCGAAAGTTAATTCCTGCTTCATGAATCGGATATGTGGATTTTTCCAAAGAATGGTGTTCTATGGCGCCGAACTAAAGAAACGTAACTGGGCCCGTGCGAGGACGCGTCTCGATTGGGTGACGCATTTTAGGAATCGCGACTTGGGCGGTCTATGTCAGTTTGCAAATTGCAAGTGACAAACCACTACCAGTTATCACGTTGATTTTGATTACAGAACATTTTTAGAAGCACGTGCCAGTTCGGCTCGCGCGAGTTGGCACGCTCAGCACCAGTGCAACAGCACAATTGCTTTGCAAAAAAGACCTTTAGGGGGGAATCTGATGTACGCACGTTTTCTAACGGGCATCACCATGCTGGCATTAGCCATGCTTACAACCACTGCGTTCGCGCAGTTTCCTGGTGCTGCACGTCGTTCAGGCATTCCAGTTGGCCACAATTTGCCGCCAGCTCAAATGTTAATGGAACCTGGCCCGGGAGTCGGTGGTCCGGGCCCAGGAGTATTGAACCGATCTGCGATGGAAGCAGCAGGCGGGGCAGCCGCAGCCTACGGGCCATTTGGCGCTGTCGCGACCCAAAGCGTTCAGGTATTGTTTGACAAACCAGAATTAATGCAAGTTTCATGGGACGTTAGTGGCGTTGGTCGTTACGACTCGAGCCCCTTGATCGTCCCTGGGCGTCAGAACTTTGCACAAGGTGGTATTTTTCGTTTGAAAATTACCGCCCTGGAAGGCCGCCCTGGAATGGAACTTTATCCAACTTTGGAAATTGGTCGTTCAACCTCGCGTACTGCCGCCTATCTGGCACACGCAGCCATTCCAATTCAGTTTTCACAAGAAGACTTTGATCAAGTTGCAGCTGCCAACTTTGTCACAAAAGTCATCTACGTTCCCGATCCTGAGTTTCAAGAGTTGGCTCTGGCCGGCGTTGACACTTTGGTCAGCACACGTTTGGATCCAGGTGTCGATCCGATCACCGAAGCCGATCGTCGCGGATCAATCCTGGCGATCATTCGGCTTGGTAACAAAGACCTCGAGGTCCCCGGCGTCGATCCTGCTCAAGCCGCTGGCTTGATGGGCGGAGTTGGTATCGGTGGTGGAACCAGCGATTATATCTCCGGTGTCACAGGTCCAAACTACGGGATGCCCATCACAGGCACCAACATTGGCTTGCCTGGCCCTCCACACATTCCACTTGGTGGGCCTGCTGGATTGCGTAAGTACGACATCCACAACCACACGGCAATGCAGATCCCGGGTCCGACACCCAAGGTCAATGTTCATGTTCGACAGAAACCGGGCTTGAGCTATCCACGTCCTGCTGATCGCGTTCTTATTCAAGAGAACACAATTAGCCCTCCACACTACAACAGTCAGCCACCCGCTGACATGGTTCGTGGAGTGTTGCCTGAGAACTGTCCTCCAGGAAACCGCTTCAACCTCCGTTAATTCGGACGAGTGAAAAAGAAAGAGCCGCGTTGGCAATTGCTTTCGCGGCTCATTTTTTCATTTCAAATTACCTTGGGGAGTTATCTCCCATACCAGACTGAAAATTCAATGCGGGTTGTATCATGATGATCGCCTCCAAACCAAGTCCTTCAAAGCAACTCTTCAAGAGTGCTCTGATCCATGTCGGCGGAACCTTGACGGTGATCGCTGCCGTGCTTTTGACGTCAATTCCAGCGGAACTTTCTGCTCAATCGTCGGGAATGCGATCTCCCAGTCACCCTCACTATTTGGTTCGAGGTGACATGGCTCCGGGGGTTGCTGCGGACATGGCACGAATGACCGATCAAAGACTAAACGGGCACGTTCAGCCAGTGCGGATGGTAGGTCCAATCGGATCTCGCCTTCAGGTGCGTTCTCAACAAGGATACACCGCCACTCATTCGTCACGCGTTTCTGTCGGTCTCAAAGTGGGCCCGGTCTACCGATTCAAAGTCACGAACATCCCACGTCACACGGGCAAGGAACTTTATCCTTCTGTGGAAGTCCTGAACAAGCTAAGTCCGCCCAAAGGTCTTGAGAATGAATTTCCAATTCAAGTCGTCATGACGCAAGATGATCTCGAAGAGGCGCTTCAGGGCCGACTCGTTACCAAGGTGATTTACCTTGAGAATCCGGAAATCTCACTGCCTCACCGCCACCAAGAAGACAAGCAGCCATTTTTTGATATTGGCGGGGGCCAGGATCCACTTCGGGCAGCGGAGAAAATGGGTCGCCCAATGGCAATCCTTCGAATTGGCTCGCGAATCCCGATGGCCAGTGACCGGGGTCAGGAATTTGAATTCCACGCCCCTGCTCCATCACTGTTACCTGACCCGCAAACCATGCGTGCTCAGGAGAACGTGGATGACATCCCGAATCGAGTTCCTCAAGCGAATACCCCATCGGTTCCCGAAAAGATCGCTCCGATTCCAAACGGACAAAGGTAGAACGGACGCATGAATAGTTTATTTCAACGACGATTTGGAATTGCGACAAACTTCTCTAAGTCTGTCGCCGGTGCATTGATTGCCTGCGGCTTTGTTCTGTCGGGCCATTCAATGGCACAGGAAATTTTGCGAGAAACCGGGCCTGCCGAGTTCGTGCCCCGCGTCCAAACCCAACTCCCTTTGGCTCGCAAGATGCCAACCCAATCCCTGAGTGATCGAAAACGCGATTCAGCACGGGACCAAGCTCCGGCCTCAAATATGAGTCGCCCCGGCTATAACGACTGGAACACAGAAGCTGGGCGTGATGAGTATGTTTACGACGGTAGCGACCGGGGTGTCAAAGTACAAGTCGATCGCTCTTTCAATGTCTCCGGACTACAAACTGAAGATACTGTTGGGCATTTTGACACGCTCGATGGACGCCGTATCGTTTCACCGAGCAATCGAGTAGCGATTTATGCTCCACGATTTGCTGCCGTTCGTCGAGTCGATGGAGTTTTCAACGCCAATCTCAATTTACCGATCAGGGCCTTGAATAAGAAATTGCCGATTGCGAGTGCTCAGGGGCAAGATGAATCTTCAACAACCAAGCAACACTTGGCTGTCACTCGATACTCTGGATCGAAACGCGCCAGTGGATTTATTGATCAAACTCGTGGCATCGTTCAAGCCAATACAACACACTTGTTTGGTTTCCGAAACAACTTCAAGCCATACGAAAACCTGTCGTTGATTCGACTTGGTAAATATTCCAGCGGCGAAACGGCACGCTTGAGCCTGGGCCTACAGTCGGCACAAGTTTGGGAAGAGGATTTGGGGCTTCAAGTAACCGTTAACAAGGCAACTCCGGTCATAACTCGGGACGTCAAAACAGCTCAAGAACTGCTGCATATCAAATCAGACGACGGAACAGCAATCTTAAACGTTACCAAAGTTGCTTCCAAAATTGCAGCCAGAACGGGTGATACCGTCGAATTCACGATTCGATACGACAACCTAAGCAATAAGAAGATCGGCAACGTGACAATTATTGACAATTTGACTCGGCGATTGGAATACATTCCCGATTCCGCGGAGAGTTCACTCAAGGCGAAATTTATCAACCAACGCAATGAAGCTGATTCTTTGATGCTTCGTTGGGAAATCACCAATCCCGTTGAGCCTCATGAGGGCGGGGTGATTCGTTTCAAGTGCCGCGTGCGTTAACTTGCTGAGACCGAGGTTCCGCCGCAACGAATGAACCGGCCTCCATGGCGAATGAAACGTTTTCATCTGAAGCTTTCGCCATCACCCGCGGCGGCCAACCGCACTAGCCCGAGTCCGCTGGCTTTTCGGCGGGTTTGTTACGCAATTCGATCAGTGCCCCGATTTGACCGACCGCAATTTTTAACGACTGTGCGGCCATCTGAAAATTGGTATGCGAGGAAATCTCTGGTTGGATTTCTTGGAAGAGCTCACTCGCTTCTCTGAGTTTTCGCAATTTCTTTTTGGCTTGCTTCAGATATTTCGCATCATCACCGCCCCGAAGTGGTCCCCCCAGAGCCAGCATGTAATCATAAAGTGTCCGTTGAACATCACGCAGTTCATCGTCTTCCTCAGCTTCCTCACAGTGTTTGAGGAAAGCCCGGACCATCCATACATGGCTCAACCATTCGTCGATCCGCTCGACAAATTCAGCATCTGTTTGGGGAGAATCATTCACAATTAGCCTGCCTTGATCAAACTAAGTGATAGCCGGTTCGTTGGCGGGCTTGGGTTTTTTACCCCTCGGTGCAAAAATCAAAACCATGGCGGCTCCAACAATGACCATTGTCAGGCTAACAATGAAGTAGCTGTTAATTTGCCCGAGCAAATTTTTAGTAATCGTCTCGGTCAAAGTATTAATGACAGGAGCAAAACCAAAAATCAACGGCATGACAAAAACTGGTTTTCCACCAAAGTTGAAGGCGTAGATAATTCCCAGAGATCCCAAGGCGCCGGCGGCCCCAGCAACCAACGACCAGGCAACTCCGCTGGTGTTACTCCAGCCTCCCGGCTCCGGGAACGTGTCTGCTGCCAATAAGAACCAAGGCGCCAAGACAGCAACCAGAAAATAAGCCAACCCAACACAAAGCAGCGGCCGCAATCGGCTATTGTTCATTCGAACCTGACCGCGATGAAGCAGTGGCCCGTAAGACCCCCAACATACCACGGTGATCCCGATACAGATGGTCACTGCCATGGCATTAAAAGGTGTCTTTTTTGCTGGCGGCGTATTGGCTGAAGCACCATTCTCACTTGGAGAATCTGAAGTTTCTACCTCGCGACTGTCGGCCTGAGCGTCTTCCTGAAATGAAACCAACTTGTAGTTTGTCTTCATCACTGCAGCCTGCTCAGTTTTCACCGGCGGTTTTTTTGAATTTGCGGGCTGGAACAACAAGACCCCGGCCGCCCCGAGCGCGACAATCACAATTCCAGCATAGAACTTTGCGGAAGCCTGTTTAAAGGTGCCAGACATAACCATGGTTACAAAAGTGTTTACGATCGGCGCGAGCCCGAAGACCAACGGCATCACATAAACAGGTTTACCCTGAAATTTAAAAGCGAGTACGATTCCTAGCGCTCCAATTGCAGTAATAATCCCAGCAGCAAACGACCAAGCGAAGCCCATCATCGACCAGTTACCCGACTCGCCCTTTGTCTTCAGAACAACCAACGGGTACAAAACGGCGATAACGAAATAGGCAATCCCGACACACATGAACGGACGTAGTGACGCCTTACCGACGCCGCCTGCCATTTGTTCTTGGCCTACGTGAAGCACGGGACCGTAAATCCCCCAACAGATAAATGTCATCGCGACGAAAATTAGAAAGCTAAAACTTTTCATATTGGGCTTTGTGGGTTGCTGATTTATTGAGTCCTCCAGTCTATCCGAAGGCTCTCATTTTTACACTGACACTAACGCTTTCAATGCATCTTAATCATGGGATAAATCACAGCTAGGTTAACTACACGAATTGGTTTTTGTTTTCGTGCAAGAAAGTCGAGTTTCAAGTTCCCCTTTTATTCCCGTACCATTGGATATGCATCCGTGGGCAGAACGAAAACCCATATTTTTGGCAAACCGGTTCCAACCACTGCCGACGGGATTCCAACTCGTCGAGGGTCACACCTTGCGGCATCAGGAGCACCCGCGATTTGTCGTTTGGATTGACGAGTTTGAGATACTCTAAAATTTCATCAAGATCACTCGGGATATCGATCACAAATTTGAGCTGGTATCCATAAGTTTCCATGAGGTGCAAGACAACGTCGGGGCGATTCCGCGTCGCGCGGTGTCTTTTTACCCACTCCCCTGCCCTGCTTTCCTGAGGATCAGAGTTGGAAAATTTAGGGCTGATTGACATCAAGTCGCAATCGAGACTTTGAAAAATCGTACCGGCAGTTTCAATCGTAATGTGGAATCCCGCACACTTAATTTCGCTACAAAGTTGGTTAATCTCCCGTGGAAGCATCGGTTCGCCACCGGTGATAACGACGTGGCGGGCATCTGCTTTAACGTCGTTTATACGAGAAACAATTTCCTCGACGGTAAACGGTTCCCCCTCTGGCTGCCATGATGCAAACGGGGTATCGCAGAATCCGCAGCGTAAATTGCAACCACTAGTACGTACGAAAACGCTGGGAGTTCCCGTCAAAATGCCTTCGCCCTGACGCGATTGATATATTTCGGAAATCAGCATGCCCGCTGTTCTGACGGCTGGGATTGATTATCTTGACGTCTTCGTTGGGCGTACTTTTTGCAAGCCAGTTCCAAGACACCGTCCAATAACAAATCATTTAGAAAAGCAAGATTGTACCGATGAGCAAAAACTTTCGCGATATGCTGGAAACATTTGACAACGAGTTTCCGGAACGAGATTACACGATCGAGATCACTTGTCCTGAATTCACGTCTGTTTGCCCCAAAACAGGCCAACCAGATTTTGGCGTTCTCTTGTTTGAGTATGTTCCCGATAAGGTCTGCGTGGAACTCAAAAGCCTAAAAATGTATCTACAGCAGTACCGTAGCGAGGGGATTTTTTATGAAAAAGTGACCAATGAGATTCTGGATGACTTCGTCGCCGTTTCTCAACCACGTCGTGCTACCTTGACGGCCCGATTTACACCTCGCGGCGGAATCTCTTCAGTCATTACAGTTGAGCACATCGCTCAGTCGTGAGTTACCCGATAAACTTTCCTGAGGCACTAGCTTCATTCAGATAACGAGAGACATTTACGATGAGCCAATCTTCTATTTTGCTTTCTGGTTTTGCTGACGAAGCAGCTAACCAGAAAACGCTCGACCAACAATTTTCCGCATTTGCGGCTTTGGGCCTGCGTTATTTTTCGATTCGCTTCGTGGATGCTGGCAATGGTGTCAAAAACGTCATGGCGTTAGAAAAAGACGAACTGGTCACGGTCAAAAACAAGATTGATGAGTACGGCTTATCGGTTTCGTCACTTGGCTCACCTATTGGAAAAGTCAAACTTTGCGATATCGATGACGGTACTTCAACACCTTATCGCCCCTTTGACCAATACCTCCTCGAAGAGGTGCCCCGGGCTTGCGAATTGGCCAACGAACTTGAAAGCAAGCTCATTCGAGGGTTTTCTTTTTACCACCCCAAAGGCTCTTCGCTGGATGAACATTTCAGCCAGGCAGTTGACCAAGTCGGAATGATTGCCGATGTTTGCAATCAGCATGGCCTGACTTACGGCCTCGAGGTCGAAGCGAATCTGGTCGGGCAAAACGGAGAGTTGCTTGCCAACATGCATCGACAGATAAATAACGATGCACTCGTCCTGATTTTCGACGGCGGTAACCTTGTGACGATGGGCTACTCCCCAGATGAGGTTTACGACCAATACGAATTGATGAAGCCTGGACTTGGCTGGCTGCATATCAAGGATTTTCTAAATCCTGAATCTGGCAAAGTGGATCATGTCGACGAAGAAGCACTTAAGCATTTTGTACCAGCAGACATCGGAGACTCAGGACACGAGAAAATCTTCAATGACCTCGTCGGTTTTTTACCTGAGCTCGAAACAAGAATGAAGTCCCGAGGGGCTCCTGGGGTGTTTCTTGATCTTGAACCTCATGTCAAAGGAGGCGGTCAATTTGGCGGCTTTAGCGGACCCGATGGTTTTGGCGTCGCGCTCCGAGCCTTGTGCCGAGTTTGTGACCATGCTGGTGTTGGATACCAACTGCGAACTTTTGATGACATTCAGAACGACAGAGGATTCTGATCCAGACCAACTCACTGGGCCCGTTTGTGAGTCACGTTCAATCTTGCTGAAACTGACGACAAGAGCATACTCGAGTGAGTTATTCGGATTTTTGGTTCGCTTCAGTTTCTGAAGGCGCTACCGGTGGTTTTTGTCCGATTGCTTCGTTCATTGCTTTCACCAACTCCAACTCAGCGAGCTCTTCATTTTGCTTTAGCCCGGAGTAATATCGAACTCCGAAATATCCTGAGATGCCCAGGCAAATCATGCCAAGCACACAGGGCAAGTCAAAAACCTTCACAGTTGCAAACACAAAATAGTAGGCAGCCATGAGCATGCCAAGAAGCGTGATTGCAAGCTGTATAATCCCCAACTGCTTACGAGACTGCGTTTCACTGACTTTGATATTGAGACGCGAAGTTGAATTGGCCAACTCACGCATCTTGCCGAGTGACTCAATTCGTTCAGCCTTTCGCAGGGGTACAAATTCTTCAGGCTTGAGCGGTTTGCCTGAAGGCACAAATTTCGGTTCAACCTTCGCTTTGACAACCTTGACTGGCTCTGAACTACCACCTGACTCTTCCTCAGACTTTGCTGCGGTTGTTGGCTTGCTCCCGCGTATTCGAAAAAACAACTGGGAAATGTAATCGTCCATTTCCTCATCAGGGCTCACGTCAGGAGTGGGTGACGGCGATTTCGGAATCGGCTCGACTGACTCTCCCTCCTCGATTGTTTCAGGCAATCCATTCCACTGCCCCTCTGACTCCATTCGGGAAAGAACATCAGCGAGACTTTGATCGTTCTTGGGGGGTGACACTGGATCACTTTGAGTTGCCGTAACTTCACCTTCGGCTTTGTCCTCTGAAGCGTTTTGGTTCAGGGTTTCGGCCTCCTGCTCTCGCTTGACTTCTGCCAAAAGCTGCGAGGCGAGCGGACCCAACTCTGGAGCCGAATCGCTCGATTGTTTTGATGCGAACGGAGCAACTTCCTCATCCTGGCTGTGAGTCAAGTTTTGGGATGTTGCCGGAAGTTGCTCGTTCGCATTTTGGTTTTGCAAGTCGCCAAGCGGTCCTTCGACTTGAGAAGAACCCTGTACCTCTCTTTGAGTTTCAGCCTGCTTTTCCAACTCGGAATTAAACATAATGATTTGTTCGTCTGAATCATCCCTATCGGAGTGATACTCAACGATGCCAGTGCTAGTTCCTGGACTGTCCGAATCAGGCTCGCTGATGTCGTCATCAGCAGCAGGCTTGCATAGATGCGCAAACCCTTCATCGCTGGTTGGATTCAGTTTGTCATCAACGCTCAAATTGACTAACTGAGACATGTGCTCGGTCAACTGGCTAATGCGGTCGTCTAGTTGGTCAAACCGCGAAATGGTCTCGTCATTCCTTGAACTGAGCTCGCTTAATTCAGCTTCGATAAGGTCGAGGCGAGCGTCTTTTTGGCTGCTTAATTCTTCGCAAACAGGCTGACCTACGACGGGCCCGTCACTGAGTGCAGGCAAGTCTACTATCGAACTTACAGAGCATTCCTCTGCTTGTTGCCCTCGCCCTTCAGCTTGCTCAACAACGGCGATTTCGTTCATCCTGGCGGCTTCAACTTGTTCGGCTTCGAACTCATCTTCTTCGCCACCCGCGACAACCGTCCCGAGTTGGGCAATCTGAACAGTGAGCGAATTAGGGAATTTAATCTGGTCGCCTTGCTCCAACCAGTGAATCGCCGAAGGCACGCCATTAAAAAGCACGCCGTCACTAAAACTGCGAACAACGACCCCCTTGGATCCACGAAAGATGACGCACAACGGATTACCTGAAATTCGCTCGTCGCATTGTTCGAGGCCAAGAAAGCATTTTTTAGTTACAACGGGAATCACTTCTCCGTCTCGCGGGCCACCAGCTAACCTAAGCACCAAGTCGTTTTGCGTGAAGTTAATAGTCGTATTCATGTTCGTTCAGATTTTGGCTCTCAGTAGGAACGTCGCGGTAGAACTTTCGCGGACGCATCAAATGCAATTTCTGATCGGAGATTGCACAAGAACATGTAGCTTTCACCAAACAAGTGGTCAAACAGGAGCATCAAATTTGCAGAAATTTGCCACGTCCCTCCTGCTGAATGCCGCAGAACCGACACAACCTGTCATTGAGCGACGAATGTTCTTTTGAACCCGTCATGCAGATAGAAAAAATCACAATTTCGAATTGGCATTCCCCACCTTCGAATCCAAGTGTCGCTCACGCAAATAAAAATGCAGCCGCGAGCATTGGGCCGAAATGATTCTTTTTTACAACACCCACGATGCAAATTTTCTTTCCAAAAAATATGTTTGAAAAACAAACGTCAATTAAACGCGTACTATAGTTCTCAGTGCTCGAGAGCATCGGCTTGCGAGTTCCCCCCTGTTTATTACTTCACCTCTATTGCGTTGCGATTCAACATCCCACCAAAAAAGACTGGTTTAACCATGACACGCAAAAGTTCACTCAACGAGATGCGAGCAATTTTAAATGAACGTCGAGACGCACTCCGTCAGGCGATTTCTGGAGACCATAGCTTGCTCAAAAAATTGAGCCAACAATCTGGCGGAGATGTCGTTGACTTTGCAAGCGACAGCGCGATGGGAGAAATCAGTTCTCAACTTGCTGAAGTAGAAACTCGTGAATTAAAGAAAATTGAATTAGCCATCGAAAAGATGAACGCCGGTACTTACGGCAAATGCGATGGCTGCAAAAACAATATCCCGCTGAATCGTTTGAAGGCCCTTCCCAATGCAGCTTATTGCATCAAGTGCAAATTAGCTGCGGAGAGTGCTGGAGTCGATCCCGGTGAAGTCGTCGATTGGTCGGTCATTCTCGAGGGTGACGTTCCGTCAAATAATCTGGGCTACAACTTTTCCTAATCGGCACAGCCGGACGGGAATTACCCAAACCAAGGACCGCCCCAACCGAATTGCTCGTAATCCAATCCGCGATTCGATAACCTCAAACGAAACACCTGCCACCAAACATGAATATCTCACAATCCCATACCGATGCTCAATCGCCACCAATCGAAACCAATTTGGTCTCGTTTGGGTCTCGGACATTGCTCAAGAAAGTATGTTTTACTTTGGCAATGGGAATTGTGTTTTCTAGCGTTCCATCTTCAACACTAGCTCAAACTGCAACAACTACTTCAGCGACCACCATCGTCAGCCCAAAATCACCGGCCAATTTACGCGATGCGATGTACCAACGACTTGCCGAAGAAGAGGTTGCTTTGACACGGCAATTTTCGCTCTTAAAAAAACTTGTCAAAACGGTCGGCCCCAGTGTTGCCCACATCGAAGCGAAGAAAAGACAACACACCAGTGCCGCCAGTTCCGACACCAAACGAACGCGTCGCCCGGTGGTTGTTGAAGAAGCTGGCTCAGGTATCGTCATCAAATACCGCGGGGCGATGTACGTTATCACTAACTACCATGTCATCGAAAGTTCCGAGATCCGCGATGTTCGCGTCGAAGTGGATGGAAAAATCTACTCGCCGAACCGCTTAATCCACGACCGCGAAACTGACCTATCGGTTATCGGGCTGAGCCAAACCAATTTGATTCCCAGCCGCCTTGGTGATAGTGATCTAGTCGAGATCGGCGAATTTGTTGTTGCCGTCGGCAGCCCTTTTGGATTAAGCCACTCGGTTAGTTATGGAATCATCAGCGCCATGAATCGACATGACCTCGACCTTGGGCCACAAGGCGTTCGGTATCAGAACTTCATGCAAACCGATGCCGCAATTAACCCAGGCAACAGCGGAGGTCCACTGATTAACTTGCGTGGGGAAATCATCGGCATCAACACCGCGATTGCCAGCAACAGTGGTGGCAACGACGGCATTGGATTTACGATCCCGATCAACATGGCGATGCGAATCGTCTCCGACCTAATCGACTTTGGGAAAGTCCAACGCGGATTCCTGGGTGTTTCACTCGATGCAAATTTCAGTTATGAAAAAGCGGCTCAACTTGGCCTGGATGTTGGATACGGCGCTTACGTTTCAGCGATCACCTCGAACTCACCTGCCGCCGAATCGGACTTGCGAGTTGGCGATGTCATCTTGGAATTCGATGGTCAACGCGTCAACAACGACTCGCAACTGGTGACCAAAGTGAGTTTGACCAAACTCAATGCTCGCGTTCCCATTAAAATTTTCCGGCGGGGCGAGGTCAAATCGGTATCGGTTCAAGTCAGAAATCGAAATCGGTTCGAAAAGTAGTCTCGCAAAGCACGCGCTCGACTCGCTCAAGCTACGATGCGTGCCCCGAAGTCATCAACTGGTCAATAATGTATTGCTTGACCTCATTGGCTCGAACCTCAGTTGCAACGTTGACGTTGGGTCGTAATTCAGGTTGGGACCGGCGATCGGCAATCAGCAACCCTCGCGTCAATTCTCCACCGGTTTCAACATCACAGCCAATTTGATGAAACTTAAACAACTCAGGCTCTAGTAGAGCCAAAGCTCCAACTGCATCGTTGAGAGTAATGGTCTCCTGGCCAAGTTGCTGTCGATAGGACCTGAACGTGTGCGGCAGGATCTGCCTCAGAAAATACCCGGCTCGGGTTTCACTGGCGGGCAATTCATCCATGATATCCAAACCAAAGGTCACTTGCTGAGTTACATCAAGCGGAATCAAGGTCTTGGTGGTTCGTGATCTGAGAACCTCTTGAGCACTGACGGGGTCAAAGTAAAAATTAAATTCCGCACAGGGAGTGATATTCCCACCGGACAAACATCCGCCCATGATCACAACCTGATCGACGAGAGAAGGCAGCATCGGTTCCCGCCGAAAGGCCAACGCAACATTGGTTAGGGGTCCCAGACAGAGGATGGTGACATCATCCGGGTTGGCTCGAACTAAATCGATAATGATTTTATCGGCTGTCAAAGCGCGTTGCCGGTGGGATGATTCAAATCCAGCATTGCCTAATCCATCTTCTCCAAAGAGATAGCGAGTATCCACCGCTGGTGCGCCTTCGGTCGATTGGGCCATCCCAAGCCGGGGATATCGGTCGGGATCAAGCTCTGAAACAATCGCTTGAAGATTGTCATTGGCCTGCTCAGCGGTGACACAACCCTCAGTCGCCGTCACAGCAAGAACTTCCAATCGTGGATCAAACAAGGTCATGCAAAGCGCGACGGCATCGTCAATTCCCATATCACAGTCGATTATGACTTTTCGAGGCATCTACGCTCCAGAAGGCAATAAAGGGAAGATAAACTGACCCGCTGAAATGCCTTCCAGACAGGCTCGGGCAGGATTTTAGGTGTCAGCCGTCCCACAAACAAGAGAAAAATCTCCAGTCTGCATGCGTCATGCGTTGGCTGCTGTTAAAATTTGTGAATGGATTGGCCAATTCGTTAAGGTAAATGCATCGTTAACAACTACCATGAAATAAAACTTTCATAAAGGATCAGTACATTGATTGTGGAGTCGACCGAGCTTGTGAAGAGCGGGCAGTCGTTGAACCGAGAACAAATGACTCAAGTCGTCGATGCGATTATGCGTGGCGATTGCTCGAACAAACAAATTGAAGCCCTTCTGGTTGCGCTTCATGAAAAAGGGGAGACCGTCGAAGAATTGGCGGGCGCCGCAAGCGCGATGCGGATGCATATGAATCCGATCAAAACTCGCCGCGAAAATGTTGTTGACACTTGCGGCACCGGAGGCGGTAACTCCGGGACTTTCAACATTAGCACCGCTGCGGCCATCGTAGCAGCAGCGGCGGGTGCTTCTGTTGCCAAACATGGTAATCGAAAATCGACCAGCAAAACCGGCTCAGCCGATGTATTGACGGTTTTGGGAGTCAACATCGAGTGCCCCGCTCAGGTCGTCGAGAAATGCCTCGACCAACTTGGCCTGTGCTTTTGCTTTGCCCCGCTGTTTCATCCGTCGGTGAAGCATGTAATGAGCGTGAGAAAAAAGCTCCCCCACCCAACGATTTTTAATTTGCTCGGCCCACTCTGCAACCCAGCCAATGCCCCCTTTCAGGTGTTGGGAGCCGGTCGGTCCGAAACACGGATCAAGATTGCTCAGGCTCTCTCCCTCCTTGGAACCAAGCGGTCGATTGTGGTTCACTCACGTGACGGCTTAGGCGAAATCTCAATTTCCGACATTACAGATGTTTCAGAAATCCAAGGGAAGTATGTCACCGAAGGAACGCTAGCTCCTGAGGATTTTGGAATGAGCCATGGCAGTCTTAGCATGCTTAAGGTGTGCGACCCGAAAGAAAGCGCCGAAAAAATTCAGCGAGTACTCGCGGGACACACCGGACCAGCCCGCGACGTCGTCGTTGCCAATGCCTCGGCAGCGCTGTGGGTGTCGGGGCTTTGCGATGGGCTTGAAAGTGGAGCCGAGCGTTGCGCCAAGGCGATCGACAACGGGCAAGCTTCCGAAATGCTCAAAGATTTAGTTGAGCTGACCAACAAAGGCTGACCAACAAAGGCTGACCAAAGGAAATCTTTGCTTGCACTGACCCAACCAAAGGCTCATTGGATTCGCTTGCGAAGACCACTGAGAATTGAGTGGGTTGCTTGACTCGAGCGTCCCTTTATTTAACCGCCGTCAAATCCCTTTGACGAGAAGTGTTTCTTTGTCAGCCTCCCTGTTGAGGCCTGATCCCTCACGGTCCGAGATTTCGTTTTTTAGCCCAAGCCAATCGTTCAAAGGGGCTCTCGAAGTTTCAAATTAGTAAAAAACCGGAATTCGGGGCAATAATGGCTAAAAACATGGGTCATAATCAATGATTAGACCTTTCGACTGGTGGATTAGACTGGTACCTTTATGCCTTCCAATTTAGTCCAAATCGCGATCAATTCGCGTGAACTTTAGCGTTCGTTTCGAGGTAACAAAATGGCCAAGCCAAGTCACAAAGTAAAAAAAGCAAATCACGGAAAACGACCTGCCAACAATCGCGGTCGCAAAGCCAAGAACAAGAAGATCAAAACTCCGTAAAGATGCTCTTGAGGTGCTTCGATTCACTCACCTGTGACCAGAAATTAGTTTCCGATAGCAGCTGAGATTTGAGCCTTCACTGAGCACCTAATTGAACCAACACCCAAACGGCTTATGCCGTTTTTTTTATTGCCAATTATTGTCTGATTCTGGATATCTAATGGGCCGCAGATCGCTTCCCAAACTTGACGCCGCGATTGATTTCAGCAACCACATCACCGAGGTTGATGACCTTCAGGCTCCGTTTTGCCCGCAATCACTTTTCGCCCAGAGTGCAGATCTGGAGATCGAAATCGGTAGTGGCAAGGGGCTGTTTGTCTTGAATGAATCAGGCAAGATCCCTGAGCGGAATTTTATTGGCAACGAGATTGCTCATAAGTACTGCAGGTTTGCGGCCTACCGCTTGGCAAAAGCTGAACGCACCAACGCCCACATGCTTCGCGGGGATGGCTTAAAGTTTTTTCGAGAGTTGTTGCCGGATCATTGTGCCGTTGCGGTTCACGTCTATTTCCCCGACCCGTGGTGGAAGGAGCGACACCGCCGGCGCCGAGTGATGCAACCTGGATTTATTCAGGACCTTGAGCGAGTGCTGGTCCCTGGTGGAATCTTCCACTTCTGGACCGACGTTGAGCAGTATTTTGAAGAAACGTGTGAGCTGATGAAGGAGCATTCGGACCTTGAAGGTCCGTTCGCTGTTAAACCATCTCCAGCGGAACACGACATGGACTACCGAACTCATTTTGAGCGTCGGATGCGAAAGAACGACCACGATGTTTTTCGCGCTCAATTCAAAAAACTAATCGCCTAATCTAGGCGGCACGTGTTTGAGACTCGGATCAAAACCTCCGAACTTGGCGGACCATCGCAAGCAGTCAGGAACCCGAGACTCTCTTTTGTTTTGCCGAAACACGCCTAATTGGGGCAAGTCTCGCGCTGAATTTTGTTGTATATCGTTCAATGATGACTTAGGTTATGGATTTACGGTCCCAGCACGACTACAGAGAAATCCATGCGACTCACATCTCAACTAATCCTCTTTGCGATTTGTTTCATTTATCTTGGAGAAGTCTCACAAGCCCAATCAAAATTGGCGGGTCAAAAGCCCAACATCATTTTAGTGATGACAGACGATCAGGGGATGGGCGATCTTTCTTGCATGGGGAACAAACTTCTCCGCACACCCAATCTCGACCAGTTGTATCAACAATCAACTCGCTTGACCGACTTTCACGTCAGTCCAACCTGTGCGCCCACCCGATCGGCAATCTTCAGTGGCCGTCATGAGTTTAGGAATGGCGTAACCCACACAATCAAAGAACGGGAGCGGATGGCTCTCAGCACGACCACATTTCCTGAGTTACTTCGTACCGTGGGTTACGAAACTGGAATTTTTGGAAAGTGGCATTTGGGAGACGAGGAAGCCTATCAACCGGGCAGTCGGGGTTTCAGTGAGGTCTTCATTCACGGGGCCGGAGGAATCGGTCAAGCTTACGAAGGAAGTTGTGCCGACTACCCTCCCAACCGAAAAAAACAGGGTAGATACTTTGACAATGTGATTCGCCATAACAATACGCTAGTCCAAACAAAAGGGTTTTGCACTGACGTCTTTTTCGCGGCGGCGCTTGACTGGAGCAAAAAACAACACGATACCGGCAAGCCATTCTTTACGTACATTACGACGAACGCACCGCATGGCCCGATGATCGCGCCCGACAAATATAAAAAGCGGTTCAAGGATCTTGGCTGGGACTCAAACCTACAAGGCCGTTACGGCATGATCGAGAACATTGACGACAACATGGGAATGCTGATGAAAAAAATGGATCAGTGGAACCTATGGGAAGACACCCTGCTGATTTTCATGACTGACAACGGTCAGGCTGGCAGTTCCGCAAAATTGAACGGCAAAAGAACACCCGTATTCACGGCGGGATTCAAATCCGGCAAAGGCTCGCCCTACGAGGGGGGCACTCACGTTCCTGCATTCTGGTGCTGGAAAAACAAACTGGGTGAGGGCGTTGACATCTCTGGCTTGACGGCCCATATCGACCTGTACAAAACCTTTTGCGATTTGGCGGGGGTGACGATTCCCAAGTCGGTTCAAAGCATCGACGGACGTTCGATGCTTCCGTTACTTGAGAACCCTCAAGCGAACTGGGCTGATCGTGCCCTATTTGTTCACCAAGGACGTTGGGCCAAAGGAACTGATCCTAACTTGGCAAAATTCAATAACTGCGCGGTCCGAACCACTCGCTGGCGATTTGTTAAGAATAAAGAACTTTACGACATTTCAGTTGACCCGTATGAAAAAAACAACGTGATTGACGACCACGCGAGCGTCGTCGAGGATTTACGGCAAAAATATGATCAATGGTGGTCTGAAACTCTTCCCCTGATGGTCAATGAGGATGCCCCCTATGCGAAGGAACACCCGTCGGATGTGCGATACGAAAAACAGTTAAAAGAAAAAGGAATTCCCGACTGGAATCCCCCTTCACTGGATTGAGGCTTAAACAGAAACTGTCCAATCCACCCGAGACTTCGCTCGTTGCAAGCCACCTGAGTCGGCATGTAAATTGACAATCTCAAATTTGCCATTGGCCGCTTCGATGCCCAGATTCAAAATGACGAGCGACTCGCCTTGAGACAGCGTGCCGTTGAAAAGCACCTAATGGGGAGAAGTCGAAGCATCAATTTCCGTCACGTGAAAAACTCGTTTTGATCTACGCTCAATACGACCCGTACGAAGAGTTACTTTGCCGCTGCAACATTGACCCGTTAACACTCCATTCGATTTAAATTCCAACCTCAACGCTGTTGAACATTACCAATGTTCGTTGCGGACTTTCATGAGTTGCGGATAACCTTCGTCACGATCTCCGTATTGTGCTTTGAGCTCTAACAATCGCTTTTTCAAACGGCTGACTTCGTCTGCGTAACGCGGTTGATCGTAAACGTTATTTATTTCTTGAGGATCTTTTTCAAGATCGTAGAGTTCCCAACCCGCTGGTGATGCCCCAAATTCACCTTTGCCCAATTGCGCGTCGAGGGGCAATCCATAAAAAAAAGCCAGCTTGAATCGACCGTCTCGGATGCCGTAATGACCCGGGATGTGGTGATGCGCCATGTGCATCCAGTACCGATAATAGACCGCATCCCGCCACTGAGCGGGGATTTTTCCAGACAGGATTTCGCGAAGACTTTGTCCTTGCATTCGTGCGATCTCGGGGGCATTCTCGACACCTGCAAAATCAAGAAATGTTTGGGCGAAATCGAGATTGGAACAAAGCTGCGAGTCATTTACTACTCCAGCAGGTACTGCCCCGGGCAACCGAACCAAGAAAGGCATTTGCAAGCATTCTTCGTAAATCCAGCGTTTGTCGAAGTAATCATGCTCTCCTAAAAACATACCTTGATCAGCCGTATAGATGACCATTGTGTTTTCTGCCAAACCAGATTCGTCTAAATAATCCAGCACGCGTCCGACACTTTCGTCAACCGCTTTCACGCACCCCAAATAGTCGTGCAAGTATTTTTGATAGGCGGCCTTGCCCTGTTGCTCGAAATTCATGCCGGTCATATCAACTGAACCTGCCGGCCAGTTTGCTTTTTGAACATCGTCAACCATCGTTCGCCGACCTGACAGACGCCCCGTGATCGAAGTCCCCATATTTCGAGTCGCGACTGAGCGATGCGAAAAGTCTTCCCAAAGTGTATCGGGCTCTGGAATCTCAATGTCGGCGAGATATTTCTTATGACGTGGCGCGGGCTCCCATTTACCATGCGGCGCCTTATGATGCAGCATCAAGAAAAAAGGCTTACTCGAAGCGTTAGGTTGAGATTTCAATTCCTCGCGATCTCGCAGCCAATCCAACGCAAAGTCAGTCACCAAATCAGTGTAATATCCCTCAGTTCGCTTCATCTTTTTATTAGTACGGTGCGAGTATTTTGTGCCATCCGTCGAAGAGATAAAAAACGGATTGTAATACTGCCCCTGCCCTGGCCCGACCTTCCAGTAGTCAAACCCCCACGGTTCTGACCGCAAATGCCATTTCCCAATCAAGGCAGTTTCATATCCATTTCGCCGCAAAACTTCTGCAACATTGGGCGTGGTGGAACTGGCAGGAGGGAACGCATCGATAAGCGTTTTGACCGTATTGAGATGGGAATGCTGGCCCGAAAGAATGACGGCGCGACTGGGCGTGCAAATTGAATTCGTGACGAAGCACTTATTCAGTCGCATTCCATCTCGGGCAATCCGATCAATGTTCGGTGTCGGCGCCACTTCCGCAAGTCGACCACCGTACGCACTAATCGCATTGACGGCATGATCGTCTGACATGATAAACAAAATGTTGGGTCGTTTTTCCTCTGCGACACAAGCCTGAATCCAACCCAACAGGACCAGTAATGTAATCGTAATTTTCATCGCACCAATCCTGTAAAAATCAAACTGAACTCGCTTTCCATCATCATGATTATTTCATTCCAGAGCAGATTGTTTCTTGCCACCTGAAGATCCAACCAATGAAACTCTACTGACAGATGTTGACCATTTCTCTCTGGCATTGTTACTTGAGCTCAGCAAATTGCCAGACTTGGCAATGGCTTCATTTTTTCCACCGATCTAAAAGACCCTCATACGCATCGATTCGTCGGTCCCGAAAAAATGGCCAGTGGGTGCGAGCTGTTTCAACGAGGCTTAAGTCAATCTCACTGAAGATTGTTTCCGGCCTATCAACCGCGGCAACCTGCATCAAATTGCCATACGGGTCGCAGGTGAAAGAAGACCCCCAAAATTCAATGCTGTCTTCTAATCCCACCCGGTTGGGTGCTATCAGAAAGACGCCATTGGCGATTGCGTGGGATCGCATCATGATTTGCCACGCCTTCAATTGACTTTCGCCAAACTCCAACTTTTCTTCTGCCTGCCAACCAATTGCGGTTGGATAAATAAGAATCTCCGCCCCCGCCAAAGCCGTTAATCTTGCGGCCTCAGGAAACCACTGATCCCAACAAATACAAACACCAAGGTTTCCCAGCGAAGTGTCAAAATTTTTAAACCCCAAGTCACCGGGGGAGAAATAAAATTTTTCGTAAAAGCACGGATCGTCGGGAATGTGCATCTTTCGATAGAGGCCAAGGATTGAACCATCCGACTCAATCACAACCGCTGAGTTATGAAACAATCCCGGAGCCCGTCTCTCGAACACCCCTGCCACAATGACAATCGAATGCCTTTTGGCAACTTCGCCAAGTGCGATGGTTGTGGGACCCGGAATCGTCTCGGCCAATCCGAATTGATTGTGGTCTTCTGTTTGACAAAAGTACCGGCTTCTGAATAGCTCCTGCAGACAGATCAGATTTGCCCCTTTTTCTGCAGCAAGCTGAATTTGCTCGATCGTCTTGTCGAGATTTGCTTGGACATCATGGGAGCAATCTAGCTGGATCACTGCGGCCCTTATTGGAGCCTTCTGAGATGGGCCCGAGGGGGTGGTTGTAGATTGTGGTTCATTCATTTTGATGGATTTCCAAACGTGAACTTTTTCATCGCAGATCCGGACTGCGCCCGCCGAAACGATGCACGATTTTTCACGTGTACCTATTTCTGTCGTTAAATTCTACAAAATCGTTTCAAAAGTACTTGGCGAAGTCACGTTTTCGGTTTTCATTGGATAAGCTCAATCGGTATTCCGATGAACTTAAATGTCCAACCAGCAACCGTTAAAACAGGCGGCTTAGGATCGAAAAATGCACACCAAGTCATTGTTAGGCGCGTGATTCGAACCAACCACTAGACGGCAATTTAATCAATGTTAGTCTTACATCATGTTAAATAAACCACCCCACGGCCTGTTTATCACGGGCACCGACACTGAAGTCGGAAAAACGTACGTTGCAACGTTAATTGTCAAAGAATTGGTCGCGGCCGGTCATCGCGTCGGCGTTTACAAACCGGTCGCCAGTGATTGTGTATCGGATGGCCGCCAACTCGTGTCCGAAGACGCGGTCGCACTCTGGGAAGCTGCCGGTCGACCCTTGAGTTTGGATTTCGTCTGCCCCAATCGCTATCAAGCACCACTCGCGCCCCATCTCTCAGCGCGACATGCCGGGCGCGAGCTTGACACCGAAAGTATGCGAAAAGGTTTGGAAATCTGGACCGACGAATGCGACATTGTTGTGGTTGAAGGCGCCGGTGGATTGATGTCACCCATTAGCGATGACGAATATTTTGCGGACCTTGCTTACGATTTTGGATACCCCTCGGTGGTTGTCACTCCAAATGTTATTGGCGCAATCAATCAATGTTTAAGCGCTTTGATCACCGCAACCTGTTTTCGCGATGGGATCCCGTTAGCGGGATCGGTTCTCAATGACGCCCGTAGTTTCGACGGCGACATCAGCATGGAATCAAACCGCGAGCAAATTGCCAGTCGCGCAATGGCCCCGGTAATATCACGGTTGCGCTACGAAGGCGAAAAGTTCGATGACGATATCGACTGGATGGAGATCGCAAAAAATCCAGTCACTCAAGAAGCCAGAGAGGTGGATATTGCGGCGAACTGAAACAACGCAAGTCAATTCAGCTTAGGTGAGATTGGAACGAGGCAAAAGGATCTCTTGGCCACCCATTTAGCTTCTTAAATTAGGTTCGGAATTTCCGATTTGAACTCGCTCGTGAACTCCCGTACGAGTTTTCTTGAATCCAGCAAAGAATCGCCGCCTTGAGTTGCGAACCAAATTCATCATTCAGTTCGTCTATCAGAAAAACTTTGTTTGGATTTTCCCAATCGTTAGCGTGAATAGCGTGGCAGCATTTTCACTTCTGGCATAAGCGGTTGTAACTCAGCATCCGGTACATAAATCGGTTCAAGATGTCCCGCGGACTTAACCGAGCTGGATTGAATCCTATCAATTCGATTGGCCATCTCAGCAAGTTCACGTTTTAGACGCGTTACTTCGTTGTCGATTGGCTCTGCAGGCAAACCATACCAAGCCCTGGTTTTGATTGGGTCAGGAACTCTTGCCATCGCCGCTACCATATTTCTCTCCCAAGTCGAAACAGCACGGTGAAGCGAATTACTACTGGCCGCGATCAGCTTAAGCTGCTGAAAATTTCGATTTTGGTTGTGGTAAATTGGACGCATCCACGTCTCAAGCCTATCCAGCGTTTCAGTATAGGTGTTGGCCCGAACAAGTTTTAATTCCAGTTCCTGGACTGACTTGGCGTGTTGTAATTTGAGGTCCAAAATTTTCGCATCGGCACTTTCGAGAGCTTTCTGAGCAACCAATTTCATGGCAGATTCAATGGCTTTTTGTTTGTCTTCAACACTTGAATTACTATTTTCAAGGGATGCGGCCAGCAGTTGGGCAATTTGTTGACAGTATACGTCGGCATCATTTTGGGCTGGATTCATATCAGTGGCCGGCGGGCTACAGTCAACGCACCCGACACACTCCATGCACGGCAAGGACTCCGATAGCACCTTCGACTCCCGCTCAACAATGGTTATATCGCAGCCGCCACCACAGTTTTTCAGATCACAAGGGCAAGTCATTAGCGCCGCCCACTCGTCAGCATCTTCACATGCTTTTTCAAGTTCCGATTCTGAGGCAGTCATTTTGAGACTGCAACAACATTTAGCATCACAGGTGCCGTCACAGGGCACGATAAAATCATTCACCTGCCCGATTTGTCTCAGGTCGATTTTGATTTGCTTTTTAAGAATCACATCGTCAAGAAGCGAGAGAAACAACGGCGCTTCCTGATCGGAATTCGTCGTCGAAAGTGGCATCGGAGGTGCTGGAATCATCGGCAGAGGTGGCGTTGTCTGAGCGATAGCAGAGGCGGCAAAACCGAATGAAAGTACGATCGAACCAGCAATAATCCCTCTACACATTCGTGACGCTGACTTCCGCGACATGACTAACTCCTTTAGTTCACTTTTTTTGACAGGCCCTCTTGGCGTATTTGTGATAATCAACCGGCAATTTTCCGACAATACGAATCCTTACAGGTTGTTGGGGACATTCGCACGAAGTGCTATCATCAAGGTCGTAAAAAATCATTCACCTGGCCCCGCTGCTCGCTAGCGGACTCAAACTTCACTCGCGAAAAAGCGACACAATGACACAAGAACTCAATTTTAATTTAGCCGAGATGATCCGATGTCCGGTAACTAAATCCGATTTAACAAAAGCAATGCCGGAACTCTTGGCGACAGTCAATGAGGCAATCGCTCAAGGTCTGGTCGTCAATCAAGTTGGGCAACTAGTCGAGGTTAAGGTCGAGAGTGGCTATGTGAATGAAGACGCTTCGCTATTGCTTCCCATCCGCGGTGGCATCGTCATCCTGATCTCTGACGAGGCAATTCCGCTCGATCAGTTGACGCTGCAAAACTAGTTTTCATTGATTTCGATTGGGGCCCAAACATGAGCGACGAGAAAACAATTTTCAAAAAGATCATCGACCGAGAAATACCCGCTAACATCATTTTCGAAGACGATCACTGCATCGCCTTCTATGATGTTTCGCCACAGGCTCCGGTCCACGTTCTATTGATTCCCAAAGAAGAAATCGAAAACGTGGCAGCATTACAATTAGAAAACAAGGAGCTTGCCGGCCATCTGTTACTGACAGCTGGTAAAGTCGCAAGAGAACTTGGAATAGATCAAGCGGGCTATCGAGTGGTTGCCAACTGTGGAGCCGATGGCGGCCAATCGGTTGACCATTTACATTTGCACATTCTAGCCGGGCGGCAGCTCAAATGGCCGCCGGGTTAACCAGCGGCATTTAGAGACAAGGCAGCGTGAATCAAATCCAAGAAAGGTAAACTGGAAAACGCCTAGCGACGCATTCTGTCGATTCGCTGATTCATCATTGTTGAAGATCGCGTCATCGGATCGACAGTGGGAATACGTCCGGCGACTCGAGTTGAGCTTGTAATTGAGCTGCGTGCATCACAGGTTGCACATCCAGTCTCGACGTGACTGCTGATATCTTCTTCGCCGAGATACTCTTCGCCAAAATATTCTTCGCTGCCCCCACCATCGCAAGAAAAGTCTCCACAGCCGCAGGGTGATGACGATTCAGCACCTGTACAGAACCTTCCCCCGTAAAGATTTCCGAGGATCGTACCGGGTGTCCAGCAGAACGGACGACACGGAGTCGCTCCCCCCACCCATTGATCACCACAACATGGATCGGCTGCATCAGGAGGCGTACTCATCCACTCACCGACATAGGCCTCACCACATCCGCTTCCACAAACGAGTGAGCGTCGGAGATTACGCATATTTTGGATCGGAGTCCCAAGCATGACTCCTCCCTGCCCTACCCCAGCACAGTCGCTGCAGCCCATTGGGACACGACAGCCAACGCCAATCGGGCCGCAACAACCAACAGAAAAAAGACTGATTGCAGCACATGAAATTAACAAAGCAAAACGCGTCATCAAATCGCCCCCTAGCGAAAACTTATCCGTCGCAGATGTACGTTGAAAAGTTATCGGCTAGAAAGCCTTGGTTAATCCAAAAATTCCGTACAATTAAAAGAGTTTACCCGGTTTGACTTTTAACTCATGCTGTCGCCGGTTCGCTTTGCGAGCATTTCGGGCGAAGCAACCTGCTGTCACTTTAAGCCATCGAAAGACCATCCCATGCACTCTCCACCAAGCTTGCTGCCCGCCCTCTCTTTGAGCAGGATTTGCTTTATTTTTGCCATCGGGATTTTCGCTTGCACTTTAGCGGGTTGCGGAAATGCAAATCGTTTGAAAATTGTCGGTAATTGGGGAATCACTCAAGCCGACGAGGTAATGGACCGGATTGAGGCCTCAGAAACCACGTCAGACGAATCTCAGGAATCGAGGATGCTGTTAACATTCCATCGAAACGGGCGACTTGAGACCAAAACAAAGATGGGATCAGTGGATCAAAAAAAGCAGGGAGCTTGGAAGATGGTTTCTTTTGACCCGGCCAAAAATTCCATGGTTATTTCCTGCGAAATAAACACGCAAACCTCGGAGCACACGATCTCTTTTGTCGATGAAAATACTATTGAGCTAGTTCCGCCCAACATGGCGGGTGTGACAATGAAATTAAAATTCAAACGGCAATAAGTCGTGCGATGGCGAGAGGGAATTTGCTGTGATCAACCTAAATACTGTAAAAAAACGTGTCGCCTCCAAACTGATCATTGCACTTAGCTGCAGTTTCTTACTCTGTGTTTCCGGCTGCAGCAAACCGACCAGCAGTGAACCTAAATCATCATCCGCCCCGGACGCGACAAAGCCGCAACTCCAAGATCAGGTTGCCAGCATTTCACCGCAATTGTTAACGGGTGTCTGGTTAGGTCAAGCGAGCCTTGATGTCGAGAAACTCGAACGGAAGATTGAAAACCTTCCTCCGCAGCAGCAACAAGTCGTTGCCGCCAAAGCCAATAGTTTCCTTTCGACGGTCATGGCGATGGATTTCCGCAGCGACGGTACTGTTGAAAACGAAATTGAAATCATTTCCATTGACGGTCAATCACTGCGAGACGGATCAGTGGGCCAGTGGAAAGTTCTGGATTCAACGGCGGAAGGTTTGATGGTTGAAACTGAGGAGCAACTCGACAATGGCACAGTGGCCAAGGACAAGATGTTTTACCGATTTTTTGATAATGGGAACCAGGTGGCCATCGCCGCTCGGGTGAGTGAAGATTTAGCAGGTTGCGACACCGTGATCGTATTTGAAAGGCGGACGCCTACTCCTACCAATGTCGCCGCTGGCGATGCAAAAACTCAAACAAAATAGAGTTCTAGCTGCAATTTTGCGACTGGTCCATTTTGCTCGATTGACTTGGGTGCTTAGAATACGGGTTTCTCGTATTTGGATTTTGTATGTTGCAGGAACCCATCCCACCGGGCACGATGCTGCGGAGCTTCTTGACTGTGAGTTCAAGTCTGGTCCTGACGGTGGTTTCATCCATTGTTGCCACCTTCGGATTGGGGCTAACTTGTTTCCCTCAATTCAAAAAGTATTACGATGCCGGGGATGAAGCGCTTCAGGCGGTCATGTCCAACAATCCCAGTGATGCAATCCCACCCTTGATGTTTTGGTCTGCGGTGCTGCTGACCGCAGTTGCCTGTTTGGCGATCGGCTATTACATCATCAAGACTGCGCCCTTTTCGCATTTTGCTCACGCTATTTTTGTCGCCGTTTTACTGTTCATCTACTATTTGCAAACAGCGATTGCCGATCCGCCAGCCAAAAAAACGATGACGCTGGTCTACATGATCGTCTTCCCCATGGCAATTTTGATTGGCGCTCAATGGACCATCAATCGAATGGTGCGCAAACACGAATCCGAACAAGCAAGAATGCTCGACGAAGGTTGACCACTCCATGAATTTTCGGTTGCTTTCAAAATTACTTGGCATCCTCGCGATGCTTATCGGCGGCTTTATGCTGTTTAGCCTGATCTGGGCTGATCCGAACTTTGGTATCCGTACTGACCCGGTTGTTCAAGTCGATCGCCCTGAAACAGATGGTGTCTGGGGGCTCATTTACAGCGCGGTGATCTGCTGGGCCTGCGGTGGATTGATGCTGTGGTTTGGACGGCCATCTGACACAAAGATCTATCGTAAAGAAGCAATGGCGGTTGTAGGTTTGAGCTGGGTGCTTGCTACATTTTTGGGTGCCCTGCCCTACATGCTCAGTGGAACGTGTCGTGGCCCCTCTGTGCGTGTCTTTGCATCAGAAAATGCCGTCTTGGTCGCCGCATCGCGATTGCAGCCATGGAAAAGCTGGGATGTGATTGACGCCAATGGTGAACACGCTGTTGATGAAAAAGAACTCAGTGTCCTCAAGGCAATTTCTGAATCAACTGCCCGTGGATTAACCAAACGCCAGCTATCGATCGAAACGGAACTAGCTGACGCGGCCGAAGTTTTTGATGCACTTAATAAGGTTGCCCCATGGGATAAATGGTTAGCGGCACCTGGTGAAGATTTAGACGCCCCCGCAGATCGGTCTTCAAACTACCGACTCGAGTGGGTTCGCATGGGCGTAGTTGATTCAATGTTCGAATCACAATCCGGTTTCAGTACGACGGGGGCAACGGTACTTTGTGATCTCGAAGACCCACATCTTGTCCCACACTGTATTCTGTTCTGGAGATCGAGCACACATTTTCTGGGTGGGTTGGGAATCATCGTTCTGTTTGTGGTTTTGCTGGGACAAGGCTCTGCAGGAAAGGCACTCATGAGAGCGGAAATGCCGGGACCCACTCAAGATACTGTCAAAGCAAGGATGCAACACTCCGCTTGGCTATTTGCTGCAATGTACGTTGGATTAAATCTGGTTTTGGCCCTGATTCTCAAATCGCTGGGCATGTCCGTTTTCGATTCAATTTGTCACGCGTTTGCCACCATGGCGACGGGTGGATTCAGCACCTACAACGCCAGTCTGGGCCACTTCGTACAAGCGGGCGCGAATGGCCAGGTGATTGAATATGTCGTGATCGTCTTCATGATTCTCGCAGGTGCCAATTTCACGTTGTTATTCCTGGTCCTTGCCGGAAACCCGATTCAACTCATTCGGGACATCGAATTCAGAACCTATATTTGCATTATCACGTTAGTGACTGCCGCGATTATTGTCTTTGGTGTTCTGGGACATGATCAGGATTTTTCCACGGCGGAAAAAGGGTTTCGCAATGGCCTGTTTCAAGTCGTGTCAATCATCACGACCACGGGATATGGTACGGCCGATTTTGACCAGTGGAATCAATTTAGCCGCGCTCTTTTACTCTTACTGATGTTCGTCGGCGGTTGTGCGGGCAGCACGGGGGGGGGAATGAAAGTGATCCGACACATCCTGTTCTTCAAAATTCTTTCGATCGAAATCAACAACGCTTACCAACCCAAAGAGGTCCGACTTTTGAAGATTGGCGGCAAAACGACCGAAGACCAGACACTACGACACTCGATTCTAGTTTATTTTTGTTTAATCAGCTTGCTGTTTGTCTTTGGTTTCTTTGTTGTCATGATGGTTGAGCCCGATACGACATGGGGAGTCGACCCCACCAATAAACTGATCGATTCGGCCAGTGCTGTCGCCGCGACTCTAAATAATATCGGGCCAGGACTGGGTGTTGTGGGAGCCACGGAAAACTATTCGAATTTTAGCTTTATCTCAAAATCACTTTTTATCTGGCTCATGATGCTGGGCCGACTAGAAGTCTTTCCCATCTTGGTTTTGTTCGTCAGCCGGTTCTGGCGCGACCAATAGATGCGATCAAACATTTTGGAATAGTTACCTTAACACCAACGGAATGAACCACCTAAAAAACGAAACGACTTGCCGCTTGCTCGACAAATCATGTGTTTCATGTGCTCACTTTGGCAGATCCAAAGGTAACCGCCACCTGAATGTTGTAAGATTTAGACCAAGCACCCTCTCGCTGCATCAACAAATAAGCGACACCCCCAATTCCTCCAACCATCATTGAGTCATTTGAGTAGCCAATCCCACACGAATACTCCTACTGCCCCCTTGGCTGAATCGGTCCAGATTGTTTTGGATCCGAAATACGTCCGGAGTGAGACCGCGGTTCATTTTATCTTCCTGATCATGGCAGCAATCGTCTTGCTGCTTTCTTTCTTAATGCGTAGCGAAGGCGAAACGTCCGTTTTTCTTCCCGGCTTTAGCACTGCCATGCCCGAAACATGTTCGGCGCGTCGGCTGCTCGGGATCGATTGCCCCGGCTGTGGAATGACTCGTGCATTCATCTCCATCAGCGCTGGGCAATTTGCAAGGGCATGGCATTTCAACCCAGTAAGTTTTGCCTTTTACCTCTTCGTGGTTGCACAAATCCCGTGGCACTTGATTCAGATTTCCCGTCTGCGAAAACAACGCTATCCAATCACGACCGCATGGGCTTATCTTGCCCCAATCCTTATGGTCGTTATCCTCACGGCACATTGGATTTGGAAACTTCTAACCCAGATAGGTTAGTATTCGACATTGAAAAGCTGCTCATTGCGACTGATATCATGAATCCAAAGAAAATTGACATCGGAGGATCACATCTTGATGTCATCGACGTCGGCGAGGGGCCGACGATCTTGTTTGTCCATGGCTTTCCTCTCGATCATCGGATGTGGAAGTTTCAGATTGAACATTTGGCGGAGAAGTTTCGGCTCATTTGTCCTGACTTGCCTGGCTTTGGCAAGAGTCCGGCCTCACACAATCGACCAACCATGCGAGGATTTGCCGAGGACCTCGCGGCGCTATTGAATGCATTGAATATCGAGCAACCAGTTTGCTACTGCGGTCTTTCAATGGGCGGATACATTGGCTGGCAGTTCCAAAAGTACTTTCCAGATCGTGTTTCGCGTTTAATCGCCTGCGACACACGCGCTGCCAGTGATACCGAGCAAGTCCGGCGAGCACGAAAGATTGCCGCCCAAACGGTAATGACGACGGGCGCTGCCCCCGTTGCAGAGAGCATGATTGAAAAACTTTTCTATCACCGAAACGTCAAACACAACAAAAAAATGGTCACGGAGGTGCGCGAGGTTATTTCCAGCACTCAACCAAGTTCGATTGCTTCCGGCCAACTGGCGATGTCCGAGAGGCCCGACCAGACAGAACGACTGAGTCAGATCAACATTCCGACTTTGTTCGTCGTCGGTGAGTTCGACAAAATTACCACGCCGCAAGAAGTGCAAGAGGACTCCAGCTTGGTTCCTAATTCAAGCCTGCTGATAATCCCCGATGCGGGACACTTACCGCCCTTGGAAAATCATATTGAGTTCAATCGTGGTTTGCTTGAGTTCTTGAACCCTTCAATGCATTTGCCTTTGCCGCCGGAAAACGCCACCTAAGATCAAGCGAGAAAAACTGAAACTTTGGCAAACCTCAGGCGGTTGAATCACTTGTACCAACCAAAAGTAGCTTGTTGATTGAAACAACTTGATTCGGTCGCGATGACGGGTGAACGAGACTGTTGTTCGCGACGCTTTAACAATTCGGCTTGAAGTTCGTACTGACGCATGAGCCGAGGAATCAAGTCGCCGATACTTTGTAAACCTGTTCGTTGTTTGGCGGCGGAAAGTTGTGTTGTGTTGAGTGGCTTAATCATTTCAAAATCCTTTATGTCAAAGTGACTTGGTCTGAAATAACTATTGGTAGGATGCGTGACACATTTGGTCCCTCAATAAATTTTTCTTGCGAAATAATTTTTTGGGGCAAAACATCGGTCGCGGCAGCCCTCACCAAGCTGGATTTTTTAAAAAACAAATGGACATTCTTGCCGAGAAGGCAGTTTTGTGACCAAGTGTGTCACAACCAAGACACGATGAAATAGATGCTGAATTCAGAAAATTAATTTTGACGTGACAGACGATAATTAGACCAATCAGTTTCTGAGTGGATCGCCATGTCGTCGCCCGGTTAAAAAACAGTGAGCGGTGTTCCAAATGGGTCGAGCAAACATTCCCACCTGTCACCCTCGAAGGACACAGGCAATTTGCAACGGCATGGGTTGGCACCCGTTCAAGGGAGACTAAGCCACACCCGAGCCCTTAGAAAATTCGCACGTAAATTGGCGAGCCAAGAGCGTCACGGAGACCTGCCCATCAAAGCTGAGCGTAAAATTGAAAGACTCGCCCTTCGGCTGGTTTTTTGGCTTTCCCTGGCCAAAATGCGAATTTCGATCTCCAAGACATGAAATTCTACGACGAGACATCTACCATGCACCACGCCGACGACAAAATTGGACAAGCGCAGGAAATTCTCGCCAAGCTTAACATTGACGCGATTTTTCAGCAGACCTAAAATCTTCTTCGCAAGGCTGATTTCGCTGACCCAAAATGAATGACCGAATCATCTCCAATTTCTTCGACCGGTTTATCGTCAGCCACGCAGCCTAGCGCTGCGCCTCACTTTGATCACCGGTCATCTGGTTTAGGCCCCCAAGGTCGCGTCCCGGCTTGGCTGCTTTCACTATTGTTACACAGCTTTATTTTCGCGGGACTGCTTCTTGGACTTTCGCAGTTTCAGAATGGAGCGAGTGACGTTGAAAATCGCTCAGGTGGAATCGTTTTGGTCAACTCCACATCGGAGGCAACGGAGTATTTGAGCGAAGGGGATGTGGAACAGGCAAGCGAACAATCGAGGACTGCTGATAGCCCTCCCCCAACTGCGCTCAACAATGAACTACCACCTGACTTACCAGGAATGGAGACCACTGAAACGATGCGATCTGGGGCGGGTGATCGTCTCGTTGACTCGTTAGTTGGTGCAGATTCTCTCATCGACTTACCCCAGTCGAAATTGAACATCGGTGGTCAGGTAACGACTGAAGTATTTGGCATCAAAGGCACTGGTTCGCGTTTTGTTTACGTCATTGACCGCTCCAAAAGCATGGCAGGGTACGGTGGTCGACCGATAATTGCGGCCCGCCAACAAATGCGGGAAAGCATCGACTCACTTAAAAAGCACAATCAGTTCCAAATTATTTTTTATAATGAAGGCGTGCGAATCTTTAATCCAGATGGTCGACCGACCATGTACGAAGCAACCGACAAAACAAAGGAACAGGCCAAAGAGTTTATTCAGCGAACCAACCCTACTGGAGGAACTGACCATGTTTTTGCCCTTAAGCGGGCTTTTCAGTTGCATCCAGATGTGATCTTTTTCCTGACCGATGCTGAAGGTGGGTTCACTCAACGCGAACTACGGATGCTCGGCGACCTGAATCACTCTTCGGCGGTGATAAACGCAATTCAATTTGGGATACGCCCGGGCACCACACCATCACTGGCAGCAGTCGCGAGAAACAGCGGCGGACAGTACATTTTTAAGAATATTCAAACGCTTCAGATCAACCAGTAAGCTAACGACGTAATGATTTCCAATTACATCAACTTTTGCAAAATCTTCATCGCATTCCTGCTCCTGCTTTTTTTAGTGGACGTAGCGCAAGGGATGCAGGACTCCGAAGACATCGTCATCACGCAAAAACGTGGTTCAGACAAAACTTCAAAGCGTCGTGGCAAAATCGTCGATTGGAAGGGTCAGTCACTGACCATTCATTCAACTGGCCGGGATCGGGAAATAAACAATGACGAAATCATTGAGGTTCAAACCCCTTGGAGCCAAGCCTATCTTGATGGCCTTGCGGCTTTGAAAAAAGGGCAAACTCGAATCGCGATCGGACAGCTCGAGGCAGCACTTGGGGTTGAAACACGCCCTTGGGCCAAGCGAATCATTCGAGCTCACTTGATCGATTCCTATCAGACGATCGAGCAGCACAGTGATGCGGTCAAACAGTTCGTTCAAATTCTTGCAGAGGATCCTAACACTCGATTTCTTCATTTAGCTCCTCTCCCCTGGACCGGTTCAGGAAACACGCTGGTCGAACAAGCGGAAAAATGGCTTGAAATCAAAGAGCCGTCGGTACAACTGATTGCTGCGAGCTGGCTCGTCGCCGGTCCCAAACGTGACCAAGCGATTAAACTACTCGATGAACTGAGTCGAGACATTGACGCTCGAATTCGATTTCAGGCGATCGCTCAACTGTGGCGAACTCGAACCAATGTCAATGCAAAACAGACAGAAGTTTGGGCCGGCTTGATCCAAAAAATGCCGCGTGCGTTACGAGCAGGCCCCCTTTATGTGCTGGCAAATGCTCAGTCACAGTGCCAACAAATTGACCAAGCGATCATTGGTCTGATGCGAATACCGATCCTTTACCCTGAACAACGCTCACTTTCGGCAGCGGCGTTGTATCGATCTGCAGGTTTGTTGCACAATAAGGGCCAGACGAAGCAAGCCAATTCGTTATTGAACGAGTTGATCAGTAAATATCCCGATTCGTTTTGGGCTCAACAGGCAAATCAAAAATAACTCAACCTGGCCACCAATGGCCGCGGGAAATAGCATGACACGAGGTCCAATCAACAAGCTCAATCAATCCTGGCGGCGAATCATTTGCCGTTCTCTTTGGATGCTACCGCTGATCGCTTGGCTGACGCTTGTTTCGAGCCAGTGTTTTGCCCAGCCGGGAGCCCCTGAGTCAGGGGGCGAAGATGTTGCTCCAAGTGGTTTCCTCGCGATTCTGTTTTCCGGTGGCATCGTTGGCGCGATCATGATTCTGATCTTGCTTTTACTCTCGTTGACAGCGGCCTATTTAATTTTTGACCACCTGATGACAATCCGTCGCAAGGACTTGATGCCGGATGGGCTGAGCGACCAAGTTCGCCAATGCTTGATGTCGGGCGATCTTAAGGCAGCACAAGAAGCCTGCCAGTCGCGACCAAGTTTTCTATCATTCGTTTTATTACACGGAATTTCTGAATTGGACTTCGGCTGGAACGCCGTTGAAAAGGCTGTTGAAGATGCATTGGCTGAGCAATCGGCTCGACTGTTTCGGAAAATCGAGTACTTATCGGTGATCGGAAATATCGCCCCGATGGTTGGGTTGTTAGGAACCGTGATCGGAATGATTATTGCATTCCAAAATGTCGCATCGACGCAGGGAACGGCCAGTGCACCACAACTCGCTGAAGGAATCTATCAGGCTCTGGTCACGACCGTGGGAGGTTTGATTGTCGCGATTCCAGCGATCGGCGCCTTCGCTATCTTTCGAAACCGAATTGATCAGTTTGTAGCCGAAGCCGCCTACATGGCTCAGCATGTCTTCACGCCACTTCGTCGAAAGAACAAGGCGAAATAACAAGGCGTCCCGATTTCGTTCGCCCTTTGCTTGCCGACTCACAGCCCAAAGCAGTGCTATCTTCGCGACAGGTCGAGCCTGAAAAAGTGAATACGAAAACCTCACCGCACCAGAGCATTTCGCCAACTGACACAATGACTCGATGTGAGCGCCTGCCTGCCCGGGCCTACAACGATATATTTCGCTTAACTTGCGTGTAAGGAGGAGGCGGAGATGGGGTGGGTTTCGAGAGCGATTTGTTATCGAATTCGAACAAGTGATCGACAAGCATCTGAGTATCGGTTTGCGATTTCTCCAGCCAAACCGAACGAACTGATTTGGGTAAGCCGTAAGAGTCAAAGCGATCCGCGGGAAAACAGCTCAAAATTCCGGCGGCGATCTCCCGATTGATCTCTGGGTTGGCCGAGTAGTCAATTTTGTCTCGGAGCATGTCGGCCGCAAAAGATAACATGAGAACTTTTTGACGAGTCACGAATTCTTGGCCGGCCGTTTCCTGATTTTCATTGATAAAATCCCTCACACGATTTCGATCAAAAGCAAACAAAGCTGCCTGCTCGCTACTGGGAAGTTGCCCTAGGAATAAATCCGTCCACCGTTCCATTCGCCTTCGGCTCGAATTAAGCTGGTCAAACATCTTCTCATTCGTTGATCGACCATGAAGCATAACTCGGATAGCGCGGTTTTTAGCTTCGATATGGCTAATATGAACTGAGTGAGCCAATCCATGCATTTCATCACTGTTGTGATACCAATCATGAGTTGTCACGGTCGCCGCCCAGACTCTCGTCAGCATCTCGGAAAACAGAATTTCTTGTATCAGGATTGCCATCGCCGGCCATGGATCATGATTCTTGATGGGTGAGTTAAAATCTTGCTCAAACATTTTGAGAGCTGTAATCCAGCGATTGATTCGAATCTTCGACGCTGTCCAATAGTTGGTGGCAACCATCATCGGTTGTTCGTTTTCTCCGTAGATTAGTGTGCCAGCATTGATGGCAACCCAACTACCGAGTTCTGCGAGTTGATTGGCGTGCATGTCGTATCCGAAATTTAAGTTGATTTATAGGTCGGCAAGCATTTCAAAAAATGGCCCGAGCAAGCGAAAACAAGTGCCGATCGACAAACATCGAACGATGCTCACCAGCCCTGTTTCGTCGAACCCCTGAGGTGCTCGTGATCTATGAATAGGCAAACACGATGCCATCAGCCTCTGAGGTTCCAAGTTGTTGAAAAACCCGGGTTTTAGTAAAATTCGGCGAAATATACATGTTGCATTTTGGCAACGTGTAGGTTCGCCACACCTTCATGTTCCTTTTTTGCAACAATTTATCAATGACTGATTCACCCATTTCCGACTTTCTGGAAACGCAATTTTTGCATTTCAACGCGAGAGAAACTCTCGACGCAGCCAAAAGCTACAGAAAACACTTGTCCGATGGCGGCAAGATGCTGATCAGCCTTGGTGGGGCAATGAGCACCGGCGAACTTGGAATTTCTTTAGCAAGAATGATTCGCGAAGACAAAGTCCACGCTATTTCGTGTACCGGGGCGAATCTTGAAGAAGACGTCTTTAACCTAGTCGCGCACGACGATTACCGCATCGTTCCCAACTATCGTGACTTATCGCCCGAAGCAGAAACCGAATTGCTAAATCAGGGCTTGAACCGAGTGACCGACACCTGCATTCCCGAATCGGTGATGCGGCATATCGAAGACAACTTTATGAATGTTTGCGCTAAACTTGCAGACGCAGGCGATTCTTTGTTTCCGTTTGAAATATTCTACAAACTCTTTGAAACGAAAGTACTCGAACCGCATTTTCAAATCCCCCGCGAGCACTCGTGGTTACTGGCGGCTTACGAAAAAGGAATTCCTGTCTACTCACCCGGATGGGAAGACTCAACACTCGGCAATATTTTTGCGGCTCGCGTCATGGAGCAACGAATCAGTTCCCACCATGCGATTCGCACTGGCACCGAGCAAATGGAGCATCTAGTCAATTGGTACTTAAAAAGCGAAGCCAATTCATCGATTGGATTTTTCCAAATTGCGGGGGGCATCGCAGGAGACTTCGCAATTTGCGCTGTCCCCACGATCATTCAGGACCTACAAAAAAACATCGGGCTCTGGGGCTACTTCGCCCAAATCTCGGATTCCACGACCTCGTATGGTTCTTATTCCGGTGCAGTACCCAATGAGAAAATCACTTGGTGTAAGCTAGAGGCCAGCACACCAAAATTCATGATTAATTCTGATGCTTCAATCGTGGCCCCATTAATTTTTGCTTATGTCCTTGGAGACTAGGACTCGCAAGCCTTGTGGAGCATTCCTCTGTGAATCAGCCCTTATCGTTTTGAAGAGACCACCTTCACAAGACACCAGTTTGTTACGAATTATCTTCAAGCCAATGTGAACTCATTGCCCTCACCACTTCATTGACCAATCGTCAACTATTTCTCCCGCAGGCAAATGATCGAAGATGAACACGACGGAATCAGTTGTCAAAACCTGAGCCACTCGTCGACAACGTGTACACAAATCGGAATAGTTCTCGCGGTCGTCAGCAGACAGTTGCGAGCGCTACAGCAGATCATCCAACGTTCTCCAGTCAATGTCTTTACGTGTCTGGATTCGTTTGACCAATTCAATGGCATCTGGACGAGTTTCGAGCAAACGGAAGGCAACATTGGCAAATGAAACGTCCTCAGCTTCGAAACACAACACAAAGTTGCCTGATGTTCCACTGATGGGACAGCCTTGAATATTGAATTGTTTTTCGAGCAAATCGGGGATGATCGAATCACTCGATAATGCAGGTAGTCCAACCATCAATCGAGAGTTCCCACCGCAGGTACTTAATCTTGGCCGAGCTTCGCTAATTTTCTGGTTGATCCATTTGACGAGTCGTTCCGGTCCCACGTTGTTTTTGACAATGATGTTTTCCAATGAGACTTTCTTGAAAGCATCGCTGAGAACTTTTTGAATCGAATGACGAATTTCTTTCGCCAGTGGCTCATTCCAGATCGTTGGTTCTCGAAGCATCGTCAAAAACCCACCACGTTCCTTAGCAATCGATTCAAATACTTGAACCTCGCTTTTCGCAATGTGATCCACCAAATTCTCGGCGATACTTTCGCGCAGCAACGCTTCAAACTCAGGAAGTTCGTTGGTCCCTTCGATTTCGTCCGCTGCATCAAACTCTCGACTAACGACATTAATTTGGCTCTCGAAACGCTTAATAAGATCACCGACATTCCCCAGTGATTTATTGATTTCGCGATAATAGACTCTCGCAAAACGCAGGCTAAATTCACTCACTCGCATTTGGCAATATTCGTCAACTAGAGCAATGGGAATCTCACGTGCTGCGTCCGAATCCTGACCGGCCGCGCTCATTGCACGAATTTGCTGATTTAATTTTTCAACTAACTGACTGGTTTTCCAGCCCAATTGTTGGGTCAAAGATGCGATCTGCCTTAGTCCCTGGTCAGCAGCAAGTTTCGCGTCACGAAGTTTCAACTCACTTCCATCGATCAATTCCTGAATCACCTGTGACAATCGCCCCCCGGTCACAATTCCATGTTCGGAGATCATTTCCTCCATCAACAAACAGACTTCCGGATCGCTGTGCCCAGCGTCCCGCCTGAACGGGGGGCAACCCAAAGCTCCATCAAGATAGGCCACTAAATTCAACACACCGGAGGCTGAGATTCCACGGGCCCCCGCAACAATCGGTTCGAAGGTGCCATCGAGTGCGCGCAACGACCAGTTGTCAATCGACTCGATGACTTTGTCCTGCGTTAAACCAAGATGAGCAAAACAATTCCCAGTAAACGATTGGAAATTTAATTTTTCGCTGGAATCACGCTGAGTCCATCGGCGCAGCAATCCTTGGCCTACCTGATTGATTAAGGCCGGATCGGCCGTCTGATTGCTGAGGCTTACGCCAAATGTGCGGAGAGCAAGATGTTCAAACTCTGACTCCAAATCGCGACACTTATCAAAAAACTCTGAACATTTTGAAGTCGTTGAGAGGTAGAGATACTCAGAAATCCCAGCTAATTTGTCGTCAAAGTCTGATTGACTTTGGTCGTCGCCCAGATCGTTAAAATAAGTGAAATCAAAGGGTGGCTCGTCATCAAACTCGGGAAGTCCGATGGTGTTGTCACCGGGAAAACCACACTCAACAAAGTGCCGCATCTCTGTGAAGAAAGCGAGGGCATTAGCCGCTGACAGCCCCCGATCTCGCTCGTGTTGGCTGGTCGAATGCATTAATATTCCGATGACATCGTCGGTCTCCATTCCATTTTCATGCATCAACAGTTTCACTGTGTAGGCCAGATCAATTGCCATTCCACTTCCGACTCCTCCACTGATGGAAGTCAATACAAAAACGCGTGGCTGCAACTTGCCCGGACTTAGGTCAAACAGATCGGCGGTCTTCGCAAGATTCTCTTCCTTGACGATCTGAGTAAGCCCTGACTGAAGCCGTTCACAGATGGATTCGAAGTGATCTGCAAATGCCAAACGACCCAGTGGACGTAGGCCTTCTGTTTGAAGTGATCTGGGAACATTATAAATCCACCGTCGACTGAGCCAGTTCAGGTAAGATGCGGATTGAACACGATAACCTTCGGCTTTTCGAAGTGGTGTTTCCAGAAGTTCATCCGAGAGCAGAGATCCCTCTGAGTGATTCATCCGCAGCCGAGCCATCGCCTGCCGATCCGCATCGACGCAGAGCATTTTGATCGCTGGAGCGTTTTCCATAGGCCCGTGACGCAATGTCCACTGGCTCTTAAGCTTTTCAACGACTCGATTGGCAGTTGAGCCGATACCGATAATTAAAGTGGGGCGCAGACTGTCCCGACTCCCTTCACACTTAGGCGGGGCGAGGGTTTTAAGTTTGGAAGCCTGAAACGGCAAACCATCACCTGAGATAATCGCAGTGACCTCACGCTGTTCAGTAAAATCGATAGTGTTTATATCGGATCCTGTGTTGGTACGCATGATCGTTGAGCGTCGAATGGCCTTTCGGGCCGAACGCTTTTTATTCCCCAGTTCTTTTGCCATGTCTCGGCACGATTTGTATCGAGCAGCCGGGTCTTTTGACAAAGCTTTGGCAATGATCGGTTGGTCACTTTTAGGGAGCGGTCTCAGATTCGGTTTCCCATGCATATGCTGAGCCGTCAATTGTGCTGGTGTCGAACCCGGAAATGGTCGAACACCGGTCAGCATTTCCTGGTAGACAATGGCTAGAGAATACTGATCGCTGTTCATGCCGGGGCGACCATCGAACAATTCAGGGGCGGCGTAAGCCGGAGTCATACCTGACATCAATGATTGCGAAGCATTCTGCAAGTCTTTGATCAAACCAAAATCTGCGACTTTGACATGACCGCTTACCATCAGCAGGTTTTCTGGTTTAACATCGAGATGTTGAAGCTTGTGTTGATCGCTCATGTAGTCGAGTGCATCTGCTGCAGAGCGAATGTATCGCACCAATTCATCACGAGGAACTCCCACTTCGCCGGTGGCCGCATATTCATTGAAGAGATTAGCTAAGCTGTTATCAGCCAATTCAGTTACTACAACCAACTGGCCTTCATGGATTTCGATTCGCTCAAGCGAAAGCAGGAATGGATGCCGAAGTCCCTTGACTCGGTCAAGCGCCTTCAATTCTGTCTGCGCCCGCTTTTCGTCATGAAAACCGTAAACAATCTTGACGGCCTTCATGAGCCCCCCCGGCGCAACGGCAGACCAGACCTCGCCAAACCCACCAGAACCGATACGTTCTTTGAGGGTATAACCGAGAATATTTCTTTCCGCTTCGAGGGGGTTTGATAACAATTTGATGCCTTTTCTTGCCTAACAGATCTTCATTTCCAGTGCTTAGCCAGGAAAATCCGCTGAAATTTAGCTTTCAGATAGCCGGACGAGAAGATTTGTGGCGAATTGGAGAGATTTCAACGGGCAGGGAATCGCCCGTTAGCCCGCAAAGTCAGAAAAAGCGAAGGTATCTGTCCCAATCGTCCCGTATGCTGCCGACGCACACAAACAACCGAATCACCTTCCAATTTTGATGGTTACTTGGAGCCAACATCGTTGAGAACGACGGTAAAGTAACTTTCGACGACTCGATCGAAATATTCGGGGCGAAGTTCGACCAGGAGTTCATTGTACTCACAGAAACTTCGAATTTGACTGAGCAAGTCTCGCGGATGACATCGCCGAAGACGGCGGCCACAATTTAAGAAATGGTTGTTTAACAGATAATCGACAATCTCCGGCCGATATTCACAACCAAATTTCTCGCAGTAGATCTGAAACAGAACGTGAAATTCTTTGGGACTAGGATCCGCAATCTCGATCTTGTAGGGGATCCTTCTTAAAAATGCTTCATCGACCAAATCGGACGGTTCAAGGTTGGTTGAAAAAATAATCAACTGCTCAAACGGAACCTGAATCTTTTTTCCGGACGCAAGGGTGAGAAAATCAACTCGATTTTCCAAAGGAACAATCCAACGATTCAACAACTCCTGCGGCTCAATACGCTGACGGCCAAAATCATCAACCAGCAGACAGCCGCAGTTACTTTTCATTTGTAATGATGCTTCACCAACGTTTGAAATTGGGTCTTGCCAAATTTCAAGAGCGTCCATCGTCAGCTCACCACCAACAATTACAGTTGGCCGTCGAATCTTTACCCAGCGTTTATCATAAGCCGCCTCATGAATCAAACTGTCAGAATCATCTTGCGTCTGATGATGGTAGGCTGCATCAAAAAACTTGATAATCTGTCCATCTTCGAAAATCGCATGGGGTACCCAAATCTCTTGCCCAAAACACTTGGTGATTCGCTGAGCAAGTGTCGTTTTACCGTTTCCCGGTTTACCATAAAGAAACAAGCCAGCCCCAGAGTTAATTGCCGGACCCAAGCTTTCAAAAAGTGACTCGTTGATCGAGATATCTCGAAATGCATTTCGGAGCTGGTCTCTCTTGGGGGATTCGGCTCGAATCGTTTGAGCTTCAGCACTGAGCACATAATCCATCAGCGGCACTGGTGCTGGACCGACATAGGAACAGGTTTGTCGAGCGAGCGAGGCACGCTCACCTCCGTGCTCGGTTAGTGCATAGTTGTAATCGTTAAGCGGTGCTGCACCGCTGTGCATGATCAATTGCCGAGAACGCAGTTTTTGATAGAGCTCTTCGAGCGCCTTAAACGGAATACACAAATCGTTGGCGAGCTGACGACCACTGGTCGCGCCAACTGCAGCAAGCCGTTTAATGATCAACGACTCGACCAGATTGTTGGGGATTCCCGTTTCGTGCAGCGTCGCTGGCTCGGACGGACGAAATGACTCGTCAGCCATGATCGTCGCCAAGAGGCTACTGGAAAAACTAGGTGGGGTGGTGATGGACATCGTGAAGCTTTGTTATTTCAAAGTTGATTTCCGAAGCTTATTTATCTTAATCGGCTTGTTTTCACCTCCCAATCCAATTTTGACCGTCATTCAGTAATTGATTCACCCCACTTGCTTGAACAATCCAAAGAGTCTGTTCAAACCAAATGATCGTTACAAAGAGTTTGGTTAAATTTTGGATTTACCTGCCGTCAGTCTTATTGGAAAGCTACAAATCCCCAGCGAGTAACTTCGCTTATCTCCCGAGATGGAAAACCACGGCTAACTCTTGTCAATAGTTATTGCAACTAATCCAAATAATGAGTGACACAACTCCACCACCGATTTCTGCATTGAACTCAACCAGCAATCAGTGGTACTTAACCGGTCAGATTGATGAAAATCAAACAAATCGAGAATTTCCGGTACATAATTTTCCGTTCACGATCGGTCGAAGAAGCAACTCATCACTCCCCTTACCAGCTGCTTGCATCTCGAAAGATCATGCTGTCATCGAGATGACAATCGATGGCTTAGTCTTGAGGGAACGGGGCAGTACAAACGGTACATTCGTCAATGGCGTCAAAGTGACCCGGGACGTGGTCATTCAAGAAAATGACCTCATCCACTTCGCCGCACTCGTTTTCCGCGTCGGCATGAAACGAGAGTTTCAGGAGATCCAGCATCACACCATCCAAGAAGACGTCTGCGATCGGGCGTTGGCGATGATTCAATTTGAGCGATTAATTTCCGATGGCGGTTTGTACCCACACTTTCAGCCATTGGTCAATTTGGACGACCAATCGCGAATTGGTTACGAGGTCTTGGGGCGGAGCCGATTATTTGGCCTTCAAACTCCGTGCGAGATGTTCAATGCTGCTTCCCAACTTGGGATGGAAGCCCAATTGAGTGAAGCGTTTCGTCATCGGGGCATCGAAATCGGGACAGCGTTTGGAAGCCAAGCCAACCTTTTTGTTAATACTCATCCCAAAGAGCTCAACCGGCCTGAGTTCTACAGCTCCCTCCGTGCCGTGCGAGAGGCAGCTCCTGATCAGGCGATCACCCTTGAAATTCACGAGGGGGCCTCGACGAACATGACGATGATGCGAGAACTTCGTGCCGTGCTGGACGACCTCGACATGCAACTTGCGTTTGACGATTTTGGAGTGGGGCGAGCCCGCTTGGTCGAACTAGGCGAGGTCCGACCGGACTTTCTGAAGTTTGACATGAAACTCACCAAAAATATCGAGCACGCACCAGCCAAACGGCAGGAGTTGGTGGCTCTGTTCGCCAATCTGGTGAACAATTTAGGCATCAAAACGTTGGCGGAAGGCGTTGAAACACGAGAATGTCACGAGATTTTGGTTCAAATGGGATTTCAGCTGGGCCAGGGGTTCTATTACGGCCGTCCGAGTCCGATTTCGAAATATACCGTCGATGAATTGAACGGATCAGCTCAACAAAACCCGAATTGACGCCACAATTGGAAGGCTTATCCCTTGCCAATTTGGGTCCCAGCAGGGGCCAGGGGACTTGAAACACAAAACCATCCTCTATTTTGCCGAATATGCCTTACCGTTGCCGGTAACTTTTGTTATATTCCTCGATTCGAAAACGAACCAAAATAGGGCCCTTGAGGTTTCCCGATGGCAAAGAAAAAATCTGGCGGAAAAAAGAAGAAACTTGAAGTGATTCACCTCGTTTGCGAAGAAACAGGTGATTACAACTACACGCTTCGGCGGAAAAGTGGTGGTGAAAAACTCAAACTAAAAAAGTATTCACCTCGGCTGCGAAAGCACACAATTCACAACGAGAAGAAAAAATAGTCTTCGGCTGAAAATCACAAAGAAAGCTGGGCTTTTTAGCCCGGCTTTTTTAATGCGCTCAATTGAGGCACTGAACGAGAATCCAACCATCGCTCAAATGGCCGCTGCTCTAATTGACCCGACTGAGGTTTAGCATTCTCGGGTCGCTCGAAGAGGCCCCGCTCGTTGCTTGTGACGGCTATCTGATTTTCATACGATGCAGGTTTATATCTGGCTAAAGGAAGTGACATGGGATTGAGATGGACCCTGCGAGCTCACGACGCTCGATTGGTACAGGAAATCGAAAGACTGTCAAAGGTATCGCCCGTTGTCGCCCAAATTCTTGCTTTACGTGGAATCACCCAACCTGATCAGATCACTAATTTTTTCGATCTAAAGATGACGACGGGATTGCGGCCTCCTGAAGAACTTCCCGGATTGCCCGCTGCCGTCGCGAAGATCTATTCTGCCATCACCGACCGAAAAAAGATTTTTATCTATGGCGACTATGACGCCGACGGCATGACCTCGACAGCGATTTTGTTTCGTTGCATTAAACTCATCGGGGGTGATGTTTCTTACTTCGTACCCAACCGACTGGACGATGGATACGGGCTGAGTATCGAAGCCCTCGAGAAACTACACCACCGCGGTGCGCAGATGATCATCACCGTTGACTGTGGGATCGCCAGTATCGACGAAGTTGAATTTGCAAAACAAAAAGAGATGCAGATCATCATAACTGATCACCACCACCCTGGCCCTGTGCTTCCCAAGGCTGACGGGATCGTCCACCCTGCCCTCCCCGGTTACGGCTATCCTTTTACTGGACTCTGTGGAGCCGGCGTGGCATTCAAAGTCGCGTGGGCACTATGCCAAGCAGATCACGGATCTCCCAAGCTTCCTGAAAAGTATCGAAACTTTTTGTTTGCTGCAGTTTCGCTAGCGGCGATCGGAACCGTTTGCGATGTCGTACCCCTGCTAGATGAGAACCGTGTAATCGTTCATCACGGTCTTAACTGCATGCGGCAATTCGCCAACCCCGGCCTCAAACACCTTCTCGCGCTAGCCAAGGTAATCGATAAGCCCAAATTAGGGAGTGAAGATATTGGCTTTTCCGTCGGTCCACGACTCAACGCGGCGGGGCGACTCGGTCAAGCACAACTTGGCGTAGAACTTTTGATATGTGAATCGGAAGATCGAGCACAAGCGCTGGCAACCTACATTGATCAACTAAATCAACAACGTGATACTCTCGATCGAAGGATCTTGCGGGCTGCCAAAAAGCTTATTAAAGATAACCACCAGCCCGAAAACGAAGCCGCCTTAGTTTTAACCGAGCCCGACTGGCATCTTGGAGTCATTGGAATCGCAGCGGGACGCATCGCAGGACTATATCATCGACCCACCATCATGATTTCGACCGATCCGTTGGGCAATCGCCCAGGGGTTGGTTCATGTCGAACATCGTGTGGCGTCGATCTCTACCAAGCACTCTCCGGTTGTCAGGAACATCTGATTAAATTTGGGGGTCACCAAGCTGCCGCTGGTTTATCCATCGACCCAAGCAAGATCGATGCTTTCCGAGAGGATTTTTGTGAACAAGTCATTTCTCAGGTTAGTGTGAACGACCTTGTGCCCGACCTCGACATTGATGCCGAAGCGATGATCGGCAACTTGACCATGAGCATGATGAACGACTTGGAAAAACTGGCACCCTTTGGTCAGAGCAATCCACGTCCAGTTCTTTGTGCCACGGGAGTTCGACTTGCCGCTCCCCCAAAAACCATGGGTAAAGAAGGCCGGCATCTATCCCTCCAACTTGAACAGTTCGATTCAAAAATACGTGCCGTTGCATTTGGAAAGGGAGAATGGGCTGAGGACCTTAGTCAAGTCGGCCAAGCGTTTGATTTTGCATTTCGACCGGTCGTCAATGATTTCCGTGGTCGGCGGAGCGTGGAGGTTCAGTTGATTGATTTCCGGCCCCATCAACCTGCGAGCACGCAGGCGGCTTTAAATTCGGCGCCTTCATCACTGCCTCCCAATTCCCTTCACCCTCCCCATTTTGATTCGATCGAAAACCAGGAACAGGCAATCCAAGCCGCCCAGTATTGGGATGAGAATGGCGACACCTCAAAGGCCCAACAACTTCGCGACTGGAACTGGCCCGGAAAGGCGCCGAGGGCATGAACCTTCCCGCACACTGGCCCGTTCAAACCGATTGGACCCCCCACCTTCAACCACATTTTAATCTGCCAGAATTTCAATCGCTGTGCGAGTTCGTGGCAACGGAACGAGCCCAGCAGACCATCTACCCCATTCCCGAAAATGTTTTCTCTGCGTTTCGACTCACCCCGCTATCAGAAACAAAAGTCGTCATTCTCGGGCAGGATCCTTACCATGGCCCCGACCAAGCACACGGATTGAGTTTTTCCGTCGAAGGCGAAATGAAACTCCCACCTTCGTTACGAAATATTTACAAGGAACTTCAATCCGATTTGGGCATTGATCAGCCGAAGCATGGAAATTTAACATCGTGGGCTCACCAGGGTGTGTTTCTATTAAACACCGTGTTAACCGTTAGACAGGGCCAAGCCAATTCGCATCGAAAGAAAGGCTGGGAACAGTTCACCAACGAAGTGATTGAACAACTAAGCAGCCAAGGCAATCGAATCGTGTTTATTCTTTGGGGCAAACCAGCGGAAAAAAAGGCCAAGCTGATCGATCAAGAACGTCATGCAATTATCAAATCAGTCCACCCTTCTCCGCTCTCGGCCTACCGCGGATTCTTCGGTAGCCAACCGTTTTCCCAAGCTAACGCAGCGCTGCGGAAATTCCAACGCCAGGAAGTCGACTGGTCCATTGCCTAAGTCTTGAGACGGACTTGTGACGGGAAACCTCTTGGCAAATTCTCCCGATTCGGAATATCTCGGTGTTCGAGTTTGTCGAACAAGTCACAAAATCATTGAATTTATCTGACTGATCCGTCGCCGCTCGTTAATGGCTCATGACACTCTACTGTGATCATCAGACGAAAGCAGCGAACCAGTCCAGATCAATTTTTTCAAAGTGAAGAAATTGATAATTCGGAAGAGTACAAAAGCTGGTTCAAGATCATTCCACGCCTTCGCAGGTGATTCTACAGTCAATCAGGAAATCCGATCGCGACCCAAGTCAAGCTCAATTAAACACGGGTTGTTTGAGCAAATTTTAGCGTTGGTGAGTGGGCTTAAAATCGCTACGATCACGCCTCGAATATCATTCGTCAATGACCCCAACATGTCAGCCCAACATCGCTTTGTTGATTTGGCAACACGGTTATGGAAGCAAGACTGAAACAATTGAAAAAGACTCGAAACTTACGAGTTAAAAAAACGTCTCAAGTTCCGTCTTGCGTGACAATCCAATCCAATCTGTCGATTCAACTCAACACAAACTCTCCTCGACCTCGCAACTCTCTACCTGCGGACCAACCGCAAACCGGCCCCGAGAATTCCCCCCATGATACCTGTGAAGTATCCGCTGCGATTGGGGAACTTCTTAAATCAAAATCTGAAGCCCGAAAACAAAGAAAACTTGCCAGAAAACAGACCCAACCCTACCAGGTTGAATCCAGACGGCCTCTGATTTGCTTGGCTTTTGTACTGCCTTTTTTAGCTCTGTATGAAGTGGGAACAGTATTATTTAGCACTGAAACCACTCGAAGCGGCATCGATTTGTGGTTCCACCAGGCGCTTCAGCAATTTGGTTTTGATCAATTCGCTCTATTACCGTTGTTGACCATTGGAATTTTAATCGGTTGGCATCATCGGGTAGGTGATCTCTGGAACTTGCGCCCGACGATTATGTTTGCCATGCTACTGGAGGCAGCCGGTTTGGGCCTGATCCTTTATTGCTTGGCTAATTCACTCAATTTACTATCGGGCGGAACGCCCACTCCATCAACAGCACTTGATTTGTCGACCGCTTGGTGGGGCCATGCAGTGAGTTACGTTGGAAGTGGGATTTATGAAGAGGTGATCTTTCGAATCATGATGCTGGTCCCCATTATTTATTGGGGCGAAAAACTGCTTCATGATCGCAAACAGGCCATGATTGCCGGAGTTGTTTTGGTCAGTTTGATTTTTGCGGCCCTGCATTACAACTTTTTTAATCCTGCAGGCAACCAATTCGAAGTGTCCAGTTTCTCATTTCGTTTTATTGCAAGTACAGTTTTTTGCTCACTATTTTTGTTTCGCGGATTTGGAATTGCAGTTGGCGCTCATGTGGCTTACGACGTTTTAACCCAAGTTTAAATCAAGAAGTACTGGAACCATTTGAGGCACATTTTTGTTAGCGACATGAGTCAATGCTTTGTCAATCAATAAGATGATTTTTTCTCCAAAATTTTCGTTTACCTTTTTTGTGTTTCAAGTCGAAATTTTACATTATCAAACGCGACGTTAGTTCATTGCGACTTTACAATTGATATGGCGCTGCGACCTTTTTCAGGAATCTCTTTGTGTTATCTGTTCGTCCCAAAATCACTGATTTGAACTTTCATCTGTTTGAGCGGAATGTTCATCCAGAGTTGTTTGAAATTTGCGCCGCGAGAGTAATTGAACGCGAAAATTACATTTTGAAATTGAACATCACAACAGACGGTCACGCCATCTCCTTTGTTCATAACGACATGATTTTGACTGAGGTTTGTGCCAGTGCACATCATCCGTTGCCTGCTCAGCGAGTCGTTCTTTCACACCCTATCGACGGCGTATGCAATGACGAAACATCTATCCACGATACGATTGGATATCGCTCAGAAGTCCAACTAGAAGGCGTCAAGCCAATGATGTTTGTGACGATTCAACAGCAACTCGACGCCAAAGTTGAGTGCGAAGGTCTCGTGCATCGTTTTCATTCCAACGGACGACTGTCGTTTGGAGCCATGAGCTACATTAACGTTCAAGCCTTTCGAAGCCACGTTAATGTTCGAACATTCCACACATTCCCTGACACCAGTGCCGTTCTAAAATCAGACACGCGGTTTTCCTTGGATTTGTTCTAGGCAAGTTGATTCGAGTTTGCTCGCAACCATCGAAACAAAGCTCACGCTAACCTCCACGTCGCGCCTTAAAAAGCCGTTCGCAACCCCGAGGATGCTAGGCACCAAACACGCGCCACAAGCTTTCGCTACTCGGTTTTCGCCGGTCGAGTTGGTCGTTTGGGGGGATCGTAAGTGCAGCAGTCATGGGGGCACACATCCCAGTTGGCAGGCATGTTGCCGATCGCTCGCTTTTCGGTTCCGCTGGTTCGCTCGAGGATCAACTCCCGAATCATTGAAATGAATTTGGGGTGAACCCCAACGGATTTGGCCCGCTGCAAATTGATCCCTAGTTCATCGCAAAGCTCTCTAGCTTCGGTATCAAGATCAAATAATACTTCCATGTGATCGGAGACGAAACCAACGGGCATCATGACGATGTCTTTGACATCAGATTTCTGCTTCAGTTCCCCGATGTAGTCGCAGACATCAGGTTCTAACCAAGGTTGCAACGGGGGCCCGGATCGGCTTTGGTAGACCAGTTCCCATGGGTAATCCCCAATTTTCTCCATGATCAACCGGCAAGCCTCGTTTAGCTGAGTTGCATACTTAGACCCCTCTGCCATCGACATCGGAATGCTGTGGGCAGTAAAGACAAACCGCGTTGCGGATTGACGATCGCTTTGAACCTCATCAAACGCGGTTTGAACTCGGTCGGCGGAGGCTTCGATGTAAAGCGGATGGTTAAACGGCATTCTCAGCTTGTGAACCTCGGGCGCTCCCTCACCAATCGCCGCTTGGGCGTCAGCGATATTTTCACGATACTGACGACAGCCTGAATAACAACTGTAAATCGATGTAAAAAAGCCAAGTGCAGACTTTATTCCATCTTCTTGCATCTGCCGAAGCGCATCAGGCAGCATCGGATGCCAATTCCGATTGCCCCAATAAATTGGTAGATCAATTCCGTGGTCGGCTAATTCCTTTTTTAGAGCGGCAATCAGCTCGCGGTTCTGTCCATTGATCGGGCTGATACCGTCAAAATGATTGTAGTGCTCAGAAACCTCAAGCATCCTCTCGCGCGGTACATTCTTGCCGCGTAGGACGTTCTCCAAAAAGGGCATCACGTCATCTGGTCCCTCGGGGCCGCCAAAGGAAACTACCATCAAGGCGTCGTATTTTTTGTCAGACATGTTTTGCTTTAAGTATTAATGATGGGCAAAGTTTAAGTATTTGCGTTGTTAAGAACCGTTGCCGGTGAGAGCCGCAGTAACGAATTCTGGTATCAGTATCGCGAAAGGCGGCCCATTATCAGGAAAGCGGCAAAATGCGACTTTGAAGCTCCCCTCGACAAGAACATCCTGGTCGTGGTCCAAAATTTCAAATTTGTAAACGACTTGCTTACCGTCAATCTCGACTAACAACAGTCGGACAGTGACCTCCTGCTCAAACACAAGAGGCTGGTGAATTTTGAGTGAGACGTTGAGCCTTGGAAAGCCCATCGTTCCCTTCTCATCTCGCAAAATCACGCAGAGCCCACGATTTCTGAGAAATGCGTACTCGGTTTCTTCCATCATTCGAACATAAGCCGAAAAATTGGCAAATCCGCTCGCGTCCGTATCGACAAATCGAACCTGTCGCGGATACTCGAACTGAGCGATGGTGGATGAAGCGATAGACAAATGCGGCGACCGACGTAAGCAGTTGAGAGATGTAGAAATTTTGCAGAAACACAGAACCTCTATGAAACCGTCAGAAGACCATTGGCACAACCGGGCAGCATGGGATCAGTTGGCAAAAAAACAGGATCGTTTGGCAAAACCAGCCCGAGACATTGATTTCGTGGACCCCCTCAAGACCGTCGATGGCAAAGGCTGGCTTGGCCCTGATATCTCGGGTAAACGCGTTTTGTGCCTCGCGGCCGGAGGAGGACGACAAGGCCCAATTTATGCTGCGGCCGGAGCGATCGTGACCGTTGTCGACCTTAGCCCCGCAATGCTAGAACTCGATCGTGCTGTGTCTGCCGAACGCAACCTTCCCTTAAGGACCATCGAAGCCTCAATGGACGACCTCTCGGCTCTGACGGATCAATCTTTCGACATCGTCATCCACCCGGTCAGTACCTGCTACGTCCCCAATGTGAATCCAGTTTACCGGGAAGTTGCTCGGGTTCTCTCCACCGGTGGCCTTTACATCAGTCAACACAAACAACCCACCAGCCTGCAAACATCACTTGAAGCCAAACAAGCGGGATATCACCTCACGCAACGATACTACCAAACTGAACCGCTACCTCCCGCCAAGATTCCAAATTTGATTCGAGAGGAGGGAACACTCGAGTACATTCATCGCTGGGAGGATTTGCTGGGAGGCATGTGCCGAGCCGGATTGTTCATTGAAGACATGACCGAACCGTTACACGCCAAACCGGAAGCCGAGTTGAATAGTTTTGCCCATCGCTGCCAGTTCGTCGCTCCGTACATCCGGATCAAAGCAAGAAAAGCCGGCGGAGTGAAACCGAGCTTGATTCTTTGACTCAACCCACGCCTTCGCCTTGCGGAAAAAATTACTCGTGGTATCACAAAGCATCAGACGCTTTCCCCCACTTACTCTTTGATTTGTCTTTGCGAATCAAGATCCGATGAATTGGACGACGATTCAATCCCATAAAAACGCAGAGCGTTACGATAGAACAGCTTTTCCGACATTCTAGGGCCCCGACTGTCAAAATATTCTCTCGTCAACTCGACGATCGAGGCATAATCTCCAGTGGTTCGAGTGACGGGCCAGTCGCTGCCAAAAACGATTCGGTCTTCTCCAAAGCACTCGACCGCCAGATCTAAAACCGGCCGATAAAAACCAAGATCCCGAGGCGCGGGTTGCTGCTTAGCACGACCATACAACGCCGATACCTTGCAGTAGACATTTTTAAACTTGGCGACCGCTCGGAACTGTTTTACCCAATTCAAATTTAAGGCCTGATCGTCCAGTTTAACGTTTCCAAAATGGTCAAGGATGATCTTTAACTTGGGGACTCGCTGGGCAATGACCTTAACCTCCTCAAGCGTATAACCGCCGATAAGAAAATCGACGGTTTTGCCAGAATTGGCCGTCAGTTCCAAGTCTCGAAAAAACTCCTCGGAGAGATTTTCTTGATACTTGCCTGACAACCGATAACCAACGTACCGTTTATCTTTGCACAATTGCTTAAAAAGTGGCTTGAACTTGTCCGTTCCTATCACCTCCGACAAATTACCCACGACACCACGATAAAGTTGCTTGTTGTGGGCTGTGATGTCCAAATTCCATTGATTGTCAGGCAAGCTCTGCCCCGCTTGAACCACAATTACCCCGCGAACATGATTGGCTTTCGCAATGGGCTCATGCACCGCAGGCAACAGCGAGCGGTAGAGAACTTGATCGTCTTTTGAAATCCAGTAGATCCCCTTGGGTCGCTGGAGATCCCAGAAGTGAACATGTGTGTCGACAATTTGAAGGTTTTCCTGAGCACCACCTGGAACAGGTAAGGCAAGCATGAAAGCAGCCCCAACGAGACCGAGGAGAATTTGAAGTTCGCTTCGACTCGAAGCGAACCAATGAAAGAACGATAAAAATAGGTGTTTCATTGAAGGCTCAATCAGGTCTGGGGTTGGTAATATTTTTCGTAATGTCCATGAATGCCATGCATCGTCTCAGGTTTGCTGCCAAGCACCGGTCGTCAATAACGAATCTGGCAATCCAGCGCTTCCAAGCAGTTTGCTTCGTTAACGCTCCATCGTTTGACTGACAACAATCGGAACGTAGCCGACTTCGAATCCTGAGGGCGGTGAGACTAAAATAGCGTGATCCAGCTTTGCCAGTCTTCCGCTGGATGGATCAGGGATATAATCCCCTGTGATAGGCCACGTTCGATGAATCTTTTCGACCTTTGCTTGCATTCGATTTTTTTCTGCAACACTCCACTCGACAGCCACCAGCGACGGCTGATCGACGAAACGATACCAAGCATAAGTAACCACCGAACCATCCACCAAAGTCACCCGAGATGTTGCCGTTTTGGGCCCTGGTTTGGTCCAAATCTCTGACTGAGAAGAATGATAGTTCTGTTGCTTCTTGGCAGAGCGAAACTTTTGGTCAACGAGACTCAAACTCGGAGGGACTTCTTTTTCTTCGATTGCAACGCGTCGATCGCCATCCTGCTTAAAATATTGAGGGAGATATCCAGTCCCCCTCGCTTCGCTCCACTCAAGCCCAAAAACCTGCTTCCCGGGTTGCCCATAAATTTTTGTTTGGACGACACTGTCGATTCCAAGTAATTTTGTTCTCTTTGCTCCTTGATCAAAACGAATCGGCACCGCTTTCAAATTTGGTTTCCAGGACTTTTTTCGATCAACCAATCCGTTGGCACCGACCGAATTTTTCGCGTAGAACGTAACGTCCTGCATCAGTGAAGTTTCGCCATTTTGATTCACGGGAAACTGGATCTTGGGGATTTTTGAATAAGTCACACCTTTCTTGTCCGTCTCTTCAAAACAAGGGACGGTATTCACCTCCATTGCTCCACTACCCATCGAGCCAGGTCTAGCATCGAGTCCACGTTTTTCGATAACTCGGTAGCCCTGCGATAACTGACTCCAAGTCTCCGGAATCCAAAATGCAACGGGACCTTTAAAATTCTGCGAGTTCAAAAATAGCGTCCAACTGTTATCGCCAGTCGAAGCCCCGGCTCCCTTCTTCTTGGATGCCAAGGGCAACACCATCCATGCATTGCCCAGCAGGTTCCCGGTCTGTCCTGCTTCAAACGTCAGGCCATCCGGAGGGATCAAAAGACGGTTACTCAGCTGGGCAATTCCCATCTTTATCCCGGGCAGTGATTTCGTTTTTCCAAACCCCCAACCCGGTGAAGAAATTTCATGGTTGTAACCATTCGGGGTCCCGTTAATTCGGTATTTGGGGCTGTGGGTTGGAAACTGCGTGGATACCCAATAGCCCAGTCCACCTTCAATCGTTTGAAATACATCGCGATAGTAGGGTCCACGCTCAGGCCAATTGTCCCGAGCCACCGTCCCCGGAGGACAGAGCGGTTTCTTAAAGTCGCGATTGTCAGGCGTAATCCAAGTCGAAGGCAAACCGATTTGAAATTGGCTGATGGGGTCTTTCAACAGTGGCCAAACACTCACATAAAAGCTCGCCCCGTAACCGAATCCCTCGGGAGGTGCTTGAGCCCTCATGGAAATATATCCATGGAAACCTCGCGATAGTTGAGGCAAGACCTTCACTCCCTCCTTCACATAGAGTGAGTTCTGAAACCAAAATCCGATGAGTTTGCCAGCCCGAAATTCCAACGCAAATTCGCGGTGTCCATTTTTAAGATATGGATTTGAAGGCCCAGTCTTCAGCACGCCTTTTTTTAAATCAAGAACTAGGCCCCACTTAACGCCTGCCTTGTTGACCCACTCTAATCGCTTGGCTCCATTCTTTAGCGACATCTCGATGCTGCCAACGTGCCACTTGTTTTCGACGGGCTCTCGGCGATAAGTTCCAACGAGTGCAATCTCATTCAATGCATCGACCTGCGCACAGACCGACTGCACCAAAGCGAGACAAGACACAACCGTGACAGCTAACAAAGTGACGAGCGAATTGAATTTCATTGACGACTTTTAAATATTAAGTTTGAAACAGGTGTTGAAACACCGATCGATTAGGACCGTTCAGCATTTCCTGCGCAAATGCGAATCTTCTCTTCACGCATTCACTTCATGAAGTTAATTAAACCGCGGTTATCTATTTGGCCCCGGCTGAAGGTGCTCGAGCAAATATCTTGCAATCAGCATTCTGACGTGAACCACCGTTCCACGTCCCTCCCTCAGACCGTGATCGCGATTGGGATAGACCATGTAGTCAAACTGCTTGCCCAATTCGATCAATCGGTCAACCAACCCCTCAATGATTTGAATGTGCGTGTTGGTCTCACCCGATCCTGTAATGATCAAAAGTTTACCTTTCAAACCGTTCGCAAAGTTGAGCGGTGCAGATTTTTTGTATCCCTCAGGATTGACAGCTCTGGTCCGCATAAAGATTTCTTGGAACCACGCATTGTAAAGATGAGGTTGCGGCTTGGGCACGACCGCAATTCCAACGTGGTAATCATCGGGTTTACGAAACAAGGCATTTAGAGTGTTTGATCCGCCACCACTCCAACCCCAAATGCCGACACGGGAAAGATCGACATAGGATCGCATACGGCCCAATTCCTTGAGCCCAACTACTTGATCATCGGTCGAAAGCGGACCGAGACTCCCAAAAACGGACCGACGCCAAGCAGCTCCCTTGGGAGCGGGAGTCCCGCGATTATCGATCGAAACAACAAGATACCCGAGGTCAGCGATAACGCGAAGAAAATGGCTCTGCCCTGCCCCCCATTGATTCAAAACCGTTTGGGCATGAGGCTCGCCGTAAACATAAATGAAGACGGGGTATTTTTTAGTAGCGTCGAAGTCTCTCGGTTTAATCAACCAAGCATCCATACTAAGGCCTTTGCCGAGCTCCAACTGGAGGAATTCCGTTGGTCGCGAAATGACTGACTTCGCTCTTACCTGCACTTGTTCGTGCTTTTCCAGCACCTTAACAACCCGATGCCCTGAAACCTCAACCAGCTCGGTGACGGGTGGCGTGTCAAAATCTGAAAAGGTGTGAAATGCCCATTTCGCATCCGGAGAAAAGTTGTAGTCGTGGGTTCCAGCCTTGTCGCTCGGAGTGATTCGTTCCAATTGTCCGGATCCGGCTAAGGGAACACGATACAGATATTTATCGGTTGCATTGTCCGGCGAAGCGTAAAAGTAATACCAACCACCCGCCTCATCAACAATGGCGCGGTCAATGATGTCGTAGGGTCCAGGCGTTAGCAGCGATAACTCTTGACCGTTGCGTGAATACAAATAAGCGTGTCGCCAACCATCTTTTTCACTAATGACGATGAATGCCTGCCCATTGCGAACCCACCTCAGGCCAGAGTTTTTTGCTTGGCTCGCGACCACCCAGGCAGGATTGGACTCGTCGAAAACCCTCTTCATCTTTCCGTCGGTGGATGCGAGAAAAAATTCACGCTTGTCACGAAATCGACTCAATCGCTCAACTAACAATTCTTGTGAGTTGCCTGCCCACTCCACGAGCCCGAGATAGAACCCCTCCTCAGGCGATTCAATCGGCAACCACACTCTTTTCTTCCCCTCCACGTCCACAATCCCGACACGACTCATCGTAATCTTCTCACCGACACGAGCGAAACGTCGCTCACGAACTCCGGGATACGAAGGGTCTTGGGGCACGAGCATTGCCCGCTTTTTTACATTGCTGTTATCAGCTTCCGTGAAAACGATGTACTTTCCATTCGGGCTCCATTGGGGATTTCGATAATCAACTTCGCGATCAGGTTCGCGATCTGTCAATTGAGTCCGCTTCCCCGTAACCAAATCGAGGACAAAAAGATTGCGGTGACGATTCTCCAATTTGAGTTTGCCATCTGGCGAAACAAGACGCAGCGATCCCGAGTCTTTCTGAACCGTTGGCTTTGCGTCCGTTCGCTCTCCAGTGCGGACATCATAAAATTCAAAAATGGGTTTTCTGGTTTTTTGATCCCGTTTCTGAATCGTATATCCTGCACTATCGGCCCACCATTTCGCCGAAAACTTTCTGGCGTTGAAATCCCCCCTCTCATAGATCGCCTTCAGCCGCTTCTCTGTCGTCCCATCCAACCATGCTGTTGGTAGCGGTGATTGAGCGGCCGTACGCCCACACTGGATTGCAAAACAAAGGATAATTATCCCAACGAGGATGCGCATTTATTTTTTTAACCTGTGCTGAAACAATTGATTTTAATTACGCTCAGCTTCCCCAAAATGGAAAGCCTTCGAGGGTGAACTACAGCATCTCCAGATCGCTGTGCCATTAACTGTTTTTTCTTAACTGTTTTTTCTTAACTGTTTTTTAAACCAAGGGTACTCAAGCCACTTTCCAGCGGATTTCAAACTCTGGCATTATCCACCACCCTCGCGAAATCCAGCCTCTGGCTCAGCGAAACCAAACAACGAAACACGACTCACCGAGTTCATCATCAGTTCTCTTGGGTAGTGCGTTCCAGGGCCGCCGCTTCAGCAATTATTCGCTCAACGTCTTGTTTCTTAAGCGCTTCAATTTGTTTTCGTCGTTGCTGACGACTGAGCTTGCCGGTGACCTTGGTTTCATGCACCCCAAGCGGAACGTTTTCCAAAGACCAATCGTCACTGCGTTGGGTGGCAAAAGGAATATCCGTCATCCGGTCGGCCTGCAAGTTGCCGAGTGGACTGCGCCCCCAGGCGTAACGATAATGCACCGGTTCGGTTACCATCGTGCTACTTAAGACAATGACTTTTTTGTCCGTTCGCGGTTGCCCCCGATCATCTTTGCCAGTCACAAAATGCTCGGCTTTAGCTGGGTGAAATTTTCGATCATCACCTGCGACAGCGAACCCTAGAATCGGGCCTCCGTTGTCGACAGCACTGGCGGGTTCATCAAGTCGCAACTCAATGCGACCTCCGACGACTTTCATTTCTTCAACCAACGGAGGCTTCCAACGAATCGTGCGGTCGAATCCGTACTGTGTGGATAACGCCCATCTTGCAATTCGCTCGCCGGCGGGGATTTTTAGTTGAGGGTGGTACCATCGACGACGTAAATCATACGTACTGGTAAAACCAATATTCTTGTCTCCTGCTTTGTACAAATCGAGGAACGTTTGATATTGTGCTTCGCGAATGGCAGGCCCAGGATTAGCCATCATCTCACAGTAGTTATCAAGCGATTGAATGGTTCCTTCAGTACAAAGTGAGAGGATGCCAAACGGCATTTTGGGATCGTTGAAAGCGGCACGCCAAGCAGTAATCATTTCTGGGAAAACATGGCGATACATGATCGTACCTTCAGTCCCATTAAAGCAGTTATTGTAACCTTGGTGAAAGATTGCACCTTTGACTTGAAGTCCAGCGAGAGGGCCAATCATACTGGCATAGCAATTGCCGGGACGATTCTGATCCATCGCTGGACCAGGAAGAAGATCTGAAGGCTCGACTTCATTGGCGGGCATCGCGCGGCCTTCTTTCTTAAATCGAGCAACCTTCTGGCGATAGTTATTGATCCGCCGATCGAGGTCAGCCTGTGCATCCCAGCTTGAGACCTTTTGATCCCACTCCGCCAGAACAGACTTCACTTCGGTTGAATTGATCTCTTTCAGAGTTGGGGTGGGTGTCCAAGTTTCTACCGTCGTACCGCCTCGCGAGGCATCAATCACACCAATGGGGACCTGTGTTGCCATGTGGATTCGACGAGCAAAAACGTACCCAATGGCAGACAACTCCCGTGCGATTTCAGGCGTGCAGACATCCCAGTCTCCTTTCCGATAATGACGACCAAACCATCCGCTCCACTCGTAGAGGCGGGAAAATCCAGGTTTAGTATCCGGACCATTTTGTGCGGGAACGGTCAAGATCCTGATATTCGAAAAATTGGCGGACACGATTTCAAGCTGGCCATTCTCAATCCTATCCAGCGGGAATTCCATGTTACTCTGCCCCCCCAGCACCCAGACATCACCAATCAGGATGTTCTCCATCACGAGCGTCTCTTTTGCCCCTTTGACGGTCAGCATTTGCGGGTCTTTGTTGGCCTCCATCGCTGGCAACGTTATTTTCCACTGCCGATCACTTGCCGCGGTGGCGACCTGATCATGCTGACCCAGACTCACCGTGATTTCTTCCCCCTCGTCCGCCCAGCCCCAAATCAAAATTGGCTTGTCACGTTGCAATACCATATTCGATTGAAAAACATTGCTGACACACAAGCCTTCACCAATTGCAGGAACTTCAATGACGTTTTCCTTGGGCATTTTTTTCGGACGATCTTGTGCATCCAAAACACCCTGAAAAAGTACGGCAAAAATCAGGGCCCAAGCCAATGAAAATCGGTTTCCAAGCATAGAGAGTTTTCTTTGTGTATACGCGGGTCAAGAAAATACGATGTCGCTTACAACAAACGCATCAACAGCCTCTTCAACGAAGCTATCCGAGAAATGCCTTAATTGGCCCCTTTTGATCGATCGTTAGAGCCACGTCAAAAGCGCCAAAATGATCAATCGGATTTCCATAGGCATTCAGGATTGTCGTGTACCAGTTGCCGAGTGTCTTGTGGCCTTCTTTGCCATAGGCGGGCAAACGAATGTATTGCCGACCAAGTTTTAGCAATGTGTTATCTCCGGCGAGAACGACAAAAGGCCATTCTGTACCACGGCTGTGATGCGTTTCGCCGTTGTCAGGAAAGTAGAACAACACGGTATTGTCAAACATCGTCCCCCCTGCCTCGGGAGTACTCTTGAGGCGAGTCACAATGTTATCAATGACCTTCATTTGCTGATGACGAATCTTCTCTCTTACCTCAACAGCGCTAAATTGAGCTACGGACTTACCGTGCCCGACGTCGTGTTGATTTACGTTTTCGCCCTCGATCCCAGGTAACCCCGAGTACAAAGTACCGAGTTCGTCCAGAGTGAATGTAACAACATTGGTCATCCCCGAGATCAAAGATGACAGCAATATCTCTGCATGGCCAGTCTGACGATCCACCGTTGAGATTTCTTCGGCCAAGTACTTGGGGTCAAGCTCTGGCTTGCATCGACGAATCACATCGGCCATTGATTCAACACGTCCATTGCGATCGCGAATTTCCTGAAGAGCCTCGGCGTAATTACCGACTTTGGGATGCTCGACACCGCGTAATTGTCGAGCCAAATCAGCGTGTTTGTTGGCCACAAATTCCAACATTTTGCGATCCAGTTCGTAGCTCTGCCGAGATGAATTGTCTGTTGCCACAGACTTAAACAATTCACTCAAGGCAACCTTCGGAGAGCCGAACGCATAGTTTGGCTGCTGTGGACCACGAGCAGAAAAACCTTTCTCAATTCCATTAATGTTACCCCGTGCGTTACCACCGCCACCGGGAAAACAGGCGAGTTCAATGTGCCCAAATGGTGATGGAAACAGTTTTGCTAACTCAAAATCAACTGTCGCCCATTTAATGGAACTCAGACGCTCATTGGCTTTATAGACGCCAAGCGACGAACACCACGTATGATGTCCTGTCGTGCACATTTTTCCTGACAGACCTTGCAGGATGGTGAGGTTCGCTTTGTGGTTGGCGAGTGGGCTCATCCAGCCAGGCAGATCATGGTTGTCCAGATCCACTCGAAAAGGCTCTTTCTTTCGCTCAGCCTCCTTTTGAGTGTCATCAAAGGTGGGCGGCACCAACGACCCAGGGAGCAACCCGTTTCCCTTGTGGAGAAAAATAAACCGTGTGGGAGGTTTTGTTGGGATGGGCGAGGATGCCGCCATGAGTTGCGACACCCCAGCTATTGAGCCAACCCCCAATAGACTGCTCTTGAGAAAATTACGGCGTGAATTCATGGTCTTTTTGTTCCGTCGTTCTAACACGTTCTAAATTAAATTGAGTCAACAAACGCTACGAGTTTCTTAGGGTCTCTCCACTCCAACTTCTTTGCGATACATGAATGAATCCGATGTCAGAAGCGATTCTACAACGGCCTTGAAACTTCCACCGCTCTCCACATAGGCTTGATCGGCATCGATCATCGTTTGGGAATCGGACAGCATTTCATTTCGGCCCAAAAAGAATCGAAAGGCGTGACGGATGATGGATTGGCGAACTTTGGGTGATTTCGACAGTCGATCAATCAGTTCAAACGCATCCCGAACCTCTCCGTCGAGAGACGCATTTTCCGTCCCACTTAAATGACCAAGCGTGTTGACGGTTCGAGTCGAGTAAGAATCGAAGCCATTTTTCTTCTTTGACTTAGCAATTACATTCTCGGGTGACTCAAGCGGCTCATCCAAGCGATACCGACCAAAATCATCGAACGACTCAAACGGAAGGCCCAGAGGATTCATGTCTTGGTGGCACTTCCAGCACTCCGGCGCTGTGGTTACCAGCTCAAGACGCTCTCGCAATGTTTTATGCGGATCCTCGGGGATTTGGGCGTCCACGGTAATCGGCACATCAGGCACATTACCCGCCAAAAGTTTTTCACGAATCCAGCGACCGCGGCGAATTGGGTCTGTTTGGAAATTACCCGAATGAGCGATCAGCCATGCGGGATGAGTCAAAAGGCCTCTTCGGCCTTCGATTTTAAAGGGCTGCTCGACGGGGTAATCCCAAAACTCAGTGTCGTCGAGTCCTGTAAAGTCCTCTTGTAGTCGCCGACCATAACGAAACGGATTGGGTGTCGGCGGAAGGTTGTAGAATGTCGAATGGTTGTAGGTATACCCATGAGCAAAAGACGGCGTTGTGAACGGCGTTCGCCCACGGGCAATCGACTCGCGAAAGTAGTGCATGTAACGCAGGAATTCCCGTTTCTGTTTGCCGCCAAGAATACGAAGGCTTTTTTTCGATTTGATGAACTCAAGGTTATCCTCGATGACCTTCTCTGGGTTCTTCTTCCAATCCGTATCTTTCAACCGAGCGTAGGTTTCTTTCCACTCTTCGATCACCTTGCGCCCCGTTTCGTTATCCTTATCGTGATAGACAAAAAATTCGTCCGTCGCCAACAAGTGCTCAAAAACATTCACATCCTGTTGCAAGGCCCAATCTACAATTCGGTCAGCCTCTTTCACTAAAAATCCAGGCGTTCCCGCTGTCCCGCGACTCGGGTTCTGGTAATATCCGTCACTCCGTTTGAGATCTTTGAAGATTTTCGTTGCATTGGGGTAACCAAAGAATTCCCGAAAGAATCGCACCAACTTGGGATGCGTGCTGATTTGCGCTCGCATATTCTTTCCGCCAAGTGACGGATCAACGGGACCGCTGAGTGACTTCTCATCAGCCAGCAAACGTTTCACTTCGCGCCGATAGTCTTCTTTTGTTTTCAGACGCCCCGAGGTTGCAGCTTGTTGCAGTTGCTCGTCCGGTCCGCGATCACCCATCGCATACGCAATCGCGTGGGCTGCCTCGTCCGCCGAAAGAAGCCTCCTCCCAAACTCATCCGACTCGCCAAAGCCAAATTCTTGCCGATAGAGAAACTCAGACTCCAGTAGCACCCCCACCAACATCTGGCGAAGCCCAATCGCATTGCCGCCTACCTCGATCGCAGACCGTAAAAGCTCCAAATAACGCTTCAGCTCCTCGTCACTCGCTTTTCGACGCAGCACACAGTCGAATTGTGTCTGGATTGCAGAAACCATTTCTTCCTCGGTAGGCGCACTTGTCTTGTGCACGATAGCGACGAATTCTGGAGGAGACGTTGGCGGATACCAACGATCTTTGGGGTTCGAGAATTTTAATTGACGACGGTCCGCGTCGGCTCGGAGTGCCGCAAATATTTGTTTACTGGAAATCCACGCCACATTGTTCAACATCACCAGTAGATGCCCTCCATCAAGGGCATTAATGTCGTAGTCGCGCACGCCGGAATGATCGGGTAATACAAACGGATTGGTCACTCCATAAAAACTTTTTTGGCGTGCCCGACCTGTCAAGCGAAAAACATCGTTAACCCGCTCATGAAAAATTTGCGGACTGACCAACCACCGCCGAATTGGCGTGAATGGTTTGGATGTAACCGAACCATCAAAAAGTTTCTCGTGGTCAACGTAGTTTCCAAAACCAGGATTTCGCAGTTTTTCGTCTAGATCTGACGCATTCCGATTGCGAAGTTCATGCCTCAGCCAGTTGGCTAATAACTCATGCTCGTTTTTATTTAATTGCTGCGAATCCTCCGGCGGCATCAGGCCAAAGAAGATCTGATCTTGCACTCGATTGAGGAGTTCCAATTTGGCTTCAGGCGTCAAGCTCGAAAAATTGTCTAAACGCGTATCCGCCTCTGCTGCTTCACCGCTGTGACAATCAAGACACCGTGACGCGGCAATTTCCTGAATCCTCGTGGGTAATTCCAACGGTGATGCGTCTTGAGCCTCAGCCAACGCAGACCAACTAACCCCAAGCACAACAATCCATAAGAGCAAACAAAAGATGCCAAAGGCCGATTTCTGATCACTGGAACAGCAAGTCTTTCTCAAACGAATCTCCGAATAATTGCAACTCGATGTGACAACGAACCATCAAGAGTCAAGCAGTCAAAGTGAATAACTCTTATTCACTTCGACGCGTTGAGTGCACCACTAGACCGAGTCCGACCCACAAACTGATTGTTCGACAAGTCTTTAGTTTACTACAACAGCGACAGAATTCCGACAACGACTTTGCACAGAAATGACACCAAGATTAGCAGACGCTCAGCAAATCCATTGGTCTGGTGCAAACTGGTCAGCAAACCATTCCCTCGACTTACACTTATTGGCCGTCAGCCATTCCATGTTGAACCTTGCCTCACGAATTCTACTGTGGCTGCTGTTGACTGAGGCAGTGGAATGAACCCAGGCCAACAGAAAGGTTGAGTGAATCCAGACCAACAACTTCTCGTGAGGGGAAAACGCGTTTGAAACAGTTGATAGCCAGTTGATCTTGAAGCTGTTTAAACTGAGGCACAATGACCAACTCATTGGTAATTAAAAAGTTGCAATAACTAGCCGGAATTCGCCGACCGCAATATTCAATCGGGGCGGGAATGGGCAAAGGAATCAAACTTATATTTCCCAAATCATTGGCAACCAGCTCACGACGCAGCTCGATCAGATTTTTCTCCAAGCCGAAATACTGCGAATCATTTTTATCTGCGGTCCAAGCATAAACAATCGTTTGATGATCCACAAAACGAGCCAGCTGATCGATATGTCCATCGGTATCGTCACCTTCAAGCGAATTGCCAGATAACCAAATGTGTTTGTCAGTTCCCAAATGCCTTTCTAATATTTCATCCACGTCTCCGAGACCATGCTCTGGATTTCGATTGGGGTCGAGCGCGCATGATCTTGTCGAAAGCATGACTCCCCTGCCATTCACTTCGATCGCCCCTCCTTCAAGACAAATCTGTGGATCGACAACTTCTATTTCCAGCCGCTCAGCGACCCGTCCACAAACGTTTTGGTCACAATCATATGGAGGGTACTTACCTCCCCAAGCGTTATAGTGCCAGTCAACCGCAGCGAGCGTACCATCCGTCTTTTTGACAAACGTCGGCGCATAGTCGCGAGCCCATGCATCGTTGGTTGGGATATCGACCAGCGTAAGATTACTGACGTCCCCCAAGGCAGTACGACATTGAGTCTGCACTTCAGCATGAAGGCCACTCGAGCATAAGACGTTCACCGCCTGAGTCTCAGCAATCACTTTTGCCAAACGAATAAACTCAAATTGAGCTTGGGCAAGATTCTTCGGCCAGGTTTCAAGATTATGGGGCCAGCTTAACCAAATGGCGGCTTGCGGTTCCCACTCTGCCGGCATTCGAAGAGCCCCTGCATTGATTGGCCCCTCGGGTTGGCTTGATTGAACCATCTAAATCCTTGCGCAATCTGGATGTCCCTTGGTGATTGACCGTCAACCAGCGGATTCCACACAAGCTTTTCAGCACACCGATGGTGTCAAACTGAACCCGCGTGTGGCTTACCGACATCAAAAGCGCGGCCATCGGAAAGCCCATTTCCATTTTTGAAATTGTCGAGGTCGATTTGATAAAGTTTTTTGCCGGTCGGCGTGGGATATTCGCAATTAATACAAGCTTGGCAAAGCCCATCCTGCGGAAGATCAATGGCCCGAGCCACTGATTCAATCGGTAAGTATCTGAGCGAATCACAACCAAGCTTTGCTGCCATCTCATCCTGAATCTCATCGGTCAACAGTTCACCCGGTGGGTAGAAATTTGGAGCGAACAATTGTGAGATCGTTGACATGTCGATGCCGTAATAACAAGGAGCCACGATCGGCGGACAAGCTACCCGAACATGAATTTCCTTGGCGCCCCCTTCTTCCTTGATCCGACGAAGCAAAGCTTTCATCGTCGTTGACCGCACGATCGAGTCTTCAACCAAAATCACCCGCTTCCCCTCCAACACTTCACGCAGCGGCGTGTATTTAATCTTCGCACGCTGGGCTCGTGTTTTTTGCGAAGATTCAATGAAAGTTCGCCCACTGTAACGATTTCGAATCAACCCCTCCCTTGACGGGACCTTAAGATTGAACGCCATCGAGTCAGCAGCCGCTTTACTGGTGTCAGGTACAGGAACCACAATTGTGTCTTCGTCGATTTCAATCAAATCGCTGACCAACTCTTGGTCTGCGAGCTCTTTCCCCAGTCGTGTTCGCGTCGTGTAAACCCCTTTGTCGTCCAGGGTACTTGCGACATTGGCAAAATAAATCCACTCAAAGAAGCAATGTGCTTGGCCAGGGTTATCAACAAATTGGTGAAATTCAATTTGGCCTTCGGTGATGGTGATCGCATGCCCCGGTTTTAGCGATTTGATTTCGCTTCGCTTAAAGCCGAGATTCAACAAAGCTACGCTTTCGCTGGCCGCTGCGAACATTGGCCCCTGAACGGCATAGCACATGGGCTTGATACCGAGCGGGTCGCGAGCAATCAACATCTCACCCTTTGCCGTTAGCAGAGCTAATGAGTAGGCGCCGTCCAATCGTTTCGCAACCGCTCGCATCATCTCGACCAAGCAATTCGACTCCTGCCTTTCCAACTGCTGAGAAATGACGTGCATGAGGATTTCAGTATCCGTCTCGCGCACGAGGTGGTTGTCCTGCTCGCTCAAAATGTCTTCGGCCAACTCCGTGTAATTGGCAAGCTGCCCGTTGAATCCAAATGTGAACCACTGGCGGCGGTTGAAGTGATGAATTTCAAACGGTTGGGCGTAGCTTCGATCGTCTTTGCCGCAGGTGGCGTAGCGAACGTGGCCAATTGCCGCCGGACCGCTGTACTTCTTCATCAAACTTGCCGCTTTGGCCGTATGAGAAAGCCGAAAAACCTCCTGAACACTGCCAATCTCACGATAAGTGTCGATCAACTGTCCGTTTTCAGGGGTCGGATGGAAACGAGAAATCCCGGCCGAAAGCTGGCCGCGATTTTGCATGTCCAATAACATTCGCGGAATCAAGTTGGAGGTTTGCTCGGGGTCGCCGCCGGGGCAAAGCTCACTGCCGGGCTGACCAGGGAGATGGTAAATGGCGGCAACGCCGCACTCATGATGGAGTTCGCTCATCGAGTTTTCCAGGTCGCGAAGATGGGGTGCAGCCGTTTTCGCTGCTTTCCGAGGAATTCTAGTTTCGCATTTGGAATCTCACAACCGCCGATTTTGAGAGTTCGAAAACCCGTCTCTATTGGTCGAGCCCTCCGCCCACTATCAGTGCTTTCCTTCGGACCACAAGTAACCGCAGTGAAAGATGAGGACAAGTGCATTGGTTTCCTGAAAAACTCGATCTGAAAGAGCTCGCAGGCTAGGCAGGATTTGCGTGGCAGGCACCCAACAAGTCAGCTTTAACGACCTTCAGATTCAATCTTGCCTAATTAATTTAAAAAATCGACCCGAATTGGCTCGTTAACACCCAGCACCTCAAACGCTAGAATGCGGCACATTGAGATTCTTATACGGAGAAAGCTATGCCTGAATTTGACAGTTGGATCGCCGACCGCACCCGAGGTTTTGACTCAAGTGGGATTCGCCGGATGTTTGATCTGGCAGCCAAACTTAAAGATCCTATCAATCTTTCCATTGGGCAACCTGATTTTGACGTCCCCCAACCCGTCAAAGATGAATTGATAAAAGCGGTCACAGACGGAAAAAATGGTTACGCAGCTACTCAAGGCATACCGGTACTTCGTGAAAAACTTCAAGCTCAAATCGACCAGCAATTTGGCCACGAAGATCGTGAAGCCTTTGTCTGCTCGGGAACCAGCGGTGGGCTTTTTCTCTCCATTTTAGCCCTGATCAACCCCGGCGACGAAGTCATTTATTTCGACCCTTATTTTGTCATGTACCCGGCCCTGATTGAGATGGCGGGAGGCAAAAGCGTCGCGATTAGCTCCTATCCCGACTTTAAATTGGATCTCGAAAAAGTTGAAGCAGCGATCACTGACAAAACAAAAATGATCATCCTCAACAGCCCCTCCAACCCGACGGGTGTCTGTCCAAGTGCCGAGGAGATCAAGGCCGTTGCGGAACTGGCTTATAAAAAAGGCATTTGCCTCGTCTCAGACGAAATCTATAGCAAATTTACCTACGACGAACCGCATGTTTCAGCCGCTACCTACAACCCTGACACGGTGGTCATCGACGGATTCTCGAAATCGTACGCCATGACCGGTCTGCGTGTCGGATTCGTTTCCGGTCCGTCAGCGATCATGCAAACGATGCTAAAAATTCAGCAATATACTTTTGTCTGTGCACCTCAACCGGCCCAATGGGCTGCGGCCGCAGCGATGGATGTCGACATGAGCTCCTATGTGGCCACATACAAGGCAAAACGGAACAAGCTGATCGACGGCCTAAAAGATGATTACGAAATCGTTAAGCCTGGCGGTGCCTTCTACGTGTTTCCCAAATTACCCTGGGGAACCGGCGAGGAATTCATCGACAATGCAATTGCCAACAATCTGATGGTGATCCCCGGCAATATTTTCAGCAATCACGATACGCATTTTCGTATCTCGTACGCGGTCGACGACGCCGTGATTGATCGTGGAATCGAGGCTCTCTGCAAGATCGCTCGTCTTCGTCCGGTTAATTCTTAGCTAACTGCCCGCGGCCTCAGCAAATGCTTGAACTTAAACTTTCGCTCGGCGAAAGAATCCCCATCCTTCCGCCCAAGCCGGAGCATGCCCAAGCCGGAATGCGAGATTGACGGATTTCGGGGTCAGAGCGACGAGAAAATTGTTGCGATCGATCTTATTTCCGTTTGCCGCGTTTTGGCTTGCTTTTTGTGGAAGCACCCGAGCGGGCCCCTCGGACTGGCTTGCCCGACTTGGTGCCGCCCTTTTTAATTCCTTTGTTTGCACCGCGAGTTCCCGCTGCCGAAGGTTTTCGACTCTTGGAACTTGAGCGAGCGTCTGAATCTGACTTCGATCGGGACCGACCGCCCAATGTTTTACCAGTGCCGCGACCAATCACCTTACGTCCCTTCGAAGGACGTTTGGAATCTTTTTCGCTTGTCTCAGAATCACTTCGTTTGGGTCGAGTTGGTTTTGTTTGCGGTTTTCGTTTCTGGGTTTCCCCTGATGCTGCCTTACGCAACGCACGCAGCTCGTTAGGGAACAATCGCCGATGCGCACCGGTCGGCAAGTCACCAAGCTTCAATGGGCCAATCGAAATACGTTTCAGTGTTCGAACCTTGTGCCCGATGCTCGCGAGCATGCGTCGAATCTCGCGGTTTCTCCCTTCGGCCAGTGTCAACTCAAGCCAACATCCATTTTTAGCTTTCTTAACGAATTTACATCGAGAGGCTTTTGCAAGACCCTCAGCCAGATAGACACCTTGTTCCAACTTTCGCAAATCAGAAGGCGCTGGAATGCCAGCAACTTGAACCAGATACCTTTTGTCAATTCCGTAGCGAGGGTGAGTTAAGCGATTCGCTAATTCACCGTCATTGGTAACCAGGATCAAGCCTTCACTCGCTTTATCCAAACGCCCAACGTTGTAGACGCGTTGATCAGTCCTGATCAAATCAATCACTCGGGCGCGACCCGAAGGGTCTTTGCTTGTCGAGACAATGCCCGGTGGCTTGTTGAGGATGAAATACTGCATCCCCTGAATAACAATTTTTTGAGCGTCAACAATTATTTCTTGCTTGTCAGGGTCAACCTTGATCCCGAGTTTGGTGACGACTTCGCCGTCCACGACAACTCGCCCCTCTTCAATAATTAATTCGCATTCACGACGACTCCCAATTCCCGCCGATGCCATCACCCGCTGTAACCGAGGCCGGTCGTCATAGCTCTTTTTTACGTTTTTAGGCCGCTTCTTGGACCTCTTGACCGAACGCTTTTTCTTAGAAGGTTTGTCACCGTCAAACGCTCTGGATTTTCTTTTTGCCATCTCTGGTTCCCTATTTCCGAGGGCAAACCGCCCCTCTCTCGCCTGTCAGTGTAGTTTGGATCTTAAACTTGCCCAGCCGAAATGGACTTTTGGTGGGAAATAGCCAAGACATTGATGCCGATATACGGTTCACCAAGGGGGTGACACGTCGTCGAAACTCCACCCACAGTCAATTCGAAGTTCGCAAACCAAACAGAACGGGCATTTTCAGTGTATCTACTGAGATCCAGCCGAGCTATTTTGCCGCATTAACGTGAATCTCTCCTGAATGTCGCGAAGAATTTTTTGCTCCAATGAAAAATCCCGTCCCACTGGAATCCAGCCAGGCTGGCGACCTGTCGTCCAAGATTGGGTTTGATCAACATCCAGCGAGTTATCGTAGCGCAAATAGGTTCCACCCACCGATGCCCCTACTGGCTGGGCTAAATCTTCAAGCTCCTTGAATACCTTCACGTCGACTTGGTAGGCATTGCCGGTCGGAATGACCCTGACTTTCGCGAATCTTCGAGTCGTTTGCAGGGTCGAATGAATCCGTTCAAACCCAGGTGTTGAATCAAGTTGCCAAGGCTCCAGTAAGGTCCCTCCAATTTTGGGATGGGTCTCTATCCACCCCTCTGACATAACTCCATTCATGACGCGAATTCTTTCCTCGCGATAGATCTTGAAGTAGTCATCCATTTCATCACTGATCTGATCCATCACCAACCAGCGATCCATCATCGGAATGATCAAGGGATTCTGCAATTCAGGTTTCCCGCCGAGATTGGGAGTCGAGGGGTCGTATCGCAGTGCACGGCAGCCCGACGCTGCTACAACCGATAGTAAGAGGAGCGCGCATCCCACAACTAACGAGCGCGAGCTCGATGAAAATATTTGCATTGCAGAACGAAACGACATTGACTGGTCCATGTCAAAATTTGGCCGCGTAGTGTCTGCGATTGGTGACTGGCAATCAAGGTCAGGTTTGCTAGCGTCTGAGCCGAGAATCTTTTGAAATAACGCAAAACGCTGCATGCGATAAAACGAAAAGACAATTTTTAAATTCCGCCTTGCGAGAGCTTCAGCTTAAAACAGGACGCCACAAAGATCAGCGGAAGCAATAGGAGCTACATCTATTTGTAGCTCAAGGTAGCTCAACCTGATTTCTTTGGCTGACACGAACCTTGACCGGGTCCGACCATCCTCCGCGACCATCATTTAAGCTGCTTTCCATATTCATTGGTCGGATCTCGATAGACTGAATGGAGGTGGTCGAGTGGATTTCCACCAAGGTTTTGACACGCGTATTCAATAATCAGTGAGGGCGATTGAATCGCATAAGAAATATCGCTGCCAGCTTTTTTATTACCATTCCATGCAAATTTCATCTGGCTCAGTTCCGCTTCAATTTGCTTGAGACGTTTGGCAGCTTGTGCCTCGGGCAAATCATTGACCCATTGCTTGATCAGGCCAAGTAGCACTTGTTTCTGCTCTTCATTAAATGTCGAACAGGCAACACCTTTGGCTTTGGGAACTTTGTTATCATTGCCCGGCCCCGTTTTAATCCTGGCTCGAGTCGGACCGATCACCGCAGCTTTCACCTGTTCATCCGACAAACTATTTACCAACTTATGAGCCATTCCCGTTTCATGTTTGAATGGCTGAAACTCTTTTCCAGCGACCTTAAAGGCATGCGGTTGTGTGCCAATGAAACTCGGCGACATCGTAATCGCATCTCCATGTAAAGCGAGATTGGCCCCCACATGGTGTCCATCAATTTGAAACGCCCATGGCTCGGACTCCGAAGGTGTCCCAAAGATTACCAGCGAAAAATTCTCGGTACCAAACCCACGCCGCGGTTTCCCATCCTTTAATAATTGATCATCCGCAAGCATGATGTCTCGCATTTTGCCGTAGCCTTGCTGGCTAAACAGACAGGCAAGCAAATCACACGCACATTTGACTTGCTTCGAATTTAAATCTCCCAGGCGAATTCCGCCCGCATTAACAGGCGCGGGTAAATTGGTCCACTCGCGACGCTCCGGACTTTGCAAATCATGTGAAGCGGATTTCCGTTGCTCTTCGCTTAACGAATCCAAGAACACTAGCGCCGCAGAAGCCATTGCCTTGGCCGAATGACGGCGACCTGCCGGCGTATAGGTCCCTACAACAAAACTCGCATCTGAGACGTAGTCACCTCTCTGACCGATCGTTTCGGACTCCTGCGCCGTTGTTGTTGTTGTTGCGAGAAAACCAAAAGTTAAAAGTAAAACGAGAAGGTGGGATCGCTTCATCATGATATCTCAATAAAGGTGAGTGAGGTGAATTTAGTTTTGGCAGTTTTGCGATGTGACGTTAATATAAAACAGTTTCTAGCGGTGATCAAAAATTGCCTACTTCACATTGACGATCGACGCATCATAGTCCTCCGGCGGCACAAACCCGAGGCAGTCAATCACAGTCGCCGCAAGACTGCTGATACCTAAGTCGGAGTGGTCAGACAACTGCAGCTGACTCGAGTCTCCGGCATCGTAGATGTAACACGGCACCGAGTTAAGCGTATGACTCGTTTTAGATTTTGGATTCCCGTCGGCATCACGTCTTAGATTGCCGTCCTTACCGACCTCGTACATTTCGTCCGCATTGCCGTGATCAGCAGTCACAATCATGATCCCTTTGGCTGCATCAATTGCTTCGAGCAAACGACCGACGCACAAATCAACCGCTTCAACCGATACCTCAACCGCCAGCAGGACTCCAGTGTGACCAACCATGTCACCATTGGGATAGTTCGCGCGAATGAACTGATGTTCACCCTGATTGATGGAGTCCAAAATGACGTCAGTAATCTCCCCTCCCTTCATCCAGGGGCGCTGTTCAAATGGAAGCAAATCTGAGGCAATTTCCACGTATTTTTCCGACGCTTCATCAAACTTCCCACTCCGGTTGCCATTGAAAAAATAAGTCACATGACCGTATTTCTGTGTTTCGCTAACGGCCAACTGAGAAATACCAGAATTCGCCAGGTACTCCCCCATCACACTGTCAATTTTCGGTGGCGACACAAGAAAACGTTTTGGAATTTTTAGATCTGCATCGTATTGCATGATTCCAGCAAATTTGACATCAGGGATCGGCCCACGATTGAATGTATCCAGATCGGGTTCGTCGAAAGCACGAGAAAGTTCCATCGCGCGGTCACCCCGAAAGTTAAACAGCACGACACTGTCGCCATCAACGATCGGCCCAACCGGTTTACCATCGCGGACGATCACAAACTCTTTAAGGTCTTGGTCAATCACTCCCGGGTTTTCAACGCGAAGTGTTTCAATCGCCGTCGTCGCCGATTCAAAATTGCGTCCGATCCCTTTCACGTGCACATTCCAACCGCGCTCGATCATGGGCCAATCGGCGTTGTAGCGATCCATCGTGATAAAAAGCCGCCCCCCGCCGGAGGCAATCGCGTAATCGAACCCCTCAGTTTGGTTGATTTCTGCTAAATGCTTTTCGAGAATATCGACGTAGACCAACGCGGAAGTCGGCGGAACATCGCGACCATCAAGCAACGCATGAATTCGAACCGTTTTTATACCCTGTTGCTGAGATTGCGTTAGCATCGCCAGAAGAATGTCGATGTGCGAGTGAACATTGCCGTCTGATAACAAGCCGATCAGGTGCAGCGTCGAATCGCCAAGTGAACCGGTGAGATCCTGCCAAGCCTCGCCTTGAAACATTGCGCCTGACTTAACAGCATTTTGTACCAGCAACGCACCTTGGTCAAAGACACGCCCCGAACCAATGGCATTGTGACCAACTTCGCTGTTCCCCATATCGTCATCTGACGGCATTCCGACTGCCAGACCGTGAGCCTTCAGTGTCGTATAGAGTGAGTTTTTTTTCAGCCAATCCAAATTCGGTGTCGACGCTTTGGCAACCATGTCGCCAGGATCACCTTTCCCAATTCCAACTCCGTCCATGATCACAAGAACGACAGGACCTTCGGGGCCAGAATACGAAGCGTGTTTTTCAAGCGGTTTCATAGAAAGAAAGTATCAAGGGAGGGAGTGATAGAATTAAAATAGCGTATCAGTTTGCCGATTCGTTCTGTAGTCCCAAACCGGCGGCACTCACAAAACGCTTTTGATGGAAACCAAGAGCTCATTAATCGGCACAAAAAGACAAACCCGGGTTTCAAGCAAGTTTTCCGCCTTGTGATCTACCCCCGTCTTCGTCGCCAACCCCAAGGACAAGAAACCAAAATCGCAGTCAACAAAATGCCACTCGGCTCAGGAACTCCTATCACTGCGTCAAAATCTAATCCGCCATCCCCCAGTACAGCATCAAATTCGTATGTCTTGCCATCGTAATCAACTTTGATCAGGTAATCGCCTTTAAATCCACGCGTGCCGAACGTCCCAAACGCATCAGTCAGACCCATTTCCTCGGTCCACCATTGATTGAACACCAAGTCGAGATATTGATTCCCGTTGAGCGTTGGATCGAAATTCAGATCGAACAATGCCGCATTGGGGTTTGACATTTTGCCTTCCCAAAAACCCCAGAATAAGAACGCGTCAACTGATTCGTGTGAGAACATCGCAGTTAAAAAATCGCGGGTATAGTCTTTTTGTAGAAACCGATTTGAGTCAACCGATGTATCAATATCATAATCGTATTCGGTGATATGAACGGGCAAGTTGTAATCAGCCTCGAAAGCGTCCAACATTTCGATCAGTTTTGGAATCCCGGTTAATTGTTTGGTGTAGTTGGGATCACTGGGATCATTGGGATCATCGGGTTGTTTAAAATGCGACTGAAATCCAATTCCCTCGACGGGAGTGCCCGCAGCAATTAGATCATCCAGAATCGCGCGATGACTGGTGCGTGCGTTGGTGCTCGAGAAATCTCCTCCCGGTAAAATCGAAAAGTCATTCAAGAAAAGTTTCGCCTCGGGGTCGACGGCATTGGCAGCTTGAAACCACTGGTGTCGAAGGTCCGTGCGATTTGTTATCTCCGCCCCTCCCGCTGGAGTAAACCCAATCAGTTTATCTTCAATGTCATGACTTGTTCTGGATTCGTTGAGCATATCCCAAGCAAAGACTTTGCCTTTAACGGCACTGCCGATGTCATTTATGTGGGCGAACGAAGCGTCGTAAAGATCCTGAAGATCCTGCTGAGTCGGATTGGTAATATCCAAAAGCTCTTGTACGTGATTGGCAACACTCTGCCGACGAGTCCACAACATGGCGTGACCACGAACATCAATGTCGTTTTCATTGAGCCAGGTTAACCCCTCCTGTGTCACTGATTGGTCAAAAGCTGAACCCCAGTTTCCCGCCCACGGACGCCACTTCATATGGTTTTCGTAAACCGCAGCATTGAACAGATCCTTGATTTTCTCAGCATATTGCGAGTTATACAAAGCCTGAGAATCAAGCATGTATCTCGCGTCCACCGCCGAGCCAAATTTAAATTGGTGCCGCTGCATACTGATTTCAATATTGGCATCACTTAACACCGATCCATCAGAAAGCTTGGCCGTCACATTTAGATCGGCCTTGCGATGTTGAGTAATCCGAGTCGCTGCTTCAGCGCGCCATGCATGCCCCGAGCCCCTTCCTTGATATTGCGCCAACGAAAAGCTACGGGCTGATAACGAGATGAAGACAATCAGAATGGTGAATATCAAGCGGTTTGAAGACAACATACTTCCGATTAATTTGGTGGGCAGGAGAAAGAGGGACAAAAACCTACGTTAACACCCCTCCAGGCGTTGTTGCAATCTTTTTATTACTACTGGATAGGAATCGCTCAATTTAAGACAATGCGGAGAGTTGATTCACAAACGCGACGACTAAACCCATGCCCGCCTGCCGACGGCGATTTTCTTGTCGTCGACTGCGGCACTTTTTCGTTGTTATCCAGCTTAAAACTGACGATTGAACAAAATGGCAAAAATGAAACCTATCTCGTTTGACTCCCGCGGCGCATTGCTCCCGGAACACGGAATTACGGAAGAACAAATTTTCTCACTCAAAACGCAACTGGAAACAGCTCGAGACGAGGTCACTCAGACGGACCTCGACTTGTTTGACAACGGCGACTGCATTCCCCAAAACAAGCAACCATTGGACGCTGGGTTCCATGAAATGCCAGAACGAATTCTGGATGCCTATCAAGCCGACCGTGCCAACAGTGAATTGGGAAGAATTCTTAAAACCGCCACGCGGCTACGAGAGAGCGTCGACAAAGTGGTCGTTCTTGGAATCGGTGGATCTTACATGGGTGCCCGGGCCTTGATGGAGTGCTGCTGTCAGCCCTATTTTAACGAGCTCTCTCGAGCTGACCGTGGAGGTCGACCCCGAATGTACTTCGAGGGCAACAATGTCGACAACGACTGGACTCAAGGACTACTCAGTTTTTTAAAGTCAGATTCCAAAGGCGACGGTCCCGAAGGAAAATGGGCGATCGTTGTGATTAGCAAAAGCGGTGGGACTCTGGAAACGGCCTCTGCCTTTCGCATCTTCCTCGCAGCACTCGAAGAATGCGTTGGTAAAGAAAACCTACCCGACTACGTCGTTCCCGTGACGGGCGAGTCCGGCAAACTGGCCAATTTAGCCGACGCCATCGGATGCGAAGACCGTTATCTGGTTCCAGACGGCGTAGGAGGCCGATTCTCAATTTTATCTGCCGTCGGACTTCTCCCTGCTGCCATCCTGGGGATTGACGTCGTCACTTTGCTCAGTGGCGCCGCTGCAATGAATAGTCGATTTCGAACAGAGCCGTTGGGCGACAACCCCGTGATGGACTATGTCGCAGTCAATCATTTGCTTGAAAAAGAGCGAGGTGTCCTCACACGGGTACTTTCGGTGTGGACCAAGTCACTGGAGTCAACTGGATTTTGGTACGACCAGCTATTAGCAGAGAGCCTTGGCAAAGCTGAACAAGGCGCACTTCCCCTGACATGCCTCAACTCTCGCGACCTACATTCAAGGGCCCAGCAACACCAGGAAGGCATCCGTGACAAAGTCATGAACAACGTGATTCTCGATTCATGGCGTTGCGACCCGCTCTCCATTGGAGTTAGCGAGTGCGATGAAGATCTTTTGAATGAGCTTTCTGACAAAACACTTCCTAACATAATGACCGCCGCAATCGCGGGAACCAATCTTGCCTACAAAGAAGACAATCGACCGACGACGGACATTCATCTGCCGGCTGCGGACGAAGCGTCTTTGGGACAGTTGTTACAAATGCTGATGCTCGCCACAGTATTGGAGGGGCGATTAATGGGCATTAATCCGTATGGCCAGCCTGGTGTTGAGAAATACAAGAAGAATATGAACCAGCTCTTACGTGCCCCCGTAACGAGCTAAAGGCAAAATTGGCGAGTTGGCGGCGGGTGGGGCTCACCGTAAGGTCAGACACTGCGGGCCGACGCCGGGAGTCCGGGTAATGCAAGTCAAATTCATCAGTTCTTCACCCGCCCTGAATCAGATACAGATATAACACACGAGTTCCCCCTGAATCTGGCTTGTTGCGGCTGAAATTTATCAACCTAGCAGCCCTCGTGCACAACGCATTCCGCGGTAACATTACAACATCTCCTGCTCATCACTCAGCACGGAATCAATAACACACATTAACTTGTGACAGTAAATCAATTGAAGGCATCGAATGAGTATTGAATTAACTTGGCTGGGGCATGCATCTTGGATGATCAAAACCGGCCCGCACCGTGTTTTGCTCGACCCATTCCTGAACGACTCCCCAACCTCACCGATGAAATCGGCAGACGTTGAGGCTGATTTCATTCTGGTATCACATGGTCACTTCGATCATGTGGCAGATGTGCCAGAGATCGCTAACCGATGCGGCTCCAAAGTGATTGCAATTTATGAAGTTGCCCAATGGTTTGCCCAGGAGCATTCCGTTGAAGACACAGTTGGTATGAATATCGGCGGGTCACTCAATCTTCCTTTCGGCCAAGTTAAAATGACACAAGCGATTCACAGCTCGCAATTGCCAGATGGTAGTTATGGCGGGGTCGCCGGTGGCTTCAGCTTGAAAATTGATAACAAGCACATTTACTTTGCCTGTGATACATCCGTATTTTCAGACATGGCCTTGATTGCCGAAGACGAAATTGACGTCGCAATTCTGCCAATCGGCGACCTATTTACCATGGGCCCCAAAGACAGCGTGCGTGCGACCAATTACTTGAACCCGAAACAGGTTTTACCATCGCACTACAACACATGGCCGCCCATTGAGCAAGACACCGACAAATGGACCGACATGGTTAAAGCCGGCTCGACCGCTCAGCCAATCGTTCTTCAGCCGGGCGAGACACACAAGATTGACTAAAACCATCTCAAACCGTGGGGGCTTGGCCTGGGTCACGAAAGCGACACTTAACCAATGAAGTTGAAACAATGAAAAATATTACCTTCGGACCGATTGTGGTTGCCATCCTATTTCTTTCGCTATCGCAAGCACCCGCTCAAACAGAGGCCTTGCAATGGAAACTCGAAAAAGATGATCGCTTTAAAGCGACATTGGTCCAAACCTCCCAAGCCAAAACCAAAGTCAACTCTCGTGAAACGTCAATTGACAACTCAACCACGCTTGTGATGGATTGGAAGGTTATTGGACGCGGCAATGACGGAACAGCAACGATCGAGCAGTCGATTGTTTCAATCAAACTGGCAGTCGCCAATCCAGCGATTCCAGCTCAAGCCGTCAAATTCGACTCTGCGGCAAAAGACGACGTTGTCGGAAATTATTCAAAATCGTCAAAGATATTACTCAGACAGATCAAGCCGTTAATCGGCCTAAAATTCATCGTCGAAATGCTTCCAACAGGAGAGATCCAAAACGTCGTTCTTCCGCCTGAAACTGCAACCGCCATCAATCAACTCCCCGAAACGGTGAGGTTGCGAAAATTGTTCAGCAAACAAGGCATCAATGAAATTCTCGGCGACTCGTCTATCGTTTTCCCAACTCAAGGACTGTCCCCGGATGAATCATGGACAGTCAACAAACAAGTCGACACCCCATTCGGAAAATTCACACATCGACGCATTTACACATTGGGCGAGCCAAAAACGATCGAAAAAAACAAATCAACAACCATCAATATTACCGCTGCGATGATCGCGAATCCCGAAGCGACATCTCTAGATTCAACACTTCAAGGCAAACTAGTTTCGTTTGCTGGTTCGGGCGAGCTTAGTTTTGATATCGACGGTGGATTCTTAAAAACCAGCTCATTTAGCAATCAGCTGAAAACAGAACGCCCCTACCGCGAAAAAAATATCGAAACAATCGTCAACAACACTCTCCAACTGAACGTCACAAAGAAATAAACTCAGACTGACATGTTAAACTTTGAAACGGTCGCTCAAGTCGGCGACATCCCAGACGGTGAGGGACGAGCGTTCGAGCACCATGAACAGATGGTTGCCGTTTTTAACAACGGTGGTCAATACCTCGCGATCGACGACATGTGTCCACATATGGGCGCGTCGCTGGCTTCAGGACATTTTGAAGACTGCGTCGTGACATGCCCTTGGCACGCTTGGAGTTTTGACGCCCGTGACGGAGCATGGTGTGAAAATCGACGCATCAAAATTGACACTTTTGAAGTTCGGGTCGAAGGAACTAACATTCAAGTTCGGGCACTGAAAAACAACACCGAGGCTGATTCTGATTCCAAAGATTCTGGCGACCAGACCAGTCCTAAAACTGCTAACCCAAAGTTAATCCACCCGTCAGACGAATCGGAGGCGATCTAAATTGGTCAATAACGATGGCGAAAAATTGAACCAAGTGACCGCAAAACACGTATCGATTGGGTCTTTCCAGAGTCTGATACGCGAGATGTATTACGAAAAAGACGCCGCCCGCGGAATCCCAGCCACCTTTATGTGGTTGATGGAGGAAGTGGGTGAACTTGCTTCGGCACTTCGCGAAACCAGCGACGAGGAGGCAAACCGTATCACCGCCGACGAGTTAGAAAAGCGTCGCTCGAACTTAAAGGCTGAATTTGCCGATGTTTTGGCTTGGTTAGCGACAATTGCCAACGTCGCAGAAGTTGATATGGGAGCCGCAATTGCCGAAAAGTATGGCTCCGGTTGTCCGGGTTGTCATGAATTTGCTTGTGTTTGTCCAGACGAGGAAAAACCGTAGAAGCGCTCAAACTGCAAACATCGAAAGAGCGTTACCGGGCCTGATGCATCTACGGTTGAATGCGAGTTGGCTGATGGCCGAAATTTACTCGTTCGATTATGCTGGTAACTGTAATATCCCATCCGAAGCGTGCCTCTCAATTCCCAATCAATGAATCTCCCAAACACGCTTCAACCAATTCAATCCAAGCTTGCCAGAGCGGTTCCGCTTCTGGCTCTTGTTTTTCTGCTCATCGCGCCCCGAACCGCGACAACGCAAGACAGTATCATTCCCGAAACCGAAATCTCTGTTGGATTGGGCGGCGAAGTTCGCCTGGGCAAATGGACCCCAATTCAAATCAAGCTGAAAAATGGTTCTGCCACCCCCATCAAATATGAAGTAACTGCGCTAGACGGTGACGATACGCCCGTTATTTACGGCGGTGAACTGGTCGCGAATGAAGATCACCCCAATCAGTTTGAAGCTTGGACACGACTCGGACGCAATTACGGCGAGATCGTTCTACGTTTACTCGGAGCCGAAGGCGAACTGATTGAAGAGATTAATATTCCCCTTCGTGGGGAGAAATCCAAAACGACAGTTTCAAAATCAACTCGGCCTTTTATTTTGACACTTGAATCGGGCGATCAACTCAAGTCCTCGATTGAATCAAACTCCGCCCTTGGTCCTCGTGAAACAACTCCGTTGGTAATTACGCCGGTAGAAAAAGAGGCTCTTCCCTCCAACTGGCTTGGATACGACAGCTTTGAAACCATCGTAATGGTGACTTCCGACCTTGAAAGAATTCAGCGGATGTCAAAGACTCAGATTGAAGCACTTCGGGTTTGGGTGGAAAACGGAGGAACCTTAATTCTGTCTGTCTCCAAGAATGCCGAGCAGCTACTGTCAAATGGAGGATTGCTGGAACCCTTCCTTCCCGGCAACTACGAAGGTCTAAAGGAGTGCCGCAATAGCAAGCGACTTGAGTCATACGCGGATAGCAATGAGCAACTGATTCCACTCCGTGGAAAACCTATCCAGGTTTCAAGCTTATCGGAAGTCACTGGAAAAGTACTTGTCTATGGTGAAAAGAAAACACCGTTAATCATCAGCAATGCCATGGGTTACGGCGACGTTACTTTCGTATGCTTTGACCTCGACTCCGAACGAATTGCGAACTGGAAGGGCGGAATCAAATTAGTCGGGGAATTGGTTTCGGGGACCCGCACCAACCTCGAGAGTCAATCTTCGGGACAACGAGCAGTCAAAGGCACATCGGTCTCGACATTTGGATACACCGACCTGATTGGTCAATTACGCGTACCACTGGACCAGTTTTCAGAGGTCAAATTTGTCGCCTTCATGTGGATCGCATTATTAATCGGACTTTACATTCTGTGCATCGGACCAGGTGATTTCTTTTTCCTCAAAAAGCTCGCTCGAAAGATGGAATTGACTTGGATCACATTCCCACTTTTAGCGCTATTATTTTGCGGTCTCGCGTTCGGGATATCTCGAATGACCCGCCCCAACTCCATCCAATTAAACCAACTTGAGATCATAGATATTGATTCCACTCGGGGGCGAACACGTGGTTCATTGTGGGCCAATTTATACAGCCCCCACGGTGGTGCTTGCGACGTGAGCTTTGCTGCGGAACACAACCTTGGCTTCCAAATTGACTCGGAAGTTCTGACTTGGCATGGCCTTCCTGGCGACGGACTCGGTGGAATGTGGAGTAGTCCAACACCGGGCCTGTTGAAAACTGGCTACAAACAAACAGTCAATTTCCAAAGTGATCAGAAGCTCAAGTCTTCAATCATCGGTCTTCCGCTTCAAGTCTCATCCACCAAGCCAATGTTCGGCCAGTGGTGGGCCGATAATTCAATGCCGATTCGTAGTGACCTCGACTCCAAGTCGGGTCGCC
>JAQWLH010000048.1 GCA_029247405.1 Mariniblastus sp.
AGCTACGCCTCCAACACCTCAGGGATGGAGGCGCTCAAGATCGCTCTCGGTGGAGTTCTCGCGATTCCCGTGGCTTACCTCGTGGTACTCTGGGTTTTTAAACAGGACCCACTCCACGTCGCCCCAAAAATAAGCGAATCCGTGCCGTTTGTTGTTCCAGCAAAATTTCGCACGGGGGACAGCCAAACGGATTCGAAGAAATCAGATGAGCAGGCAAATTCAAATTCGGATCAGGAAAAACATTCAGGCGGTGAATCCAAGCGTGGCGAAAGTCAAGCAATCAACGATCTAGAGGATTTACCCACTCTCAAAATCAATCCCCCGAATGACAAGAACACTTAATGGTTAAACTCGCAATGTCGACCGCCTGATCGGTTATAATAATGGTCCACTGACCTGAAAAACTTGCATGCGAGAAATTAATGAACCGTGAATTTGCTTGCCGTTCTGTTTTCATTTACCGACTCGGTGCAAAGCTCAAATCAACCCCGATCAGCCGATTGGTTTTCGTCACGAGCCTGAGTCTATTTGCCTTTGCCAATCAACCCATCACGCGAGCCCAAATCAAGCCACCTAACATTATCGTCATCTACACTGACGATCAGGGATACGGCGATGTCAGTTGTTTGAATCCGAATGCAAAATTCCAAACCCCGAACATGGATCGTTTGGCACATGAGGGCATTAACTTTACAAACGGCCACTGCAGCGATTCAGTTTGCACCCCCTCTCGGTATGGATTGTTAACAGGTCGCTATTGCTGGCGAACCACGAAAAAGTCAGGCGTCAACCAAGCCGAAGTTAAGTGCTTGATTACCGATGACCGCATGACACTGGCTTCACTGCTTCGCAACAAAGGTTATCACACCGCGATGGTGGGCAAATGGCATCTAGGAATGGATTTCCCGGGAGAGCAGGGTAATCGTGATTGGACTCAACCAGTCCAAGACATGCCGCTCGACAAGGGCTTTGATTATTTTTACGGAGTCCCAGCGTCGTTAAATTACGGAGTGTTAGCATGGTTTGAAGGTCGACACGCCAAAGTGCCCCCAACGGTTTTCACAGCCAAGAAACCGAACAAACGCCACTCTGATTATCGGATCATCCCGCCCTATCAAGCGACGCGAAATGAAACCAAAAAAGCACTTGGAATACCCGGAATGGAGGTAGCGTCTGACTTCATCGACAACCAATGTTTAACTCGATTTACTGACAAGGCAATCGAGTGGATGGCCTCAAAATTACAGGATGAAAAAGATGGTAAACCTTTTTTTCTTTACCTTCCGTTTACTTCGCCGCATTATCCTGTCTGCCCACTACCGGAGTTTTGGGGGAAAGGTAAAGCCGGCGGGTATGGAGAGTTTGTGATCGAAACGGATTACCACATTGGGCGCATTCTAGATTTTCTAAAAAATTCTGGCATCGACGACAATACAATGATCGTCTTTTCAAGTGACAATGGCCCAGAAAAATCGTGGAAACAGCGAATCCCAACTTTCGATCATGACAGTCGAGGCGGTTTAAGAGACGGCAAGAGATCAATTTACGAGGGCGGCCATCGCGTTCCATTTTTTATTCGCTGGCCCAAAGGAATCAAACAACCTGGTCGCAAATGGGATGGCTTGATTGGTCAAACCGATTTGTTGGCGACGTTTGCTGAAATCGTCGATGCAAAAATCCCAGACGATGCCGGCGAGGACAGTCAAAGTTTTGCGAAGCTATTGTTTGATTCAACTGCTTCAAGCAATCGACTCCCCCTAATTAATCATGGCGTTAGTGGTCGATTCTCAATTACCGACGGAAACTGGAAATTGATCGCTCCTCACCGAAAACAACTGAAGACCGAACTGTACGACTTAAGCAACGATCGCATGGAGAAATCCAACCTGATTAACACACATCCTGAAATCGCTAAAAAGCTAACCGAACAGCTCACTCAAATTGTCGTCAAAGGACGAACGGCGCCGGGCAAAGCCCAGCCAAATGACACCGGCTATTGGAATGATCTCAAGTGGATGACAGCCTCTGATTTTGATTCCCGCACGAAGTCGTCATTGCAAGAAGATTAACCAGCATTCAAATCACAGCAAGTTATCCCGCGATTTGCACCTCACACCAACAAACCATTTCCCCTCCCGCTCGATTACAGGCCACATGCCTTCGGTTAGGAACACCATGAAATCAGCCAAGACCATATTACTTTTGTGCATCTTAATTTGTTTCCCCGCGACGCTTTTCGCGCAGGATATGGCTCCGCTTCGCTCAGAAGTAATCAAGCCAATTCGCAATGACACATTTAACAAGGGTGGAACCTGTCGTGTTCGCAAATTAGGAGGCAATCCCAGAAACATAAATGGAGTTTTGGTATTTGACGGGGCGAGCGACGGCAATCGACAGGTTGACCCCCAGATCGCCGTTGGTGGGGGTCATGTTTTACACGCAACCAACAATGGTTTAATCATCTACACGAAGAAAGGTGAGTTCGTCCAAGGAGTTTCGCAACGGTGTTTCAATGGCGGAATTGACCCCAAGTTGTTTTATGATCGACATAATCAAATCTTTGGATTTGATCTTTGGAACCCATGGGACGCGGAAAAAAAGAAGCCAGTCAATATCTCGATCTCGGAAACGAAGGACCCGACGGGTGCATGGAACACTTACCCGATCCCCGCACCAGGTGGTCGTGATGGCGGAGGGATTGGCTACAGCTCCAAGTGGATTGGGTATTCATTCCCTGGAGGAGAATCGCAAACATTCGTGCTCAGCACTAAAGAAGCAAAGGCGGGGGTACCGGCCACGATTTACCATTTTAAAGGGAACCTCGGTCATCCGGTTGCAACCCAAGACGGCTTGGAGGATTTGTATTTTGTCAAAATTGTCCGCAAAAACCTGGTGATCATGCGTGTTACCAATACGGACGACGGAACGCCCGTTGCGAAACTAGTTCATTCCATTCCGCACAATTTCAAATTCTTTGGGTGGCCGCCGCAATCACCACAAAAAGGAACGGACAAGAAAACAGCCTCGGGTGATCGCAACCCCAAGAACTTGGTAATTCAAGGCGGCTTTCTATGGTTTTCGCAGACCATTAACTGTCACGGACGGGCAGGCGTGCAATGGCACCAAGTGAATCTGGACCGCGGAAAATTCGTACAAAGTGGACTGATCAGCGACGAACAAAATAGCTTCATCCAGTCGACCTTGGCCGTCAACCAGAGACTCGATGTACTTGTTGGATTCCAAGAAACTGGTCCCAATATGTTCATCAGTCCACGTTTTGCATTCCGCCGTGCAAACGACCCCAAGGGTCAACTCCGCAAAACGATCAGCATCGGTGAGGGTAAAAGCGCGACTGAGGGAGGAGCCTGGGGCGACTACAGCGGTAGCGTTATCGATGGAGACAACTTGCTTGACCTTTGGACAGTACAGAGCATCGCCGATGATAGCGGACGCGGCGACACCGTGATCGCTTGCCTACCTGAACAAGGGCCTCAAGCAAACGAGAAGGTGACCTCTGGCAACAAATGAATCTTGGCCAACACCCGAGCTTCAAAACTTTGATTTCGCTTTTGGCGTTTCAGCTTGGAGCCTCCGATCGCGACAAGCAAATTGACTGGCTTACGTTTTCGGTGGAACCGGCCAATCTTCAAGTTGAAGCTGATTGCTTCCTTCACTCAATCATAGATCTGAATCGTTAGAAACAACAAACTATCATGACTCAGCATGATCCAAGGGCTAACACACTTCAAATTTGCCGCCAAGCGAGGGGTGATCAATCAATCATGAAAACTTGGAATCAAATCCGATCGTTCCGAGTTGCCCTTTGGGCGATTACGTTTTTTCTGCCGACTCAAGTTTCCACAGCTGCAATTGACTACGACACACAAGTGCGGCCGATCCTTCAATTGCACTGTACTAAATGTCATGGGCAAAAGTCGCAAAAGGGTGAACTCCGACTCGATACATTATCGCCAAATTTCCTCGAAGATCGACGAGCAGCCGAACGTTGGCACGACGTTCGCGAGGCCTTGAATCGTGGTGATATGCCACCTTCAGAGGAACCAAAACTACAGTCAAAACAACGGCAAATATTGGTCCAATGGATTGACGAACAAATAGCGGCCTTGGGTAATTCAAAGAAATCCACCAAGGGACGCGTTGTTTTGCGAAGATTAAACCGCGCCGAGTATCAAAATACGATGAAAGATCTTCTTGGGGTCGACACCAATTATGTGCAAAACCTACCTCCCGAAGGATACTCGAGTGACGGATTCCAAAACAACGGATCCGAGCTGCAAATGTCCGATCTCCAATTGGAGTACTATCTCGAAGCAGCTCGTAACGGACTGCAGAAAGCTATCGTCAACCACAAAAAGCCAAAAGTTTACCGTCACGAGTTCACCCATAGCATTACCGACAAGAAACGTGGCAGCAACTTTCTTAATGACGACGAACAGTTTATCGCCAAATTAATGGAATACCCGGCCCAGGGAGAGTTCCTGATTCGCGTCAAAGCGAGGGCCAAACTGGTTCAAGGACGAGGTTATCCACAACTGCGAGCGGCAATCGGATATCGCGCCGATGTTCGGGCACCACGTCATCACATGCCCTCTGTCGATGTCGTCCATGAAGATTGGCAAACATTCGAATTTCGTGACCGAATCGAACATTTCCCGCTACCCAGCAAATCTCAAAGCAAATTCCCTGGCTTGCTTATTTGGCTAGACAATATCTATGCCGAGGGTTTTGACAAAAGGTTAAAACCAAAACGAAGCAAGAAAATACAAAAAGCACCGAAGTCCAAGAATGCAAACTTAAAAACCAGCCCTCCCCAACCATTGACTGATTACCCAAATATTGAAATCGCGTCATTGGAATTTGTCGGTCCCTTGTTCGATGAGTGGCCACCCAAACATCATCGCAAGTTACTTTTCCACTCTCCGGACTTGCGCCAAGACGAGCCAGCCTATGCGTCAGCAGTTCTGAAGCGATTCATCCAAAAGGCATTTCGACGCCCCGTTTCGGCTCGTGAGATTTCCCCCTATCTCAGATTTTTTGCGAACGTTCGTCAAAAGACACCATCATTTGAAGAAGCCATTCGGGAAACGATAGCAATGGTTTTAATCTCACCAGATTTTCTGTATTTGTTTGAGCCGGCGGCAGAGCAAAAGCGACGTCTCACCGATTGGGAACTAGCTTCCCGACTTTCATATTTCCTCTGGAGCACAATGCCCGATCAGGAACTAATGGAACTCGCCGAACAGGGAACACTTCGAGAACCGAACGTTCTACGGTCTCAAGTTAAAAGAATGGTTCATGACGAGCGTTCGTGGCAATTTGTCGAGCAATTTGCTGACCAATGGTTGGACGCTCGAGCAGTTGATCGTGTCGCTGTGAATCCAGAGTTTTACCCCGACTTTAATCCGCGACTTAAAGCTTCGATGCGCCTCGAAACATTACATTTATTTGCTGAGATACTTGAAAAGAATTTGAGTGCGATCAACTTCCTGGATTCGGATTTCACCATGCTTAACGAGCCACTTGCAGCACATTATGGCCTGCAAGGACCGCGAGGCAGCTCATTTGAGCGAGTTCAACTCTTACCAAGCGACAATCGGGGTGGTGTCATTGCCAACGCAAGCATACTTTTGGGCAATTCAACCGGCGAAGATTCGCATCCGGTCAAACGTGCGGTTTGGATCCGTGAGCGGCTGCTCGACAACCCACCGTCGGATCCGCCCGCCAACGTTCCTAACCTAAACTCAACCGATCCGAAATTTGCAAGCCTATCTGTTCAGGATCAACTTCGATTACACCGCACCGATCCAGCCTGCAACGACTGTCATCGGGCGATCGATCCATGGGGAATTGCCTTGGAAAACTTTGGTGCCGATGGGCGATGGCGTGACAACATTCCGCGAAGAAAAATAAAAGGCAAAGGCATGGCGAGGCAGCCTGTAGTGGCTAAAACAACGCTACCTGATGGAACCGTTGTAGCCGGTCTCCAAGATTTAAAGAGCTACTTGGTAAATGAAAAACAAGATCAATTTTCGAGAGCGTTTGTCACAAAACTGTTAACCTACTCTTTAGGTCGGAGCCTCGAATTGACTGACGAAGCGACCGTGGACCAATTAGACAACAAGTTTTCCGAATCTAACTTTAGGATTGAGCCTCTGATTCAGTCGATCGTGGCCAGCGAACCATTCCAGTTCAAATAGCAAGAAAAATCATGTTCAGAAAATCTTGGCAAATGCACCGCCGCACCGTGCTCAAGGGGATCGGCACGACGCTGGCCCTTCCCTTACTCAATTGCATGGCGACTCAAACGAAATCGACCATACGTCCAAAAAGGTTTTGCGCCATCTATTTCCCTTACGGCGTGAGTCTGCCAAAAAAAGGAAGCGATGCAGCCAAATGGAATTGGTTTCCTGACCAAACCGGCCGAAATTTCCAGTTTAACGAAAGCCTTAAATGCCTTGATCCATTGCGCGAACAGTTAACAGTGATGGGAGGGCTGTCACACCCACACGGACGAAAAATAGGCGGGCATGACACCGCCGACATCTTTTTAACGGCGGCAAAGTTAAAAGGCGGACAACTTAAGAACTCGGTCTCAATCGATCAAACTCTGGCCTCGAAACTCGGTGAGGAGACACGTTTTCGCTCGCTTAGCCTTTCCGTCGACGGTGGGGTTGGCGAAGCCACACGATCAAGCACCCTGTCGTTCAACCGCGGAGGTCAGCCGGTTCCAGCTTTGCACCAGCCAAGAATGGTCTTCAATCGCTTGTTTGGTGTCGAAGAAGGATCTCTCGAACAACGCCGTCAGACTTTGCAAAACTCCAACAGCATGCTCGATGGAATTTTGGAACATTCAAAATCACTTCGGCGAAGCCTGGGAAAACACGACCGGGAAAAGTTTGACGAATACCTCCAATCCGTTCGCCAGATTGAACAACGAGTCGAACGAAACGAAAAGTGGCTCAATGTTGCCAAACCGGAGGTAGATGCCAATGGATTGCACCTTGAGGCAGATGATGAAACGCCCGGTGAACTGATCAAAACCATGTACGACTTGATGTTTCTGGCCTACCAGACTGACTCCACACGTTTCATTACCTATCAACTCGGCAACATGAACGGCGCGACATCAATTGCGACAAAGTTTCCAGCTTTACTGGGGTTTGGAAAGAGTCAACATTCACTTGCTCACGGCTGGAACAAACCGGGCGGCGCCGAAGCGTTAGGCAAATGGGATCGCTTTCGCAGTCAACAGCTCGCCTACTTTCTTCAACGTCTGCATGACACACCCGAGGCAGATGGCACGTTGCTCGATCATACCGTAGTTCTCTACGGAAGCAGCAATAGCAACACGCACAACAACCGCAACTATCCCCTGATCCTCGCGGGTGGCAACCGACTCGGATTTCGGCACGGGCAATTCCACAAATTTAGTGACGAAGTGCCACTCTCCAATTTGTTCGTCACGATGATGAATCGCCTCGGACTTCCCACAGAGTCATTTGTAGACAGTACCGGTGAAATCACCGAGTTGCTTAGTTAACATTAAAGAGCAACCAATAAGAACACAGAAGGTGTGCTCTATCGCTTTTGCAAAGGTTTCTATTTGCCGTCGATACATATTAATTCCCGTATGGTGTGCGCAAAAAGTCTGCCGTCAGCAAAACTCAGACTCGCACGATTGAATGACCGGCCGACTTCACCGAGATCATTGATTGCCAAAATTGCACGGTCATCCAATTTTTTCGCATTTGCATTGATGACGTAAACGGTGCCATTGAGCACGGGAATAAACAGTCGGTCCCCAATCAAAACTGGGACCTGTGAAGCGTGATGGCCCCAACCCGTATGACGTGACCGAGCGTCTCCCATGACGACAAATCCGCGAGAGTTCTTCATGTCGTTGGGTTTAAAACACCATTGATGAATTGGTGTTATTTTGGGTGTCTTTTTTTTCTTGATCTTAAAAAAGTCCACAACCTCAATCGGCACATCGGATTGTGTCCAGAGAAATTGATCAACGGTATTGCCTGCCGTTCGTTTGAGCTGTACCGGCAGCTGCAAGTATTCCACAACTCCACTCTCAACGTTTACTCTGCCCAAAAACGGCAACGTGTAACTGCGGAAATAATGAAACCCACCCGCCACAATATTTGAGGACTGAATGATGGACCGTTTCTTCACGGCAGGTTTTAGATCTTCGTCAACTGTTTCCCAAGCATTCAACTTTCGCTTACAGACTTGCACGGAATCTAAAAGTGATACGCGACGACTGATCTTGCCGTCTTTGCCGTTAATCCAGAGATGTTCATCTCCATCAAAAACGAGCACGTTGTCTTGGACCACATTAAACGTCATCGTACTCATAAATCCTTCTAGAGGCAGGTCCCAAATCGCAACCCCATCTCCAGCATCAATCATCGAAACACCATCTGGTTCGGGAGGGCCATGACCTCCACCGCGTCCCACTACAATGACCCTTTTCCCACTGTTCAGTTCGTGTGGTAAGCAAATGCTGCCCATGTTCACACCACATTGACTAGACCATGTTGTTTCCCCCGTCTCGATGTTAACGGCCTCTAACTGCGTCCATTGTTCTTGAGGTGCATTTTTATGCTCGTGGCTAAAAACTCCATTTTTTTCTGGCATGTATTTCTGACGCGTGAAAATGACATTGCTGCCAATCAGAAATGGTTGAGATCTTCCGACAGCCATAATGGTGCGAGACCACTGCGGTTTTCCATCAAGATCAAAACAAGCAATAGTGCCGGAAGCATTAAAAAAACAAACCCGCTTACCATCGGTAACCGGAGGTGGTGCCGAGCTATCGCTAAAACAGCCCGAGAGTCGCAGCGGATAGTCACCTTTGACGGGGCGAGTCCAAAGCGTCGCACCCGTTTCTGCATCGCAACACCACGCCACGATATTTTGTCCAAGTTTAGAGTCACCCTCGACTGCTTGCAAAGTCGTAAAGAATAACCGCTGACCCCAAATCACCACAGTGCTTTGGCCAGTTTCTGGCAAGGTCTTCTTCCATGCGATTCCCTGATTCCTCACGCGACTCCACGCTGCTGGAGCGTCAGCGTTTAAAATGGTGAAATTTACATTAGGGCCGGACCCCTGTGGCCAGTTGAGTTTCAATCCTTTTTGACCGTCCTGGGGCAACTGCCCATCACCCCGCAAATCCAAGTCCGGTTTTATCCAATTGATCTTTTGCTCGTGCTGAACTTGAGCTGTGCACATTTGCCCGACGCACAAACTGAGAAAAACTAAAAGTCGACTCATCATCCTGCCTTTGATAATCGCGTTTCCGAGGGCCTTGCCCTCAATCACAAGGACCAACATCCAGCACTCTAAAGCCAAAACAAAATTTTAGTGCCCCCAAAGCCAAATTCAACATTGCAATTATTTTTCGCTGGCAAGTGATGCTAATCTGACACACAATAACGGTCCGCAAACTTGCAGCTGAATCCAATTTATTTTTAAAAACCGGGGCAGTGCTCGTTAAGCAGACCTCGTGAGAATCAAACAATGAGCTTCCACTTCCGTTACGCAATGGCCACGCTCCCAATTGTTTTGTTGTTGGCTGCACTCGCCAACTCAGAAGAAGCAGCACTTCCCAATATCATTCTGTGCATGACAGATGATCAAGGCTGGGGCGACGTTGGCTATAACGGAAATGAGTTGATCGAGACGCCGGTGCTGGATGAAATGGCTGCCACTGGTCTTCGCTTCGATCGGTTTTATGCGGGCCATCCCGTTTGCTCCCCCACTCGTGGTTCAGTCATGACGGGACGGCATCCCAATCGGTTTGGCTGCTTTCGATTCGGATACACTCTGCGCCCAGAAGAAGTCACGATTGCGGAAGCTCTGCAGCAAGCGGGGTACGCCACCGGGCATTTTGGAAAATGGCATTTAGGACCTGTCAAATCCGGTACTTCGGTGAATCCCGGGGCTAGTGGATTTGATCATTGGCTCTCACACGATAATTTCTTTGAGCTTAATCCCCCACTTTCACGAAATGGAGAAGAACCGACGATTCACCAGGGCGAAGGATCGATGGTCATCGTCAAGGAGGCGTTGAAGTTTATCGAGCAACGCCACAATGCCAACCAACCCTCACTCGCAGTCATCTGGTTCGGTTCACCACACACTCCCCACCAAGCAGCGGCAGAGGATTTAAACGTTTACCAAGACAAAGGCCTTTCAAAAAAACAGCAAAACTACATGGGTGAAATCACGGGCATCGATCGAGCGATGGGCACTTTGCGGAATGGATTGCGAAAAATGAAACTGGCCGACAACACGCTGCTCTGGTTTTGCTCGGACAATGGATCCGACAAACAGGGATCAACCGGGGGCTTGAGAGGACACAAGCGACTACTCTACGAGGGAGGTATTCGCGTACCCGGAATTATTGAATGGCCTGCTCGAATCAAGAAGCCCATGTCAACCAGCATCCCCGTCGTCACGTCTGACATCTACCCAACGATTATTGATCTGGTTGGCATCGACATCAACAATCAGATTAAACCACTCGATGGTATTTCAATTGTGCCTCTCATTGAGAATCGCATGCAAAAACGCCCCACGCCAATTGGCTTTTGGATCTACCCATTTTTAAAAGAACAGGAAAATGACTCCTATCTACCTGAAGAGTCGCTGATTGGTACTTGGCGAAAATTCTCAAACTTCACTCACCCCACCCCACTTACAGAATCATTCCCCGGAGAAGCAGCTCTCATCGACGGCGATTTCAAGCTTTACAAAAACCAGAATTCGGTTGCACTGTACGACATATCAGCTGACGCGGCAGAAGAAGACAACCTGACGGCCCAACACCCGCAGGTTGTCGAAAACATGCTGAAAGAATTGAATCGGTGGCAAGCCTCGGTGGAACAATCTTTATCCGGTTACGATTATGTTGATACGCGACATTCGTCGGCCCAACTCAAACAGGTGTATCAAGCTAACGGAATCAAGATTGGCGAAGTCACTCAAAAAAGCGCAATTATATGGACCCGTTTAACGTCCATTCCCGAAATGAATCTTGCGGGAACGCCTTGGCCATCTTCGAAAAAGAAATCCAGCATCCAGGTGATTCCCAAAGGGAATACGCTTGCTGACATGAACGGTGCCGTCCCCGGAAGCAAGGGCCGCGTCAAACTTACTTACTGGCCCAGTTCAGCTCCGAGTAATGAGCAGCAAACCGATTGGGTTGAAGTAGACACCGATGCCGATTTCACGCATCAGTTTCGCCTCGCCGGACTAAGCCCCGGCGTAGCTTACCAACTTAAGGTTCAGAGCCAAAGCATTGAGGGGCACGAGGGTGAGACGATTGTTGGCAGATTCAAAACAGCCCCGTTGGCCGCGGATTCTCGGGGCGTCTCGTTTGCTGTTGTCACTGGGCAGGATTATCCGCGTCGTGATGACAAAGCAAATGGGCACAAGATCTACCCGTTAATGCAAGACTTAAACCTCGACTTTTTTGTGCATACTGGTGACATCGAATACTACGACAAACCGATGCCGTTTGCACCTAATATTGCACTTGCCCGATTTAAGATGAATCGTCTATTTGCTTTGCCGTACCAAAAACGTTTTCAAAATGTCACTCCGAGCTACTTCATTAAAGATGACCACGATACGCTGAAAAATGATTGTTGGCCCGGGCAAACTTACGGCGACCTGACATGGGAGAACGGTTTAGCGATTTTCAAGGAACAATTCCCCTTGGGCGAGACCCCCTATCGCACCATTCGCTGGGGAAAAGACCTGCAGGTCTGGTTGGTCGAGGGACGAGATTTCCGCAGTAGTAACAAACTCCCTGACGGTCCTAAAAAGACCATTTGGGGAGAACAACAAAAACAGTGGTTCTTCAAAACAGTTTCTGACTCCGATGCGACGTTTAAGATTTTGATTAGCCCCACACCTCTTGTGGGTCCAGACCGAACTGGAAAAGGCGACAATCATGCCAACAAGGCATTTGAGACCGAAGGGAATCAATTGCGAAAGTTCATTAGTCAGCAAGACAATATGTTTGTCTGCTGTGGCGATCGCCATTGGCAATACGTTTCAGTTGACCCCGTTACTGGTGTCAGAGAATTCTCTTGTGGACCAACATCCAACAACCATGCAAGTGGCTGGTCCAACCAGAACCGCTCTCCTATGCATCAATATTTGAACGTCATTGGAGGGTACCTTTCCGTCAAGATTGAACACGCCGATGGTCAACCCGTAGCCATCTTCACCCACTTCGGGACCGATGGGAAATTGCTAAATGAAGATCGGCAATTTGCCAAATAAGCTGCCCTTTTCGAGTGAAATTAATACCATTCCTCCGCTCTAATATTTAAACCCTACGATGAAGCACCTTTATCTAATCCCGCTGCTGTCACTGTTTCTCGTCTCCTGCATCGCAAAGGCCCATGAGAAACCCAACATCGTATTGATCTTCGCCGACGACCAGGGCTGGAAAGATGTTGGCTATCAAAGCGATGGTAAATTCCTGACGCCAAATATTGATCGGTTAACAAAAGAGGGAATGGTCTTTACGGATGCTTACGCGGCAGCCGGAAATTGCGCTCCCAGTCGCGCATGCCTACTTTCAGGCAACTACACGCCGCGACACCACGTCTACGCCGTTAACAGTACGGCGAGAGCGCCAGAGAAAATCAGGCGTCTGATCCCCGTCCCGAATCGAAACGGCTTGGCATCAGAAGTTGTCACCCTGGCAGAAGCACTCCAGGCTGCAGGGTATGCAACCGGGCATTTCGGAAAATGGCATCTTGCCGGGAAACAAGGGGCCTTACCGAGCCAACAGGGATTCGACGAAACTTTCGACTCATTTGGGCAAGGTGAATTAAGAGAAGGGGAGACGGGGAACAAGAAAGGTCCCCCCGAAGACCCCAAAGGAGTTTTCACCCTGACACGCAAGGCTTGCGACTTTATTCAGCGGAACAAAAGCAAACCCTTTTTTTGTTATCTGCCGCATCACGCGATTCATGGGCCACTTCAAATGAGGCCGGAAACTAAAGTGCTGATTGAAAAACATTCACGCGTTACAAAACCAACGGCGAATTATCTCGGCTGCACTTATGACATGGACGCGAGTGTCGGCATGCTGCTGGAAAAACTCAAAGAGCTTGACCTAGAACGGAATACGGTCGTGATCTACACCTCCGACAATGGTGCAGCAAAAGGCTCTTCGCAAGAACCACTTCGCGGCAACAAAGGCTGTTACTACGAAGGTGGCATACGTGAACCCTTCGTTGCGCGTTGGCCTGGTGTCATCGAAAGTGGCAGCCAATGCTCCGTGCCAATCAGCCTCGTTGACCTATTCCCCACTTTCCTAAGTCTGGCGGGAGCCAACGTTCCCAAAGGAAAAATCCTTGACGGTGAAAGCCTGCTACCTCTGTTCAAGCAAAATGGCCAGCTCAATCGCAAAGCCATATTTTGGCACTTCCCGGGCTATCTGAATTCCGCAGTCAGTCGAGGACGTGACCCTCTCCTCCGCACCAGACCGGTTAGCGTCATTCGAAAAGGAGACTGGAAGTTACACCTGTACCATGAGGAATGGCACCTCGACGGCGGACAAGACAAATTAGCATCCAACAACTCGGTTGAGCTTTACAATCTCGCCCAAGATATTGGCGAACGCAATAACATTGCCTTAACACAAGTTGAAAAAAGAGATGAACTACTGACGGACTTGCTGAAGTGGTTCGAGTCGGCCGATGTCGCGCTACCTGATCAACCCAATCCGAAGTACGATGTTGCGGAGCACGTGAAAGCAAATACCAAGGCGACAAGAAGCAGAAAGAAAAAAAAGAAGAAGTGACAAATTTGATCGTTCAACTTCTGAAGCCCGCTCGAAGAACACCCGCCTGCAGGATTTAGACGCTCTGTTGCGTAAAAGCTGAAAGGGTGGGGTTAGGTCTGGCATCTTGATCGTGAGATTGTCCAGAAGCCACGGGTCTTGATGATTCCAACGGCGACTCACGAGATCCATAAAAAAATCTGTGGGGGAGAGAGCCCCGCACAAGAGTACCCCGCTTAGGGCTGCTCCATATTTCAGGCCTGACCCAATTCACGGCTCCCCCTCGCGGAGCTCACTCTCCCACAGACGATTCGATTGAAAACAGAAGCTTGCTGCCCCAATCTCACCTAGAATGTATTCTCGGCAACTTGTTTCGTCAAACCGTAATTCCCAAACACTTAAATTCCCAGAGAGACAAAGTCCCGACACACCCAATACAATCCGAATCTGGCTTTTAGATCGGTATTTAATGTCTAGAGATTCACCATGAATTGCTCACCTTGGTTAGATTTGAACGACAAATAATGTCTCAATTCTGGTCAAAACAGACTAAATCAACTGGCTCGATCATCTCCAGCATTTAACCAACACGGCGTTTAGAAACTCGCTCTTGGGGCCCAAAATAAACTAATCAAACAAGTGCAGATGGGCCGGATTGTGCACAATATGGTTGGCAATCCTTTGCGACAGTGCACTGATGGTCATGTAAGGATTGACTCCCAACGCAGTAGGAATCACTGAGCCATCTGCAACATACAAACCAGTATGAACGGCAGGCTGATTGGTGGTGGGATCGAGATAGCCACCGCCGGAATAGTCGTAAACTTGCCCAAGATGATTGGTTGGTCCACCATTCGGATCATCAGACATTCCACAACCGCCAAGCGGGTGAACCGTCACCAAGTTATTTCCAAAGGCTTTTAATCGCTTGTATTTACCCCCATGGGCGCGGGCCAAGCGATCAAATTCGGCGAATACCATTTTGCGATAATTACTGTCTTTAAGTCCCTCCCATTTGACTTGCCAACGACCATCTTTTTTCGTCAATCGCCCGTTAGCTTCGTCATGGCCCATTCCCAGCATGGCCATCGATTTATCGAGAGAAGGATCGCCAAGCAACGCCGTAAAGAGGTTACTCACGCCCCGTGGAATCGCAGAGTCCTGAATTAATATTCGACGATGCAGATCTGCATGTCGATGCAAATTCAATGACGTCTGAACCGTTGGACCGACCCCCCTGACACAAGACGAGCAATCAGCACCAAACCCGCCAATGTTGTTACCGGGAGCAAGATTAGTCACAAATCCAATCGCATCTCCATTAGCTGACCAGTTGTGCCCGAGCTTGGGACTGAATTGAAAGCTCTCCGTTTGGGAATCAAGTAAAATCGCCGCACTGCTCGGACTCCCAGCACCAACGACCACCATCTGCGTATTGACGCTGACAGGATGACGCGTGATCTTATTGTGCTGGTCATCGATGTAGGTCATGTGAACCCGGTAATGGCCATCACGCTTTTCGATCGAATTGACTTCGACTTGAGTGTACATCTCGGTGCCATTGTGCTTGGCAACAGGCAAGTAGTTCATTGCCAAGGTGTTTTTTGCCCCGACATTGCAACCATTGATACAGTCGCCGCACAAGTTACAAGGTCGCTGGATCATCCCCTGTGGATTATGCATTTGGTCATCAAGGTAACGGTGGTCATACATCACCGAGACTTCGTTGATCTCAAAAAAATTGGGATCGCAACTCATTCTTGCCGCTGCCAACCGACGAGACCGAACTTTGGGCGTCTGGTCCATCGGAGTTCGACTTAGACTCAGTGAACGATCCACCTCATCGTAGTAAGGGCTCAGTGTTTCAATATTATTTAGTGCGACCGGCCACCGCCCTTGCTCAAAGACCTCTCGGTGTGGTCGCAAAGCAACGCTGGCGTTAATCAAGGAGCCACCACCGAGCCCGTTGCCAGCCAGAATATTCACTTCATCGTTAAATTGAATGTTGAACAAGCCGAGTGGCTGAACCAGCTTGCCTTTGGTTGGTCCAGACATGACGTTGCGTGTATTCCCCATGACGTTCGAGAAAGAATCTGGAAACGTCCCCGGCAACCACTCTTTGCCTCGCTCCATAACGCAAATCCGATATCCGGGTCGAAGCTTTTGAGAAAGCTTCGCTGCTGTGATCGCTGCGCCATACCCCGAGCCGATGACCAAAACCCCAAAATGAATCTGGTTTTCATTCTTGGCCGTCAAGAACAACTCGCGGATGGGGTTAGAAAGCTGCCCACCATACTGAGCCAAACTATTCCGGTAGTCATCTTGGGCGCGTTGCTTAAGCGGCGTCTGTTTGGAAATTGTCCGTTTTCCAATTTTGACTAGATTCCGAACCGGTCCATCGGCTCTGGTTTCCCTTTGAGTTGCGGAAATCCCGGCAACGCCAGCAACAGCAGCCTTTAAAACCGAACGACGCGAGACGTCGCTGCAATTGCTGGATTGACAATTATTTTTTGATTCATGATTCGCCATCTGAAGACATTACTTCCCTGTATGTCGTGGGCATCAACAAGCTCCCTGCTCGAGGGTTACACTCATTTATCGTGCAGCTGACCAGTCAGTTTGCACCGAAAAAACCGAATCGGTTGGTTTGTTATGCTTGTGATTCCGAAATTGATGGTCAGTCAAAGCTAAACGCTCAAACCAATCATATCGGTTAGATAAGCCTGTTCTGGCGTCCGGTAACTTGGCTCCAAGCAAACTCCGGTGTCAGCTCCCCAAACCCAATGGGCATCACCGATGATCAGGCTTATTTCTTAAAAGTCGGGGAGATTAGCACTCGACTAGCCCTCCATTGGTTTCAGTCGTTTTGCTACAGGATCTAAGCGATTAAATAGCGATGGATCAATTTGCCCTTCGTTATCCGCCAATCATTTAATACCGCTGGTCTTTCGAGGGATTGGACACAAAGGTTCACTCAAACTGAGCGCCAATTGGAGACAAGTGCACGTCACCTTCGCATCACTGAACGTCCCAGTCTAAAAAGCTCACCGCCATGACCTTTTCAGCGAATGCTCCTAAAGCTCACTGAGTTCCGGAAGTCTGCCCACAGTAACATTTGTCGTGTGCTCCTGACCGGACCGCAGAAGTGTCACGGTAACGGTTTCGTTGGGCGGTGTGGTTTCGGCAAGACGGTATAGGTCTCTAAATTCCCTGACTGGAATCCCCCCCCAACTTCGAATAATGTCCAATGGGCGAATCCCAGCTCGATATGCGGGCGACCCCTCCATCACGGTGGACAGCATCGCCCCGTCCAAATCCGGTAATTGCATTCGCACCGCATCATCATGACTCACTTCGACTGGCCTGACACCTAGATAGCCGCGAGTGACTTTCTGATTTTCAACGAGCTGCTGAAAAACAAACCGTGCCGTCGCACTTGGAACCGCAAAGCTAATCCCCTGAAATGTCTCACCAAAAATCGAAGTATTGATTCCAATGACACGACCCAAGGCGTCAACCAATGGACCACCACTGTTGCCTGGGTTAACCGCCGCATCGGTTTGAAGCAAACTCTGTTTGGTGTGTTGCGGGTCGCCGGGCCGGTCTTTACCACTCAAAATTCCAGAAGTCACCGTTTGCTGAAAACCATAGGGACTGCCAATTGCCCAAACAATCGAGCCAACATCAACGTCGTCACTGTCACCCCATTTAGCAGGAATCAAATTCGGAGCATCAATTTTGAGGACCGCCAAATCGCTGATTGAATCGGTGCCAATCAACCGGGCTTCAAAACGTCGTCGATCGTGAAGTTCAACATAATACTTGCTGCCCCCCTCGAGGACATGGGCGTTTGTCATGATATGCCCTTCAGTGGACATGATGACCCCTGACCCTAATCCCGTATCTTCCCATCGAGACTTGACGGCATTAATGCTGACAACGCTTGGTCGTATCTTTTGTGCGACTAACTTATAGGCTAGCGATACATTGGTCAGTGGCTGTTTTGCCAGTTGCTCGACGGCATTGTCGTACTCTCCCCGTAGCCTTCCCAAAGTAGCAGAGTATTGATACTCCTCAACTAATCTTGGGCCGATGAACCAGAGACCGAACATCAAACACGCTGAGGCAACCAAAAAATAAAGTCCACTGAGTCCACCCACCCTGTCTGACTCAGCCGAATTGTTGCCAGGTGCATGTCGTGAAGATTGGTGTTCTGCTGCTCTTTTGCCAACATCGGTCGGCAAGACGCCCATCGGTCGAACAGACGTCGTGTCTTCGATCCCTTGAAGCGGTTGCTGATGCAACTTTTCAGGGCCAAGCTCAAAATCACCTCGTGTGTCCATAATCCACTATCCAAAGTCACATTTCTATTCAGGCGACAGAACCCCACAGCGAAATATTTTCACGACAAGAGTGGCGTCCGTTTATCAGTATACCCGTTTAAGCTTTAGGTTGGATTCCAAAAAGGATCTGACTCTGACTTAGATTTGAATAAATCAGTCAATTATGGGGAATTAACGGGCGTGATTGGTTCGAAAGCTCTTCGACAAAATTTGTGAAATTCCATTTATGAAATTGGAATTCACGGGGTTTTTTTACCAGTATGATCGGACCTTCAACCAAGTGGATGCCCGGTTTTAGATCAACTAATAAAGATTTAACCTCGGTCCGATGGGTCCTTGAGCGTTGTTAAAACCCTCCGATCAAAAAAGCAAACGGGCAACCTTTTCTCTGAAACATCAAGTGTCTTCCGCAATGCCACCCCGAACGTTTTCCGGACGTTAGTTGAGCCCCTGAAGCGCTCCGTCGTAACGATCGTTTCCAAGCACATCTTGCTCTTGCAGAATTTTTTCAATTCCGGCTTTACCAACCACTTGCCCCCAAGCCTTAAGCCAACTGACACAATCCACATTGTTCCAGCCGGGCGATTGATAACCAGCCGCTCGCGCTAACCCGAGGCTGCGAATGTTATTGTGAATTTGGCGTTGTTCTTGAGTTTTCCCTTTGATGTCGCACCATAGGTTCCAACGGATCAAACTGCCAACCAACTCCGTTGCGTCTTCTTTTGACCATTGGATTCCGGGGATAAACAATGGGCCGCCATCCCAAGGAACGATTTTGGCAGAAGGCACAAAAACTAAGCTTGATTTGACGACTTCGGCTACCTTTTTTGCTGCCCCTTGTTGCGCGATCGAGCCTAGATAGCCCGCAGCAATTCGACGTACGTTCTGATCTTTGCCATGAACCATCACTTTGGCAATTTTTTCCGGCCCGAATGCAATGATCGTCGGGGCGAGTGCTACCTGAAGCTGTGGGACTTTTTGAGTGACCGCAATGACCTTTTCAGGATCAGCTTTGGCTGAATCCTTGGACATTTTCTCGACAATACGCATGCCAATTGGGCGGCCGAGCGCGGGAAACTTTGGTATTAGATTAGCTTTCTCAATCAAGCCATTGACGGTCCGCGTCATTGAAACACGAGCCGCGGCGGCCCAGGTTCGCACAATTCTCTTCTGTCCATCGTCGGCATGAACATCGAGCAAATATTCATCCACATCCTGTCCGCCAATTTCTGCCAGTGCAGCAATTGCCCAACCACGCCGGGGCAGACTCTCGTCTGACTTTGCGACTTTGAGTAGATCACCGATTATTTTTTCACGGTTGGAGTCATTTTTCTTCGAAAACTCGACGATTGATTCGATCGCCTGAAGAGCCGTTTTTGAATCTCCAAGTTGTTTTATAAGTTGATCTTGCCCGGAAACAACCAGCACTTCATTGGCATAAGCACTTCCAGCCAACATCCCAATTGCAACAGCTATGAATATGATCATCATTTTCGGGCGACGAAACACGAGAGTCCCGATCATACCGATCAAGCCGATACCAAGTAAACTTCGAAGGGCCAATCTTGTTGTCGATTGATCACTGGCGATTTGCTCATCAACTGCCTTCCAGTCAATTGACCCAACCTTTAAAACGCCTTGTTTTTTTGTGCCTGGCGCAAACAGCGTCGCATCGTAGCTACGTGAATTGTTGCGACTCCGCGGCATTCGATATTCGGCAAACGTCAAATTCTCCTTGGCAATGACTTGGCGTGGAAAATCACCATCGACCACCGTCAAGGTCATGCCTTTGAGCATTTCCAATCCCTGCTCAGTCGTCTTGGATCTCGCGTCGGCAAGTGCCAATCCGTTTTCTTTATCGACCGATTCACCTCTTAATCCAAAATGCTCACCGATTCGCAATAACTCTTTTTCTTCCTCTTCATGCTTGAGCGACAGAATCCCGGTGGAAACTGCCAAAAGATCTGAAGAGAACAACTCCTTCGCGACACCATTTTTGGAAGCTGGATCACGTCGCTGAGGTAGTGTCCGCCGTTGAAATTCGGGGATATCTTTTTCCGTTCCACCAATAATCCTCAGGGGAAGCGGATTGGTAACGTTATCAAAAAGCTGCTTGCCAGACACCTGTCGAACAACATACTCCTCGGTAATCGCTCGAATTTTTCTCGGCCCATCCGTCAAGAGATAAACGACATTTCGTAGATCTCCCTTGTTGAACGCCGACAGACGCATTGGCACAACAAGATGATCCGATTTAAATCGGAAGCCCATCCCCTGAACGTTTCCGTCAAAAACACTACCATCTGGCAACTCAGGTTTGACGCGACGTTGACCCGGCTTCGGATTGACGCCCGACTTTTGACCAACTTTGGTTTTGACCGCGACGAAGCACCATCCAATATCGACATAGTCATTGGTGACCTTGTCCATTCCATCAGGATATTGATAGCCGTTGTTGTCCATCCACTTTTTTAACGCCGCTGCGCTACCTGCCTCAAGAACTGCAACTTCGTACATCCCCACCGCTTCTTGTTTCAATACCGTGAGCTCATTTTTCTTGAACTTCATCCCTGAATCAGCCGCTGCCGCCATCGGAGCCGCTGCCCCCAACCTACCCCGTTGCATCATGCGCCGAATTCGCAAGTCCACAACTACCTCCGGAGGATCAACCGCATTTGCAATTTGATCAAACGTACTGTCGGCAACCTTGCGAAGCTCTGGAGGACTAGGGAAAGGGATCAGCATTCCAAAGTTATCAACGTTTCCCGAAAATCCCGGACGAATCACAAACGTCTCGACCCCGTCTTTGTGAAAGACGTACGTCTTCTGAAGTCCAATTCTCGTGATCTGTGATTGGCTGCCTGTATAGATTGGCGGTACCATTCCACAGGGATCTGCGGAAACACCAGAGGTCACCAGCGTGCATGCGATCGTTGCAGCAAAAAGTTTGAAAGTTAGAAATCTCATGTTTCGATCCAAATCTATTGAGTGTCGTCGTTTCTGTGTCTTAAGTATCGCCCGAAGCAACCTGCATCATCGGGAACCTATTGTTCATTTTTGTTTTGTTGTCGCGTCGGAAACACACCGAGAGTTAACAAAACCAGTCCAGCGATTCCAAACCCCGTATAGGCATTCTCGCGAAGTCTCTGCGACTTACTCGATTTCAAATGGGTTTGAACGACCGCCCTGGTTCCTTCATCACCTGGAAGCTTGGTACCCGGGAGATCTTTTAAGTAAGAAGTAATAAGGATGCCTTGCTTCTTGCCCCCCGGTGCATGCTGACGCGTGTTGTATCGCTCGGCCTTATTCCGACCAGCTGCCATAATAAAGCGATTGAACTTCAAATTTTGATTCGCCAGAACTTCTCGGGGAAAATCACCGTCGATCACAGTCAACGTCAACTGTTTCAAATCGACCAATTATTTTTCAACAAGCTTTTCTGCTTCGATGCCGCTTATTTTTTCGATTTCGATGTCAATGAATTTTCCCCGAAGCCCAAAATGCTCGCCAATACGAAGCAATTCTTTTTCGCTCTCTTCATGACGGTGGGAGAGCCCCTCGATGCCCGTCGCGATCACATCGGAAGCAAAAAGATGTTTGGCGACTCCATTATGAGAGGTCGGATCCCGCTCGACTTTTAAATTCTTACGCCGCCACGGAGGAATATCCTTTTCCGTTCCACCAATAATTCTGAGCGGCAGCGGTTGGGTCAAGTTACGAATCAGATCTCCGCCCGAGATCTGCCGCACCACGTACTCCTCGGGAATCGCTCGAATTTTTTTCCCGCCTCTCGAAAGTAAGTAAACAACATTCCGAAGATCGCCCTCGTTGAATGCCGAGAGACGCATCGGCACGACGAGTTCATCGGTTTTAAATCGAAACCCAAGCCCTTGCACAGTTCCATTAAATGTTGCTCCCCTTGGCATTCTTGGCCGAGCGCGTCGCTGTCCCGGTCGTGGGTCTGCATCAGCCTTGGCCCCCACTCTTGTTTTGACAGCGACAAAGCACCAGCCCTCAGTGATATATTCCCCGGTTACCTTATCCATCCCCTCGGGATAGACGAATTTGTTTTGCACCATCCAACGTTTCAAGGCCTCCGCACTCCCCGCACGAAGCACAGCCACTTCGTACATGCCCACGGCCTCCTGCTTGACCACCTTGATCTGCCCATATTGTCCCTCCTCGCTCTGAATTACCATGTCGTCAGAGAAATTGGCTGCTTTTTCTAATTGCAACTGGGGAGTCAGGTCAACGAGGACCTCAGGTGGATCAACGGCGGCGGCAACTTGCTCAAAGACGTTGTCGGGAACCTTGCGAAGAGCCGGAGCAGTCGGAAAAGGGATTAACATTCCAAAGTTGTCGACATTTCCTTGAAAGCCGGGACGTATCACAAACGACTCGACCCCTTTGTCGAAATAGACGTAGGTTTGTTGCAATCCAGTCCGAGCAATTGGCGAACCGGGACCCGAATAGATCGGCGGAACCATTCCGCAAGGGTCGGAAAATGCCGGCGAAACAAAAAACAGGGTACACATGAAGCTCGCGATGGAGCAAACTGACACAAGCTGGTTCGGTCTAGGAGTCTTCATAGTCTTCACCTCGAATCATCTCGATTTTAATTTCTACATGGCCTTGGCAATCTGTATCACCGTTGCTGATCCAGATATGCCCTAAACGCTGCCAGTCTTCACCATTCTTGTGAACCGTGAACCACGGTCCGGCCACAAAGTGCACGCCCTCAAGTCACAATCGACACCACATGTGGTTTAGACCAACTCGCTTTACCGTCCCACTCGTTACCAGTGGCTGAACCTCTTTCGTCTTCATGTCAAAAACGTGCCGCCGGTCGAATGGGACTTCGGTAGGCTCAATCCAGGTCCGGACTTGTCCTGAGTCATCGACTACTCGGATGGAAATCTTCGCTTGAGTGAATTTAAGCTGATCCCAAAGAAACTCAGCTCGCAATGAATCGAGCTCCCCCACGCCATGCTGTTCGATCATGCCTCGCGTTTGAGGGCCAAAGTACATCAGCTCCTCAAGTGCGTTGTTGGTTTGATCCATTGGCTCGTAAGTGTAGGCAACCAACAGATCCTGAAAATGTTCTTTCGTCAGTTTTTCAGTTGGGTGACGACTCGCAGCACAACCCGAGGCGCAAAGCTTCTCACCATGCGGTTCAAAAACAGCGGCAGAGTCATGAGTAAATTCAGCGTCCTTGAGAAAACCGCCGGTTGATTGATTCGGCAACATCCCCGGAAGTCGAATCGGCGGTATCAAATTCGACTCGAATTCTCCAGTTTCGCCCTCCTTGAGGATCGGCAAATCAATGACCTCTTCACCTAGCTCAACGTCAGCAGAAATCGGACGATCAATCACCCGGGTTGGGCCGGGTTCTTCAGCCGGAACACCAAAGACAATTTGAGCCAGATAGCCGAGAGCAATGCCCGTTGCAACTAAGCCTAGCCGTGACTTTAAAAAACGCGATTTCATTGAAATTTCATTCTTGAGTTTGAGAATTCACAACCTGATTGTGATAGTGTACCACCGTATTGGCGAATCCGTTTCTTTGACGCCAAACCGCCAGATTCGTTCCTCCAATATATCGAGAGAACATACCATTCCAAAATGTTCTCTCAACGCAACTTCGTAATTCACCGACTTCCTGACAATTGATCTAAGATTCACCAATGTGCTACGTGTTAATACGCAGCACCCAGCGATTCATTAGGAACAAATTGCCGATTTCTGATAAACTGTCCGCTGGACCGAACATCGACTTCTTGCTTTGTAAATTGATGAAGAAAGCCTCAACCCACGCGAAACACCGATCGCTAGCTTTGTTATACGCGCTCGCATGGTCGATTGCGTTAACAGCACATTCACCGGCCCAGGAACCCCTCAACACCCCAACCCCCGCTGACACTCTCCCTCCGTCAGCAACCGCCCTCCTCCCCACCGACCAAGACTCTGATCTACCCCCACATGCGGTGGCACGCTGGGGTGAGTTTGGCAAACAGAGCGAGAACGGCATTTACCGAATCCAGTACTCGCCTGATGGTAAATATTTGGCAACCCGTAACAACAATAACACCGTCGCGATCTTCGATTTAACAAGTAAGAATCAGGAACAAGTTTGTGAAATTGATGGACA
>JAQWLH010000054.1 GCA_029247405.1 Mariniblastus sp.
AACAACGGCACCGTAAAACAAATTGGCAACCAATGGCAAATCAACGGCCAGGCGCCGATGAAAGTGGCCTTCACCCCCGTCGACAATGATGTCTGGAACCTGTCCAACTTTCGACTGCTCGGCGTGCCGATGTTGAATCAAGACGGTGGTGTGACGACGGTAGACGGCCGACTAAATAACGGAAATCTAACCAATTGGTCGCATCATGCAATTGGATTTGGAGTCGCTCCCGCGGCCGAGCCAACTACTCTTGGTTTTCCGTTTCCAGTAGTCGAGGAGCGCTATCAAGGCCCTGCCGTCTTTCGTGATCAATTAGCGAAACCCAATGGACATCGAGTACACTGGCGGCGATTCTATCCGGAGGATGTTCGTGCTATGACGCTTGATATTAAATCATCCACTGGTCAAATAAATCTCTTGATCGACAATCCGTTTCTAGCATGGCCCGCCAGCTCGAAGCTAGACGCAAAGCTCCAAGAGATGCCGTACCTCGATCAATTTGGACAGGTGCGTGCGGTCGATTGGCCGGGCAAAGCCGCAAATATCGGTGACATTCGAAAGATCCTTAACCAGGAATCAAAGGTGGCTTCGATGAAAGCCAAGAATCGCAGACTCAGCCAATATGGCGGATGGCTGGACGGTCCAAGACTGAATGCAACAGGTCATTTCCGGACCCAAAAAGTCGAGGGAAAGTGGTGGTTTGTGGACCCCGATGGATATCTTTTTTTCTCCGTGGGTGCCTGCCTCGCAGGGCATGAATCGGAAACTGCGATCAACCAAAAACGACTGGACGCAAACTTTTTTGCTTACCTTCCCGGCGAGAAAGATTACCTACGCTGGGCTGGTCGTAGAAAGCATGGCAATCAGGAATTCGTTAACTATCCGGCAATTAACTACCAACGCTCTTTCGGAGAAAACTGGAAAAAACTCACTCGCAACGGGATTCATAATCGCATGCGGGCTTGGGGCGTTAACACCCTAGGAGCTTGGTCAGATCCCCAATTGCAGAAGGACCGTCGAACACCGTTTACCATGGTTGCGTCGATCTGGTGGCAGGCCAACGGACATCGCAAATTCCCATCGCCTTTTCGAGTTGGCTTTGAAGACGATCTGCGAGAGACAATCAGAAAATTTTCGTGGGCCAAAGACAATCCGTATTGCCTCGGAGTCTTCCTCGGCAATGAACTGGCGTGGCCTGATCGTTTGACCCCCAAGGTGTTTGAATTGCCCAAAGGCGAACCCACGAAACAGTGGGTGTTGGCCAAGCTGAAGAAAAAGTACCCTCAATTGGCTGATCTCAACGCCGCGTGGAAGACCAGCTTCCAAGCGTGGGATCTTGTACTGGCAGCCAAACCTAACCCGATTCCTCAGTCGGCCTTCGATGATATCGAACCATTATATTTTGAGTTCGCGACTGCGTTCTTCGCCAAATGCAAGAACGCCCTCAACGATATCCTCCCCGGGAAACTCTACCTTGGGTGCCGCACGCACCGCGGGCCAAACGTTCTGGGCCGAGCCGCAGCGGATTACGTGGATGCCTTTTCTGTCAACGTTTATGACAAGCAAGTGCGTTCTTGGCAAATCCCCAACGATATTGATATTCCAATACTTGCTAGTGAATTTCATTTCGGCGCGGTGGGGCGTGGGGTGCCGAGCCCCGGTTTATCATCAGCCTGGAACCAGCGCCAGCGGGGACTGGCTTTTACACATTACCTCGCATCGGCTCTGGCGGACCCTCGATTTGTCGGGGTTCACTGGTTCCAATGGATCGACCAATCAGCTGCCGGGCGAAAAGACCGCGAAAACCATCAAATTGGCTTCGTGGATGTGACTGGGCGCAGCTATGCGGAATTTGTCCAAACCGTTTCGCGCGCTACCCAAGCCATGTATCCTGCACGAGCTTCAGACATCGGCACGACTGAAAAAATACTGGAACAGCTGGTCGTGGAATGATTCTTGGATTGAACCAATTTTGGGAATCTCTCTTAATCTTAAAATCATATCTCCAGTCGCAATTGCTTTTACTGAGCGATAAGGCTCACAAAGAATCCGTGACACTGACAAGTGACTAGATTTGAACGCACCCCAAATACCGCTTCGTTATTCCAAGTTTTGTCGTTGATTTTTCCAACGACTGACCCGTTTCATTGGGTTTAAACAAAATTTAAATCATCTAAACGAGTGATTGTCGCCAGCAGCGATGGCACGCCATTTGCATCCATTTGCTTTTACAGAGACACGCACGGTCGACACGCAAGGGCACTCCACGTGTTTGCGCCTATTCGATTCACTGCCAAGTGAATCAACGTCGAGCTTGCTGCTGTTTTGGCCATCAAGGATTTCCATCCCAAAGTGGTTGTTCTGAACCCATTAAGTTTCAATAACGCGAGGAGAAATAGGTATGTTAAAAGCTTTCTCGATTTGCACGATTCTTGTATTTGGTTTGACATCTGCCTTGAGTTTGCAGCGATCACCACTCAGCGAAGCCCCCTTGGATAAGCAACCTGCGACACAGGAAGAGACGGTTGAAATTCAACTCGCCCGCGCCCATGTCTCACTCGCAAAGCTGAATTTACGACAAGCGATGAATGCAAATAAAGATATGAATGTTTATTCACCTGTGTTCATCGAAAAACTCAAGCTACATGTCATGATTGATGAAGCGCAACTGCAGCAATCCCTCAAGGGCCATCAGGCTGACGCCCATCAGGTTTGTGTTCAGGAGGCAAAGGCCTCGATCCAACTTGCAGAGACAGATTTGAAACGCTGGTCCGGCATTCGATCTCGCCGACCTACAGCCACCAACTCCATCAATGTGGAGCGGGCAGAAACCGTGCTCCGAATCGCAAAACTAAATTTGAAGAAAACTCAAAACCTTGACGGCGCAGCAGCCATCACGACCCATCTTCAGTCACAGATTGACCAACTACGGCACAAAATACTTGAGATGGAGATGCGGCGTTAGGTGACTTGCGAGGTAAGGAACCTGCCAAGTAGAGTTTTGATTCACGAATTATTTGGATAAAAACAAGTTACCGCGTACTTGTCTGCGGAAGGGTGGGGCGAAGCGGTTGGTAACTTGTCTCGCTGCCAGATGGATAGAGAGCCTGATGGCGTTCAAGCTCGTCTTGCAGTTCAAGCATCATCTCACGAAGCTTTTTCGGTTTCACTTTCGCTAGATTCGTTTGCTCAAAAGGGTCGGTTTCAAGATCAAATAATTGATACCGTGCTCCATTGGCATCACCGAGCTTGTGGTATTGATAAGCCACTTTCCAATTTTGGTCGCGAAGCGTTGTGTAATATGAACTGCGATGCTCATGTGGAAAGTGCATCAGGAACTTTTGCGAATGTTCAGGATCGGATTTCCCGCTGAACAATCGTTTTAGCGACCGCCCGTCAAATTCATGGCCATTCGGGGACTCAGCTGACGTCAATTCACAAATCGTAGGAAACAAATCGCAGACGTTTGCCATTTGTGACTGAAGTTTACCAGCCGGAATCGCCCATTTCTTCTGAAGACGGTGGTCTCCATTCGGTTTAGCCCAGGCTGCCATGAACGGAACACGAACTCCACCTTCGTAATGCGAACCTTTTTTACCGCGCAAGGGAGCAGCGCAAGCAACCGCGTGCTGGTGACCCAGCGGAGCGTCACTGCCATTGTCACCAAGAAACAGGATCAGCGTTTCTTCACCGATCCCCAGTTGGTTCACACGATCCATCACGTCGCCGAGCGATTTATCCATCCCCTCGACGAGAGTCGCAAAATTCTGTGCCCGCTCCGGCTTGTCAGAGGCCAGATAGTTCGCTGCAAACCGCGGGTCGGATTGATGTGGTGAATGGACGGCGTAATGGGAAAGGTACAGAAAAAATGGCTTCCCATTTTGCGTTGCCTCCGTGACATGCATCAGAGCTTCCGCCGTCAGCGCATCGGTCAGGTGCGTATCGGTTCCGTGATATTTTTCCAAATGCGGAACAGCTCGGTCTCTTTTATTTTTGTTTTCGTAATTTTCGAGGCCCGAGTACGACCCAGGAGCCCCGATAGATCGGCCCCCCACGTTAACGTCAAAACCGAAATTAAGCGGGTCGGCACCTTCACTTTGGAACGGTCCAAAATGCCCTTTGCCCACGTGGATTGTGTGATATCCGGCCGCTTGCAACGTTCGCGATAAGGTCACAGTATTTGGAGTGACTCCACGCCAAGACCAGTCGGGTGGCCCAAGTTTGCCACCATTGTTTTTTTCTGGGGATATCCAGGTCGTCGTGCGATGACGAGCAGAATTTTGCCCCGTCATAATTGAAATCCTTGTCGGTGAGCAAACACTCATCGCGTAAAAATCACTTAGACGAATCCCCTGGGCCGCGAGGCGTTTCATATTCGGCGTGCGATAATAGTCATTCAGTGGATAGCGTTTGGACTGACCGTCTGAATCGACAAGAAATGGAACAGAGGTATCCATGACGCCCATATCATCCACCAAAAAGAGGATCACATTTGGACGATCGGGGGCGTGCTGAAGATCTCCACCGTAACAAACCGAGTAGAAAGACCAGCACGTGAGAATCACAAGTGGCAACGTGACACCGCGTAGTTGACAATGATAATTATTAATTTGATTCTCCAAGTAAGTTGTCAATTCAAGCCGCTATGTTTTCAACGGGTAAAACAAACCAAATCTGTATCCTTACTACCGATTAGGCCAAAGTCTAGCCTTCTTACTTCAGTCGGATCTTTGATGTGGTGGAAGCGATCAGTTCTTGCAAATGCTGATCAAGCCAACAGGTCTTTGATGACTTCTCCACCAAACTGACTGAGTTGTTTGTATCTTCCAGCATGAAAATAGGTCAGTTTATTATCATCCAAGCCAAGCAAGTGCAGCAGGGTAACATGGAAGTCACGTATAGGGTGCTTCACTTCAACGGCTTTGGAGCCAATTTCGTCTGTTGCTCCCACCATTGCACCACGCTTGACTCCACCACCGGCCAGCAGCATCGTCATCGCGTCAGCATTATGGCCTCGACCAATGGAATAGACTCCGCCTCGGCGATTGTTGTCTGAAGTTCGGCCAAACTCCCCTGTCCAGATCACCAGCGTGTCGTCGAGCATTCCGCGTTGTTTCAAGTCTTTGATTAAGGCTGCCATCGGGCGGTCGACGCTACGAATACGCGACGAATGGCCACGCTCAAGGTAATCATGACTGTCCCAACCTCCAGAAAAGATCTGGACAAAACGCACGCCCTGTTCGACCAATCGACGCGCCATCAGGCATTGCCGCCCAAAGTTCTGAGTGGCTTTGTCATTCATTCCATACATTTCGCGGGTGGATTCAGTTTCCCCATCAAGATTAACAACGTCTGGAACTTCTGTCTGCATTCGGAAAGCCAACTCGTATGATTCCATCCGTGCTGCAAGATCCGCGTGCTCTGGGTGCTTGAGCGCATGTTGCCGATTAAGAAAAGCTAATTCATCCAACGCCTCACGTTGGTGAGCCCGCGATTTAAAGGGCTGAGATTGAAGATCAAGAATGGGAGAACCCACTGGTCGTAATCGCGTCCCCTGATAGTGTGCAGGAAGAAATCCATTGGACCAATTACGAGAACCGCCTTGAGGCAAAGCCGATTCTGTCATCACGACATAACCAGGGAGGTTCTCATTGCTACTCCCCAAGCCAAATGTAGCCCAAGCTCCCAAGGAAGGGTCGGCCCCCAAACGACTGCCAGTATTCATGTGAAAAAGAGCCTCGGGATGATTCAATGAATCCGCGTAGCACCCCCGATAGTTACACAGCTCATCGGCAACATCGGGATCTCGCATGTACTTCCACTGGTCGCACATATCCATTCCAGACTTACCCGCTTTGGTAAATCCGAAAGGACTCCCAACGTAAAATTGAAACTGGCCAGCGGCGAGGCCTCTGTCATTTTGGGACTCGGTTTTGTGTAGCTTGGAAAGCTGAGGTTTGGGATCAAATGTGTCCATCTGCCCCGGGCCCCCTTCCATGAACAGCATGATCACGTTCTTGGCGCGAGGTTTAAAGTGTGATTTTCGCGGAGCCAATGCGCTAGCCTGTGGTACATCGTCGGCAGCCAGCATCCCCGTTAAGGCAACCGAGCCCAGACTGGCTCCAAGGCCATACAGGAACTGTCTTCGCGTCGCAGCCGTTGAAACGGGCCGGGAACAAATCTTTGATCGCATCGTTGTCCCTTAATAAACGTAAACAAATTCATTGCTGTTGAAGAGCAAAATACAAAAATCAGCAAGTCCACGAGTCTCAGGACTCACATCAGCCGCATGCTTATCAGCAATATAATTTTCGAAAACTGGCAAGATCTCTGTGTAACTGAATAGCTGGCCGCTAAACTCTTCGACCAACGACTGGTCAATTTCAGTCGGATAAATACGTTCGGGCGGTTCATGTTCATGATGGTATTGCTGCATCTTGGAAACGTAAGCTGTCATCCGTTTCAGCTCTGGCACATCCGGCGAACGCCCCAGCGCTAACTCAAACCCTCGTCGAACTTGCTCTTTCACTCCCTTTTCCTCGCGTTGCAGACGCAAAGCGAACGCAATTGACCGGTCGGTCACTGTGTCACTGTTAAACAAAGTGAATGCCTGAGGTGAAACGGAGGCGGCGTCTCGCATTTCACATGAGTCGTTGGGATTGGGCTGGTTGAATGTTTCAAGAAATGGATCAGCAAGGCCTCTAACGCGATAGGCATAAATACTTCGCCGATTTCGTTCTTCCGGATTCGGCGAGGGTTCATAGGTTGGCGCGAGGGAGAATTGAATCATACGCGGCTGTAGCGCCACTTCCATGTTGATTTCGGGCCGAATGGGGAGTCCCCCCATCTGCAGGTTTAGTTCGCCAGTAATTCGCAGCATTCCATCGCGAAGCTCCTCGGCACTCAGGCGGCGATTTGGAAAATAAGCAAACAAATCGTTACGAGAATCCTGAATCAGTAAGTCGTCATGTTGAGGGTGACGACTTGCCCGCTGGTAGGTTGCTGAAGACATCACCAGTCGATGAAGTCGTTTGAACTTCCAACCGTTCTCGATGAAATCAGATGCTAACCAATCAAGCAACTCTGGATGCGTCGGGTTTTCTCCTTTGACTCCAAAGTTGTTTGGATTTCCAGCTAAGGCCTTGCCAAAGTGATATTGCCAAACCCGGTTTACAATCGAGCGCGCCGTTAAATGGTTTTTCTTGTCCGCAATCCAATTGGCCAGCTGAGTTCTTCGTCCGTCCAAGTCATCCGTTACGCTAAAGGGTTCACCTCCGACATGCTCGGTTGGAACATTGAGGGCGCTAAGCACACCCGGGGTGACGCGGTCGCCGGGCGCTGCCAATGAACCACCAGACAAAATATGGGAGTCCGGCCGCCAATCGGTGGCTTCCTGTTTGGGCATTCGAAGCTTTCGCGAGTTGGAACGCAAAGCGTCTTTCCCATTAAAAACAGATTGAACCATTGGCTCAAATCGTTCGAGACGTCGCTCCCATATCCACTTGTCCTGCTGACGGACCTTCATCTTTCCTTTTTCAATTTCATTCAGACCGACATGCCGAGGAGGCTTGTTTTCGTCTGCTACTTTCTTACGTTTATTTTCCGAAAGAAATTCCAGCCCACGTTCGGCGTACCACTTTTTGGCGGCGGTCTTTGTCTTTTCCTCAAGCCCCCCGAGCTTGTCCGTCGCAAATTCCAAAAGGCGCTCGACCAATTCCTTTTCTTTGTCAAAGCCATCCCGCCCCTCGACGTTCGTAAACGGAGCAGGGCGTTCGGCAGGTTGAGTCGCCGAAAAAATCGCGTAGAAACGATAGTAGTCTCTTGTTGGAAGCGGATCGAATTTGTGATCAT
>JAQWLH010000055.1 GCA_029247405.1 Mariniblastus sp.
TAACGGCACCAAATTCCGGATCACGAAGTCCCACGGGGATCCCGATGGCGCTCGAAGCACTCGATAAAACCGCGGTTGACGTTGCAGAAGCCTCAATGTCTCCAAATCCAAAAAACCTGCTAAAGTACGTTTTCAATCCCTCTGAGTTGCCCGCTCCCCTGCGTACTGTAACCTGATACGCATTGCACTCGGACTGATTCGATGTTTCGGAAAATGATTCTGTTTGATGGTCCCATTTTCCAAAAACGATATCATCGGAGACTAATACATCTCCTTTACCGACCAAATTGTAATTTGCAAATTCAGACGCGTATTGAATCGCCTCGGCAGTAGTCTCGTCTGTTCGTTTATTCCCTACTCTCATTGCTGCCGCAAGAGCGGCGGCATCAGAAGCATTCTGCATCTGAGACTTGGAAACATAGAAAGCCCCAAGATCTACCATGATCGCGGCTAGAAAGATGATGAACGCCATCAGGAAAGGGAACAGAGCAATAATAGTTCCGCGTCGTGGATGCACTGACTGTTTTTTTCTTCGTAACTTAAGCATTGAAATCTACCCGTTAGTAATAAGCTCGGCGAATCACAGAGCAAGTTGACAGAGCCAGGCCATCAAGTTGATGATTGCCACCGATCTTGAATTCCTTAGCTCCCTTCTTACTTTACTTCTTACTGCCCTTCTTGCTGCCCTTCTTGCTGCCCTTCTTGCTGTCCTTCTTGCTGTCCTTCTTGCTGTCCTTCTTGCTGTCCTTCTTGCTGTCCTTCTTGCTGTCCTTCTTGCTGTCCTTCTTACTGTCCTTCTTGCTATCCTTCTTATCTTTCTTGTTCTTTTTACCCGTCGGTGGATCCTCACTGTCTGGATCGCTAGCCCCATCACCTTCGGCTGGCATAACACAGACGCCACTCAATGTTTTTCCGCCCATGTATCTTGTGGGATTCATCCACGCGACTTCCGAATACGGAATGGAAACGGTGACAGAGACCGGCTCAAACGGTTCCAAGCCTTGAGGCTGAGCAGGGGAAATTACAACATCATAGTTTTTGTCAAGCTTCGCGGCCGCCATGGCAGATGCGACGATATCCCTGACGTCATTTGCTGAACTGTTTTCAAAAACTGCCACGCGGCAACCAGCTCGGGCAGCTTCTTCCAAAACATGTCGAACCATAACACCACGACCAACTTCGACAGACCCCATCATCATGATAACCACAATCGGCAAAACGACTGCAAATTCAATCGTTGCACCACCAAATCGTCCAGCGCCGAAAATTGATGCTGCTCGTAAATTTCTATTTTGGTTTTTCATGATTTTTTTTCTGAATCTAAAATCCTGATCGCTGGCTAATCGGAGCTCGTCTATACAGGAGCCCTATGGGGAAGCCTAGTACGCAATTCGCGCCCTAAACCGCACATTTCAAAAAAAACACCATATTTATGCAAACCTTTCAAATCTCTGGATGCTTGTATCTAAAAAAAAGCTACGTTTCTATGTAATCCATCCAAAATCATCCTTTGTTAACCAGATGATGGCCGTGAAACAGTTTCGGACAACAACAAAGCCAACGAGCCGATCGAAGCGAATTGCTATTTCGCTGACCCTATTTCTATTTCTTGATATTGCCGTCGTTGGTGTTTGGTTGCAGAATTCTCGAACAAAGTACCAGTCGGACTTTGATCACTTTACAACGATGAAGACGATTGAGCTTAATCGTCGCCAGCAACTTGCCGAAGCTGCAGAGGCCGCGCGGCTTCAAGCGGAATTTGAGGCAGGCTTGGCTGAGGAAGATTCATCAGCACGGCTTGAGCGTGAAAAGTGGATTGCTTCGATTGAGATAGCCACAAATATATTTGAGGGCCAACGATATCATTTCACCTCGACTAAGACCGGTTCTTTTTCCCATCCCGCTGGTTATACGAAGCCAATCTCAGATTCGAAACCGCCCACGGGCGACACTAACTTTTGGTCAATGAGGCGATTTCGCAACATTGAGACTCCCGTGGCTCGAAAGGATGACCGCTGGTCACAGAATCCAATCGACCGATTCGTCCTCCGAGATCTGAAAAAGGCCGGTTTAGAACCTAACCCTCAAGCGGACCAACAAACACTCGCTCGCCGAATCAATTTTGACGTCACTGGACTTCCGCTTGCCCATTTACAAGAAGAGTATTGGTCAAGCGATCCGGACGATAGTTACGCCGCTTACGTTGACTCAACTCTGAATCGCTCTGAATTTGGGGAGCATGCTGCCCGCGCTTGGTTGGATTTGGCAATGTACGCCGATAGTAATGGCTACGAAGAAGATGAAATTCGAGAAGACGCGTACACCTATCGAGACTTTGTCATTTGGGCAATGAACATTGACTTGCCTTTTGATCAGTTCGCCAAGTGGCAGATTGCTGGCGATGAGTTAGCCCCCGAGAACCCGATGGCCGTTGCAGCCACGGGATTCATGACAGCCGCCCCCTACAACACATTCTTCCCTCAGGAATCTGAGCGGATGGATGAGTTAGATAGTATGGTTTCAACTTATAGCACCGCGATGCTCGGCCTGTCCGTCGGGTGCGCCCGATGCCATGACCACTTCTATGATCCAATCTCAACAAGTGAATATTACAGTTTGGTATCGATCTTTGCCGAGACAAAACGCGATCATAGCTATCTCGTGCCCGATCAGGGTAAAGCCTATCGAGAATTTTTCGATCCAATCGATGTGCGTCAGGAAGAGATTAAAAAGATTCAGTTTCGCCGACTGAAAGAAGACCGAATAGCCGAACTCGATTACTTCACTGACGCTGAAAAAGATATTCTGAGGAAGCCAATCGATCCAAACGACCTTGAACAAGATCGCTTGATCTCGCTCTGCGAACGTTGCTTACTTTTAACCGAACACCATTTGGACGACGACATCGAACCGCTACCGGCTGACAAAGCTCGGTTTGACCAGCTTCATGCCGAAATCAAAAAGCTCGAGCAGCGGTTGCCAGATTGCCCGCCCAAGGGGCTAACTCTCACCGGCAGCGAATACTCCTCAACGGCTATCCTTCATGGTGGCGATCTTAGGCATAAAGACGAAGGGGAACAGGTAGGTCCCGGATTCATCGCCGCTGTAACTCCTGGCGTAGAGGTTTGGTCAGACAACCAATGGGTCAAATGGGCACCGGATGCATCTCAACCTTCCCCTCGCTCGGCACTTGCAGTTTGGACGATGGATGTTGAAAACGGCGCTGGAGCCCTGGCCGCTCGCGTGATCGTCAATCGTATCTGGCAACAGTACTTTGGAAGTGGTCTCGTTGGCACCCCCGGTGATTTCGGAATCGAAGGGGATCTTCCGACCCACCCAGACTTGCTCGAGTGGCTTGCCATTGAACTCGTTCAAAATGGATGGAGCCTGAAACACATTCACTGGCTCATTCTCAACAGCGCCACCTACCGTCAGGACTCGAGCGTCAGTGCTGAGAAACTTCGACTTGACCCTAACAACCACCTGCTAAGTCGATTCGTGCCTAGAAGAATTTCTGCGGAGATGCTTCGCGACTCAATTTTAGCCGTTTCTGGAAACCTTAATACGCAGATGTATGGCCCTGCGGTCATGCCTCCCATCCCCCGAGACGCTGTCTATAACACCCAATCAGAAGCCGAAGATACATGGCCAATCAATTACGATATTGATCGCGAATCACTTTGGCGTCGAGGCGTTTATGTGTTGGTGAAACGAACCGTTCCCGTCCCTATGTTGCGATTGTTTGACGCTCCAGACGGAAGTTTCGCTTGTCAAAAACGAAAAAGTGCAACCTTACCGACCCAGGCACTGGCCCTGTTGAACTCTCCCTTTCTGTTGACTCATTCGTCAGCACTTGCCAAGCGCGTCGCTGCGCAAACGGACGACACCGATGAGCAAATTGAGCTCTTGGTGAAATGGACGTTTGGCCGCCAAGCCACTCAGGAAGAAATGGCTTTGTTTGGCGATTACTTAAAGCCAAAATCAGCAAAAATCGGCAACGATGTCCCCAATTCCAACCTGCAAACACTCTGTCAGGTTCTGTTTATGTCGAATGAGTTCTTCTACATCAATTAGTACCGGTAAAACCCCGAAACTATAAGAAGAGACTTGCTGAGAAATTCAAATGAAAAATGGCAGACACTCTGCCACGACCAAAGGGCTTCCCATGTTTAGTAACATGCAACTACCACGGAGAGAGTTTCTGACCCAATCGGGCTGCGGGATGGGGATGATGGCTCTCGCAACGATGCTCAACGGCAACATTGCATCGGCAGCCGAGTCGGTGATGATACCGCCAGCGATTACCAAGGCAAAATCAGTGATCTGGTTATTCATGAATGGCGGTCCCTCAGGAATCGACCTATTCACCCCCAAACCTGCCTTGGACAAATGGGATGGCAAACGATTTCCCGGAGGAATTGAAACGTTGTTTCCTCATCCTGGCCCGATCATGAAATCGCCATTTAAATTCAAGCAGCATGGTCAATCTGGATTGCCAGTCTCAGAAATCTACCCGAACCTTGCCAAACACGTCGATGAGATGACATTTCTCAACGCCTGCACAAGCGAAGCGCACAACCACGTTCCAGCTTGCTACATGGTCAACTCGGGTATTTCCCGTGTTGGAGCACCTTGCGTTGGCTCATGGACCAGCTATGGATTGGGGTCTGCGAATGACGAATTGCCAAGCTACGTTGTCATGTACGACTACCGCACCGCCCCCGAAGGCGGAGCCAACCTTTGGGATGCAGCCTATTTACCCGGTCAACATCAGGGAGTGCCATTTCGGCCAACGGACCAACCCATTCTTTACTTAAATCGTCCTAAAACCATTTCAGCACAAACGCCGAAACAGCAATTGGATCTTTTACAAAAAATCAATCGCGCGCACGCTAGTAAGCATCCGAACCAACAAGAACTGCTAACTCGAATCAAGAGTTTCGAAACCGCCTATAAGATGCAAATGGCTGCACCTAAACTGGTTGACACTTCGCGTGAATCTGCAGCCACCAAAAAAATGTACGGGATCGATACCGAAGAGAGCGAGGTATTTGGGACCCAACTCTTAATGGCACGGCGAATGGTTGAGCAAGGGGTAAGATTTGTGCAGGTCTATCACGGAGGCTGGGACAACAATTGGGACAATCACTCCAATCTAGAAGATCAACATCGCGATTTATGTTTTGAAACCGATCGTCCAATCGCAGGTTTACTTTCGGACCTCAAACAACGCGGACTACTGGACGAGACTTTGGTCGTTTGGGGCGGCGAATTTGGCCGCACGCCGACTTCTCAAGATCGAGATGGCCGTGATCACAACCCATTCGGATTTACGATGTGGATGGCGGGCGGGGGTGTCAAGAAAGGCTATGTGCATGGCCAAACGGATGAACTTGGCTACAAGCCAGTGGAAAACAAAGTGACAATGCACGATCTTCATGCGACGATCCTGCACCTGCTTGGACTGGATCACGAGGCGTTAACCTACCGCTTTGGTGGACGCGAACAAAGCCTCGTCAATGGCTTAGGTAGAGTTGTCGATGAGATATTGGCATAATCGCCACTGAACGGTCAGACCCTTGAGTTTGAACACCGTGGAAAGTTGAAATGCCAACGTCAATACCTGCTTAGAACCTCAACGGGTTAGTAAAACATTACGTTCGCCTTAATTCGAAACCAGCACAAACAGTTCGACTCAATGGACCGCCGAGCCATCAAAGCATCCGGCATTTTTTCTTGGGCATCACGTCACGATCTGTTTTGAAAACTCGGCGAACATAGATCGGTGACGGACATCAGTCGACGCTCAGGGCTAATATTGATTCGTTCGATTCATTTCGAGTGTCTAACTTTGCCGGCTAAATCGACGTCGTTTTACCAGTAACGCTCCAAAACAATCTGTCCAGGCGATTTACTCCGATGCCTTTTCATGTTTCGCTTGGCCAAAATCTCCTCCATGGTGTCAAGCATTGCAGGATTACCGCACAACAACACGGTTGAATTATCCGCGCGGCAATCAAACCCTGTCGCCGACTCAATTGATCCGTCTTCAAACAAACCCGGAATACGGCCTTTCAAGGCTCCCGTCCCCTCATCACGTGTTAGCGATTGAACGAGTTTGAATCGTTTGGGAAACTTCTCTTCTAACGCGCGTAGCTCCTCCGTGTAGGCCAAATCAACAAAATGTCGAACACCGTGAACTACCACAATGTTTTCGAATGATTCCCAAATCTGGTGATGTCGCAACATGGCGATGTAGGGAGCCAAGCCCGTACCAGTTGCGACGAGCCATAAAGTTTCTGCCTCTGGTGTTTTTTTCAATGTGAAACTTCCGGCAGCTCGTTGCGCCACTTGAATCGCATCGCCCTCGTTGAGCGCCCACAGCCTCGGAGTCAATTCGCCATCCTCGACTAAAACAATGAAAAATTCGAGTTCGTCACTATGGGGAGAGGCAACCGAGTAGGGGCGATTGATCAGTTTGGAAATATCTCCATCGTGGCCTTCAGGAAACACTGCAAGTTGAAGGAACTGACCGGGCAAAAACGGGGTTACGTCCGGCACTGCGACGCGAATCGTAAACAATCCTTCGGTCCAGACTTTTTTGCTCACGACTGTCCCAGGGCACCACTTTGGCATAACCGACTCGCTTTTTATAAATGCTCGTAACCGAATCGCCAAAATTCAATTCAACCAATCGCCACCGCGAAAGTGAAATCGAAAGCCTTTGACAACCTTCAAGGGCCTAATCATCCGTGATTTGTAATAGAGAATCAATAAGCAGGGATTAATCTTGTCCAGTTTTGTATTGATTGGCTACCCACCGATTCGATTTAAAAAACATCACTCGATCAAGAGCGACCCAATAATATTTCAAAAAATCTGTCAAACATCGGCTCGATTGAGCCTCAACGGGAAGACAGCGGTTGGGGAAACGGAGTAATTTTCCTATAAATTTGACTTAGAATTCAGACAAACAGGGTGATCACAAATCCGACGGTCGTCCAGACCATCGATAGACTCGTCAACGCCCTCAACATCAGTCATGCGTAATCAGGACCAAGAACAGAATGAAAGCCCAACCACTTACGTTCACTGCTGATGATATTCCAAAAAGATTCGACTTTGCTGACACGCAAACTCGCATCCTCAGTATGTGGGAACAAGGCAGATATTTTCACGCCACCCCCGATCCTGAACGACAACCGTTCACCATCGTCATCCCTCCGCCCAATGTTACCGGCGCTCTGCATCTCGGGCATGCCCTGAACAACACCCTTCAGGACGTCTTGATTCGTATGAAACGCATGCAAGGCTTCAATGCACTTTGGATGCCAGGCACCGATCACGCTGGAATTGCGACCCAAGCGGTGGTTGAAAAAAGGCTTAAGGAGGACGAAGGAAAAACCCGCCATGACCTTGGCCGTGATGCTCTGGTTAAGCGAATCTGGGATTGGAAACAACAATACGAGAAACGTATTCTTGGACAACTAAAACAAATGGGATGCAGTTGTGACTG
>JAQWLH010000056.1 GCA_029247405.1 Mariniblastus sp.
GGCGATTCTAAGTCACTTTTCACCGTTGCCAAATCGTCGCATGAGGATGAATTGATTCCCCCCAAGGGGCAACGCAGTCGGGGGAGAGCAGGGGACGTTGAAAAACGAACGATCTTGAGGAACGGATTATTTCCGAGCGAACGAATAAGCTGCCTGCTAACTTCGGTCAGATTGCGAAACATAAATCAGCCCTGATAATTTTTTCGCACGGTCCGTTTGACATCATCCACCAACAGTCACGGCCAAGCCTCGAGCTACTTGAATCAATGCGATGAAAAACTTGCTGCCCAACTTTTGTGAATCGTCACATTTTCTCAATCGACAAAGATTACCCAAATCCATGTGCGATGACAGAATGAAGAGGAAACGCAGCCAGGAACCGCGAGCCAAGACAGCGTCACTTCCACCCAATTCTCTCGCTGATTAGCTTCTTGGAATCTGCCTAAGCTCCATCGGTTTTTCATCGGACTGGATCAGCTCAACTGTTTGCCGGAAGAGCTCGATGTTTTGAGGCGATGGTTTGGGGTGCGACTGGGCCTGCATTTGTTGTTCATACCGTTTCAATTTGGGCAATACGGATCTGGCGGCGCCGCCATACTCCTGCAAGATCTGAAGACACTGCGTCAATCGCCGATTTTCTCCCCAACGGTCAAACTCAATGACGTCAATGCATAGATCCATACCTTCTTGAATTCGGTGTTTGGCAAGAATTCTCAAACCAGCAAGACGAATATCATCGGCAAACATGACACCACTGGGGGCTGGCTCAACAATTGCACGATGGATCGCCGGCAACAAGGGCTCGATTTGCTCATGAGACAGGTTTCGGTAGACCGAAGAAATTGCCCCCCGTGCTCGACCGTCATCGTTTCTCAGGCCCGCCTTGACCGCATCGTATAATGCATCGCGATCAACCCCCTCAAGAGACCCTCTGAGGAGCCCATTTCGTTGGTCAAAAAGAGCAAAACACAAATACCGCTGTTGCATTCCGCGGGGGTCCTTCTCAACATCCTGCTGCGTCAACATCCTCAGTAATTCAGGCACGACGGATCGTGCGGCCCCACCAATCGCAGCCAGTGCTTCCGCTGCTTTGATACGCGACCAGAGGTCTTTTGAAGCCAGTGTTTTCCGTAATTGAGGAATGGCCGGCGCTGCACGCGATCCCAATTTCGCCAAGGCTTGGCAAGCACCCAGCTGAGAATATACATCCGATCGTTTTAGCAACTTAGTTAACGGAGCGACTGGGTCGCCGCCGCGACTTGCCAAAGCGTTTGCCGAACGCTCTCGAACAACCGGCGACCAACTACTTAGCCCCGTCAACAGCATTTTAACATCTCGTTGATCATAAGCGGCCGTTCTGAGACGGTTACTATAGTCGTGACCATCTTGAATCAATTGAACAGCGGCCGCTTGGTCAATCTGCTCGACTACCCCATCCTGTTTTCCAGTGAGATAGAGCTTTTTTAATGGTTGGGCATACGCGAGCAAGTAAGCACCTGTCGAGTCCCAACCGGAATAGCTGTCGGGCCTAGGCTCAGGAGGGCCTTGGTGCTGGTAAGTCCCATCCCAGCGTCTGGCAAGATCGTAATACCAACCAAACTCTTGCATCCACTTGCCGCTTGCCTGAGGCCCCGACAAGGCCACCCCCGGCATGGCCCACAACATATTGAAGAAGTTTCCAGTATGCCCCATTTCCCTTTCGCCACCATGAGACGCAATACTCATTTTTGAAAAGTACTCCGCAGCGTCCGAATCATCGACCAAGTTAAACATCAAGGCCGCGATCCCATTTTTGCCGTTGTCATCATGAGTCTCGATCCAAGGCGCATGGTCACCGTACGGAATAGAACCCTTGCCTGCATAAAACCGAATCAACCGCGTACTCTTCTCGATTGCCTCGTCTAAAGCCGGGCCACTCACCCCTGCCTTACGGGCCAGTATTAGAGATACCGTGAGCGGCAATCCCGGAGCGTTCATCATGCCATATCCATTGAGTCGCCCATCGGGCCTCGCAAATCGATGCCCCCAAGAACCAACAGCACTCTGCCCTTTAACGATTTCCATCGTCATGCGTTCCAGATCAGCCATGAAGCTTTTATCACCCGTCGCCATCGTATATTCGGCCAACAAAATATTGATCGGCCCGTAGTACCAGGAGTGAAGCATCCCCCCCTTGGGGTCCGAGAACTTGGCCGCCCAACTGACCTGTTGACGTATCAACGGGAGATACTCTTCCTTGCCACTGGAAAGTAATGCGAGCACGTTAAGTGACCGAGTGATTCCATTTCCAGCCTTAGGCTGAGCCTGCATTTTAGCCGCCAATGCTTCGCACCCGTCATCAAAGATACGTTTAGACTTGCGGCAATCGAAGGGCGCGGTTGTGGAATACGCTCCCAAAACGGCCAAGCGTAGAACAACGGTACTCGTTTGACTGTTACCGCCCGCTTTTCGCCAACACTTCAATCGCAAACGGCCTTTCCCAGCTTCGGCAGCAACGATGGCTTTGCCCAGTTCGGTTCTAGGGTCATACGAAAAATCTTCATCATCAACCCCAAGGATTACATCCCCAGGCTGCAGTTTCCCATCGCTGGGTGATCCACGTTCGACTTTCGTAATTAATATTTGCCTCGCTTCGGTCGTCTCCAACTTGTTGCCGTAGATCCAACCACGAGCGCCCGTCGCACCCAAGTTCCAATCATGTGTAGCGCCGTCAGGAACACTTTGGCCAGCGGTGAAATCAGGATTGCTTTGCCCAATTGCATTGTGCTCAATGAGAAAAAAAATGCTAACTGTCAAAGAAATCAGCAGAACGAAATAACAATTTAATTTCACAACATATCCCAAATTAATAGACCTGGTCTCACCTTAGCCCTAAGACCGCTTTTAGGGCGATGTGTTCTCGGCATCCAATAAGCTGTTTGACGCCTTGGCCACACCCGTTAATCTTCCGAATCAAAGGGCAGGTTAACCCGATCGAATCAAGGTGACTACCACCAAGAGCAACGGAGCTTAAGTGAGCATCGCACTGATTCATGCTCATCATCCCAAACCGACAAACTTCCGAGAAGACAATTCAGCCTAAACGCGCGCCTATGGGGATAAAAGTGCAGTTTTCATCGAGTCGGAAAACATTCCTCAGCAAAGCCCACTCAACCATGAGCGAACAAGCACAACACGACGTGCGTTTACGCCGTTCTCGGAAATCCATCATCGACAATCAAATTCAAAACAAATTTAAGCCGACCGAGGAATCCCCGAGTTTAAGCAACCGGCATAGCATAAAAATTGCAAACTGGGCTACTGCTTAATCCGGACTGGCGCTCAATGGGAGAAAACAGATATCAGTTAGTAAGAGTTTATTTATCTCATTGCTATTCATCGGCCAGTCACAGGTTGGACTGCTTGCCCAACAGCCCGAGCTGAAATCATTGCCCGGGACACTGATTACGATGTCCTGTGAAACACCAATCGAGGAGTTACTTGGGCCATAAAAGACAAACCCTCCGCGGCAGCAAAAGACTTTACCGCCGCCAGTAAAACTTGCCGCCCGCGCCTGCGAACCAAGCCTAGGGAAAACCCCAAGTGCCTCAGCACCCTTGCGGCCGCCTTTGCAACAATAGGCGATTGGAAAACCGCAATCCAATGGCAAAGACAATCACTTGAGCTTGCACCTGAGGACGAAAAAAAGGAATCTCAACAACGACTTGAAAGATATCAACAGAACAATCCGTTTCGGATCTAAACAACGGGACATCATCGCCTAAAACAACATGGTGACAACGCACTGAACCGCCGTAGCAGAAAATGAACCGAGATTTCCTGAGGCAAAGAAAACAAAATAATTAATTAATGATCCGTCGCGACGATGCCGCCGCTCAAACGATTCGAATTCAAATTCATCCAGCAGGCCTGCCTCGTCTTCTTGAAATGCATTGTCGCGAGACATGACCGTCAAGCAATACCACAGAAGAAAAACAGAAGTAAAAGAGCTCTCCGAAAAAACGAAGAGCCTTACTTCAAACCGACCCAACGGCTTACTTGTCAAACATCTTTTCTCGCATTTCCGTCAATTTCCGCCTGGCCTCTTTCTTTGACATCTTGCCCGCTTCAACGGCAGCTTCAATTTCTTCAGCCGCTGCCTTGAAGCGACGCTTGCGAGCTTCCATTTCCGCAGCGACATCTTTGCGATCCGGCTTGGCGTCGCCCTTATCTCGCGACGAAGACATTCGCTGACGCATTTCAGTCAGCTTCTGTCTTGCATCGGTCTTTGACATCTTGCCCGCTTCAACGGCAGCTTCAATTTCTTCAGCCGCTGCCTTGTAGCGACGCTTGCGAGCTTCCATTTCCGCGGCGACATCTTTGCGATCCGACTTGGCACCCCCCTTATCTCGCGACAAAGACATTCGCTTACGCATTTCAGCAAGACGGCTTTCACCCTCTTCCTTTGTGACATCCCCTGATTCAATTGCAGCTTTGATTCTCCTCTCACCTTGCATGTATCTCTGTCTCAACGACTCCTGATCCCGGGCCCCCGATTCTCTGGAAGACTTCGCATTCTTCTCAAGAGCCTCCATCATAGGCCTGACTTGCTCGCGGGAAAGCTCACCTGCTTTCACTGCCTCGACTAATCGACGTTGGACGGCTTCGTAGTCCTGGGCATAAACCAACCCGAAAGGAAAAACGCAAATCGCCATCGCCACGATGAGCAACCTGGCCCCGTAAGTGATTGATTGACCTTCATTTGATATGATCATGTTCAGCCTCTTCTCCAAAACTCCGCCACTGTTAAATTCACTAACGACGGCTGGCGGACGGATCACCTGTGTCGTCAATATCTCTGCCATATTTACTAAAGTGTTCGCGTAATCAAATTTTTTAACATCGGCCATAGTCATGACCAATGCATCACAAGCAATTTCCTCAGTGATTCGCAATTGTGTTCGTGCAAGCCACATAACAGGATTCCACCACAAAAGAGAAGTTGCCAACCATTCTAACCAACGCACCCAGTGATCGAGACGGCTGATATGAGCCATCTCATGCGCTAGGATCATTCGCATTTCCGCTGGACTTAATTCATCGGTCGACCTTCGGGAAAGAAAGATGCAAGGCCTCCCACCAGACCACCAAACAAATGGGGAGATATTCGATGAAATTGCCACAATAAGTGGCGTTCGACGAAGGCCAATTTCTTTGGCAATGGAATCCCCCAACTTCAAAAGTTCAGGTTCGGGAACCAAAGCCTGCCGCCGGAGGTAAAATTGAAAACAGGTAATCCGGTAAATTGAAAAGCCGACCAGACAGGCACTGACACTTATCCATAATGCCCCCACCGCGAAGAAACTGACTCGATAGAAAACACTTGACGGATCCCCATCCGACTGACCAAGCATCGAGACGCCTTGCAAGCTTGCCCCATGGTTATCCAACGTTTCAAGATCTGAACTGGTGGGACTTAGCAACAAACGGTCCCCCCTCCCTCCCTCTCCAAACATGCTCGCAGGGGTAGAGTTCGCAACAGACTCGACCTCCAGCAAAGGCAATGAAATCAATGGCGGAGTGAGCAATTTGACGAGCACCATTACCCAAATAATGTTCGCGAGCACAACGGCTTGATATCGCCTCTGCAGTATCAAGGCAATCACGACCAAAAGCAGGGACACAATTAAATTACTCAGAATTGCCTGCAGTAAAAAATCAGCCATTTTTTTGAGCCTCTTCGAGAAGTTTTCGAAGACGTTTTATTTCTGCCTTGCCAAGCTTCCTTTCGTTCAAAAGGTGCGTCAACAGAGGAGCGATCGAGCCACCCGTCAACGTCTGCGCAAGTGACTCTAACTGCAAACCTCCGTATGCCTCGCGACTCATTGCGGCACTAAAAAGATGGACGCCGAGACTGCGGTCCCGCTTAACAAACCCCTTCTTTTCTAAACTCTGCAGCAGACGCTGAACGGTACCGTGTTGAGATTTCTTCGATCCGTCGTAGAGACTTTCCAAAATCTGACGCGCGGTGAGTCGGTCTGAACTCCAAATTAATTCCATTGCTGCGAGCTCAGCCTGGGTCAATTTGGTGACAGTCATTTTATTTCTTTCAGTTTTAAATCAGACCAACGCTTGCGGTCGAAGACCATCAACCGAGAATTACGTACACGAACCGTAAATATACGGCAACCCACCGTAACAGTCAACCCAACAAAAAAGGGGACCCTGAAAATCGTCGAACGTATGAATCGTATTCATCTTTCGAAAACACCGAGACAGGACTGTAATTATTACAGTCCGACCAAAAACGCACAGTAACAATTACAGTCACGTCCTCTCATTTCAAACATTCTCGGCAATAAATTTCGCAGCTTACTTGTTTTTCCAACGTTTTATTGGCACGTATAAAAACACTCCTAATGGCCCCGGAATTGCCATAAAGCGTCGCGACCAAAAACCTGAAAAGCATCTCAAAACGCACGGGGTCCTTTGCCCTCAGTCTGCCCAAGGAATCTTCGTTGGGCGAGATAGCGTCACTCATCGACAATCCATGATCAACGGAACCAGCTTTTAAGCATGTGTGGTATTTGGCCGACCCACACACGAACTTTTTATCCCAAAGAGAAATCTATTCCTCCACACCCAAAAGGAGCCTGCCCCCACTACCTTCGAGATGGGAGCAAGGCTTTAGTACCGCCCAACCCTGAAGCAAAGATCAGCACTAGTTGGTGATAAGTGGACCAAACGCAGAGCACATCCAAGAAACCAGTTGCCAACTTCCGACGCAGCGGCCCCGAACTTGACAGACACGTTCCGAATGACGGCTACCGAATCAGCTTGAGCGAAAGGAAGCTTGCCACGCAAGCGTCTGAGTTGATCAATGCCAATATAACAACCGAATCCACCTAACGGCCAAAGAGCTTAGCGAGGACACGAAGTACGGCCCACTAACTTTATCGCATGAAATCATCAACACAATCTTCGATCAATGGGGACAAATCTGCTTTAACGAAAATTTTTAATTGTTTGTCGAATCTTTAACCAAGTTTACGTCAACCTGCAAAGTGAACTCCGCCACATTACCCTTTGCTGAAACGACTGATCACATAATTTGGGAGTCCAAAAATTCGGACATAAATCAACCGTTAACGGCTTTAGAGAAACAATTCCAACCGCTTTAAGATAGATTGATTCTAACTTTAGCATGCTTCCTGATTCCGGGCTAAGCATTGCAAAACATTTGAGGCATCCCGCGGCTGCGGACCTTGTATCAACCAGCGATTAAGACGAATAATTTCCCTTAAACTTGCCACCTCAAGTGCGATTTTAAGGTAGCCTTGCCAAACTCTCTTATTGCACAACGAACAATTAAACAACGCTTAAGATAGGAATCTTTCTCGTTGCAGGAAATTCCAGCAGCAGGCAAGATCCTCAGTTAAGTGAACCAACTTATTATAATCTTATCAACCAAAAGAGATGACGGTCAAAAACGACGTATGAGTACAGTTCCCAAGACGAACATTTTGATTGCGGATGATGATCCGGTAACTCGCCTACTATTCAAGAAATATTTGGAGAACGCTGAATTCGAAGTGATCACAGCGGTAGACGGCTCCGACGCCCTTCGCCAGATGACTCAGGATGTCACGCTGGCCGTTTTGGATTTGAATATGCCAAAACTCTCAGGTGTTGATTGCATCAGAAAAATTCGCAAGAAATTTTCGAGTTGTGAGGTTCTGATTGTGTCTGGGGTCGGACAAATTCACGACGCCGTCCACGCCATGAAGGAGGGGGCCTGTGAATTTATAACGAAACCTTGTGATCCAGATGCCTTTATCGCCCATGTCAAAAGTGCAATTCGTACATCCAAGCTTGCCAAGCGAAACCAACAGTTGCAACAAGTGGTCGAGCAACCAGCCTCCACGAGCCGTTTAGTTGGCAATTCTGCAGTTACCCAAGAACTATTAAAGAAAGTATCTAAGCTTGCGAAATTTGACTCGACCGCTTTATTGACGGGCGAAAGCGGGACTGGGAAAACAACCATTGCCAGATTGATTCACGACCAAGGCCCTCGATCTGGCAGCCCATTTATTGCCGTTAACTGCGCCTCGTTACCCCGCGACCTGATTGAGGCCGAGTTATTTGGACACGTCAAAGGAGCTTTTACTGGAGCGACAACCGGTCGTCCGGGGAGAGCTGAGATTGCGGCAGGTGGAACGTTGTTTCTTGACGAGATCGGCGACTTGCCTCTCGAGCTGCAGCCCAAGTTATTGACTTTTCTTCAAGAAAAAACACTGCAGAGGATAGGCAGTAACAAAACTGTTAGTGTCGATGTTCGATTAATTGCAGCGACGCACCAAGACCTTTTCGAAATGTGCAATGAGCGCAGATTTCGTTCGGATTTGTATTATCGCCTGAACGTTTTGCAAATCGAGGTCCCTACACTGCGAGAACGTCGGGCCGATATTCCAATCTTGGCAGAAACGATCATGGATCGAATTGCTCGTCGCCGCGGTGGCCAGAAAATCAGATTATCCCCTGATGCCGCGGATGCCCTCCAGGAATGCAATTGGCCAGGGAACATTCGGGAACTGGAAAACGTTCTTGAGCGTGCGTCTGCATTTTGTGAGAGCGAGCAGATTGGAGTCAAAGATTTAGAATTAATGGCGTGTCATAAACCTCCCGAGACTCGGTCCCCGGTACCTGAAAGCCACCACGGAAGAACGCTGAAAGAGATCGAGAAAATCGCTCTGCTCGACACGCTCAAGGCCAATGATGGCAACAAAGCCATGGCCGCTCGACAACTTGGGATTAGTGAAAAAAGCATCTACAACAAGCTACGCAGGTTCGAACTTTTCCATAGCAAGAAAAAATAGCCATGAGCCGCTTTATTTACGAACCAAACGAACGTGAAAAATGGCAGCGAGCGCTCATTGATTCAGCTTTAGATGCAACCGTCCTCATGAATGCGGCGGGAGACATTCTGGACATCAACTCCTCCGCCGAAAAGCTGTTTGGTTTCCAGAAAGCGACCATCGTCGGAAAAAAAATGGTCGAACTGATTGTCCCTCCTCAAATGCAAGCCTCCCAGATACGAGGGATGGAACGCCTTAACACTTCAGGCATGAACCGGATATTAGGCCAGCGACTTGAGGTGTCCGCAAGACGTAGCGATGGTTCAGATGTTCAGGTCGAGTTATTGGTTAGCGAAGTCGATTTATCCCCCAGCCCGGTTTACGTTGCTACCTTCCGGGATATTTCGCTGCAAAAGCAAACCGAAGAAGCTCTTAGATCAAGTGAACTGCGGTTCCGTTCAGTCGCTGACTCTTCGCCCGTGATGATTTGGCTCGCTGGATTTGATGGGTCAATTTCATGGTTCAATCGGGTTTGGCTCGATTTCACCGGTCGCAGCATGCAAGACTCCTGCGGCTTTGGCTGGATTGATTCAGTTCACCCTGATGATATGGAGGATTTGCTTCGAAAATACCACGCGGCTTTGGATTCCAGACAAAGCCTCTCAACCGAATTTCGCCTTCAAAAAATGAATGGCGAATATCATTGGGTTTTGGTTAACATCGCCCCGATGATCTCGCCTGACGGTTCATGGGTGGGTTATGTCGGTTCGGTGGTTGACATCAACACAAGGCATTTGGCTGAGGAAGAACTACGCTTAACCCGTTTCGCTTTGGACCGTGCGGGCGACTGCGTTTTCCTGATCAACGAAGATTCCTCCCTTCATTATGTGAATGACTCGGCCTGCCAATCACTTGACTATTCATGCGAAGAACTCTTGCAATTGGGATTCTGCGATTTCAATAGCGAGATGACTTCAAACCAATGGCCCCATCACTGGGCCAAATCAAAAAAGCTCAAACAAATTAATCAGGATACGTTTCTCGAAAAAAAAGATGGAACGAAGTTTCCAGTTCAGATCAGTCTCAATTTCATCAAGTTTCAAGGCAGGGAACTCAATTGTGTGGTCGCTCGCGACGTCACCGAACAGCACAATTCAAAGCAGGCTCTGACGAAAGCGCTCCATGACGCACAAACAGCAAATCAGGCTAAATCCGAGTTTTTAGCAATCATTAGCCACGAAATGCGAACGCCGCTCAATGGAATTTTAGGAATGGTTGAATTGCTGCTCAAGACTCGCGTAACAGACGATCAGTCGGGGCAGCTAAAAGTTTGTCGGCAAAGTGGAAGCCAATTAAAAACATTAATTGATGACCTGCTGGACTTCTCATTATTCCAACAAGGCCGGTTCGAGCTTCAACTGGAGGTGTTTAATTTACATAACTTGCTGGACCAGTTGCGTGAGAGCTTCAGAGATCGGATCGGAAAAGAAAACGTCGATTTCCGTTGGAAAATAGACCCGGCAGTGCCAAATCAAATCTCTGGCGATTCGAAGCGACTGTACCAGATAATTGAAAATTTTCTCAGCAACGCGACCAAGTTTACCAGCCAAGGGTACATTTCTTTTCTGGCCACGGTGAGGTCCAAGCAACCCGAGAAAGCGGTACTGGAGTTTTCCGTTGAAGATACAGGGATCGGCATCAAATCAGAGGATCGGGAACGAATTTTTAATAAATTCGAACAAGTCGATGCAAGTAGCACCCGAACACATCAGGGTATTGGCTTGGGGCTGGCGATTTGTCGTTCATTGGCCAAACAAATGCAAGGCGAACTCGGCGTTGAATCGAATGGGTGGGGTGGATCACGATTCTATTTCAGGGCACCTTTTTCGATCCACACCACCAAATCCCGCAGGCTGGAGGATTCTAAATCCTTGGTGAATCTATCCAAAACCAATGATCGCTTTGCCGACTTAAACGTGATGCTAGTCGACGATGACGCACCAAGCCGAATGGTCGCCCAGCTGATTTTGCAGCAATCCGGTGTCACTGTAAGCACCGCGACTGACGGAATAGATGCAGTCGAACAATATAAGAGAACACCGGATAGGTTTTCCGTCGTTTTTATGGACATCACGATGCCGCGTCTGGATGGAATCAATGCGATGCGTCAGATTCGGCAGATACAGGGGACCCGAGTTTCAATCATCGCCATGACGGCCCTGGCGATGAAAGGGGACCGGGAGAAGTTAATCAACGAAGGTTTTGACGAGTACATTGCGAAACCAATCACTCAGGCTACCGTTTTTTGTGCACTGACAAAGGTGCTATCCAGAGGCTTCTCCAAAAATATAAACAGAGTGTTTCAGCAAGCGAGAACGCATGTTGTTGACTTGGAAAAGCTCACACGTCATTGTGGAAATGACCCTGATTTGATCCGCGAGATCGTCGCACGATTCGCAGAAACTTGCGACGAATCGCTGGAACAAATTTCGGCAGGGATCGTCGCTGACGATGTAGATAAGGTGATCGATGCAGCTCACCGTTTAAGGGGATCCGTGGGAAGCATGTGCGGAAACTCAGCACTTGAATTTGCTGATCGTTTTGAGAACACAGCACGAAACGCAGATTTAAATGGTTTAAAAAAAGACTTCCCGGAACTTTATTCCGTGACTCAGGAGTTGCGTCGCACCTTGGACGAGCATTTTGGACACGTCAATCTAACTGGATCAAAATCCAACGACTCTGCGAATGAGCCGCCTCACTCGTCAGTTAATTAATTGACTTTTGCTAAGCAAGACACTTCCTATTAGCTTCGCCTCACGCGGACTTACACAAAATCACAAACCTTGGCACGCAGCTTTTCTGGCAGTCAAGAATCCTCGCAGCCTGAATTCATTTCAACGTTGTCTTGTCGAGTCCGACTCGATTCGAAGACTCAGGTAATTCATTCCGCGTTTTCCCGATCCCCACTGTATTAATTACAGTCCCGGAGATGGTGCGTCTGCGTTTTATTGCATCATCAATCGAATATCCAACGACGGGATGCTTATTCTAGCTCCGTTCACTTTTCGGCACGCCGATTGCTTTGTCGTGGGAGATCAAACAATCATTCCATTTCAACCCTTGCAATTGACATGTTAAATAAATCGGACTCCACTGCCACAAAGCTACGAGTGGACACTCCCTCTCCTCGCCCATTTGCCTCTGGCCTGCGCCGCTTTCTCACAAAACCGATCGACAACGGTCCGGCCCTTGAGCGACTGGGGGAGTTATCCATTATTACGCTCAGCGAAGATTCCATTCCGTTTAAATATCAACGCCGAGAAGCCTTGAGGCTGATGCGAGAGATTCCAGTCAACCGCTGTCGTCTCATCATTGACGTAGCAAAATTTGCTGACGGAGACAGCCGTTTATCACGTTTGATTTATGACATCGTTAATGAGGCGAGACGGTGCCGATTGAACATTTATGTTGGTGGAATTTCCAAAAAGAAAGAAGCCTTGCTGGAGCTAACTCGCGTCACGCAGATTGTTCGCTGCTTTTCCAACCGAAGTGAAGCAATCAGGGCTTGCCTTCAACAGGCCCAAACTCTGACTCACAGAGGTATCTAGTGCTTCGCCGTCCGATTTCTGCGACGGGGCAATCCGATTATGTATATGACGACACCAGTGGAAAACAAGCCCGAACTTGCCATCTTTGTTTTTATTGACGCCTTGGGTTGGGAGATTTTCTCAAAACATGGGTTGATGAATGATGTGTGGTCGATCACGGCTCCACAAGAAACAATTTTGGGATACTCCTGCACCTGCGACCCGACGATTCTTACGGGGTGCCTACCAAGCGAACACGGCCATTTTTCTTTCTATCTCAACGACGAAAAGAAATCTCCATTTCGAGGAATGAATCTTCTCAAAGCGTTACCGTCGAAAATAGTCGATCGCGGACGCGTCCGTCGCTGGCTAAGTCGAGGGATCGCAAAATGGCATGGCTTCGATGGCTATTTTCAACTTTACGAAACGCCCTTTGAATACCTGCCCTTTTTTGACTACTCAGAGAAGCGGGACATCTATCAACCCGATGGAATCAATGGAGGTCAACCCACCATTTTTGATGAGATTCGTTCTCGCAAGATACCGTTCTCGCTATCGGATTGGCGAAAATCGGAGACCAAAAATCTGCACCAATTGAAGTCTGACATCAAGAAAGTTCAACCACGGTTCGCCTATTTGTACCTTGCAGGACTGGATGGGATTTTGCATCGAACGGGGACTGAGTCAACCGAAGTGGTGAAGCACTTAGCATTCTACGACAACGAGTTGCGTGAAGTATTAGATCTCGCAGGTAAGCATTATCAAGACGTCAGGATATATGTTTTTTCTGATCATGGAATGACCAACGTGCATCAGCATCTTGACCTCATGAAATATCTTCAAGCGCTGCCTTTGAAGTTTGGGAACGACTATGTCGTTTACCTTGATTCCACCATGGCACGATTCTGGTTCCGCAATTCAGCGGCAGTCGCACAAGTTCAGAAGTGCCTCAGTAAAATCAAAAACGGTCGAATTCTTTCAGAATCTGAACTCATAAAATACGGCGTTCATTTCGCTGACCAACGGTACGGGGAATTGATTTTCCTTTGCGATCCGGGAGTCTTAATCTGCCCAAGCTTCATGGGCCGAAAGCCGATGGCTGGGATGCATGGGTACGCCCCGGAACACTGTGATTCCTCGGCGATGATCGCTTGCAGCGTCGGCGAGTGCCCTGTCCCCAAACGCCTGAACGAAATGTACCGCTTGATGAGCTGGGAACTAGATCGTTTGGAATCTAATTCAGTCCCCGCACTGACAAGCGGAGACTACTGATGAAGTGGTTGGCCTTTGGGGCATTCCTAATGGTTGGCGTTCCGTTTATGGCGGCTATGGCAACCTCCTCCCGCAAAGCGAGAGTACTGCTGTTCGCCGCACTGGTCGCTTCTACCGTGCTCAAAATCAGCGTCAACTTCTATTCGATAGAAGACTATCGGGGTCCGGATCGGGGTTTTGAAATAAGCATGACCGATTTGATTGCGACCGGTCTTGGTTTGGGACTCATCATTTCTCAGTGGAAACAAATCTGTTGGTTGCCGTTCAATCTATTGCTGTATCTGGGAATGGTTTGCATGGCGATCTTTTCGCTGGCCAACGCTCCAGATTTCCAACTAGCTGGGTTTACAATTTTCAAATGGGCCAAAACGACAATCCTATATTGGACCGTTTTTAATTGCGTTTGGTGTGATTGGCCAATTCGAGGAATGGTCGCTGGAATTATCGGAGCGGCTGGGATTGAGACGCTGATCGGTTTTCAGCAAAAGTACTTAATCGGAATGTATCGGATTAATGGAACCTTCGATCACTCCAACGCGATTCCAGCATACCTTCTTATGATCATTCCAATATTGATGAGCTGGATGTTTGCCAGAAGTCGAACCACGTTTGAAAATCTTGCCAGCGTTATCGCGATTCTCGGAATGTGCTTCGTAGTTGCCGCGACGATGTCTCGAGCTGGCTTGCTGTTGATGGGGATGACGATCACCGGCTCGTTAACGTACGCGATCGTGAAGTCACCCACGCCGCCCAAAATTGGAATCGCTTTCCTCTTCATGGCGATTTTCCTCGCCGGGGGAATTAAGTCGATGGACTCATTTATTGAGCGGTTTGAGAACGCGCCGGAGTCCAGCGGTCAGGCTCGTGATGAATTCAATGATGCGGCCGATCTCATGGCCGAAAAAAATATCTTGGGCGTAGGCGTCAACTGTTTTTCTCGCGTCATGACTGAGGATGCTCGTTATCGCGAATCCATCCACGTGATGGAGGCTGAAGAACATGCTGGCGTATGTCACCACATTTACCGATTAACCGCAGCCGAAATAGGTTACGCGGGGTTGGGCGTTTTTTTAATGATTGTCGGCAGATTTCTGTTCACGATGGCTCCATTCGCTTTCGGAGCCTACGGAGAAGAAGGCTGCATCCTGTTTGGTGTCGCTGCGGGAAGTCTCGCTTTGCATGCAGTTGGATTGTTTGAATGGGTGTTTCGTGTAACACCCGTCTGGAACCTGTTTTGGATCACTTCAGGTTTTGGGGCGGCCACAGCGATGCGACTGAAGCGAGGACGACAAGGCGAATTTGAATTTCCATAGTCAGCGAGGGGACAACCGTACTTTTCAATCTCGGTTGTTAATCACTCAAACTGAATAATTTATCCGTTGTAACGAGGTGAGAGATGAAAAATTATCGAGCAGAAAATTTAAAGAACTATCTTTATCTGGCGACCTGTTTTCGTAACAGCCTGCCATTGATCTGGGCTTTTCGCAACGGTTCTAGTTGCACGACCGCCGTACTTTGGAATGGAACCCGACTCGTCCATCCCGAAGGTCGAGGAGGCCTGGTAGGTACAATCCTTGAAGTCTGGAGAGAGCGGTGTTATACGCGAAATGGATTTTACATCCCTCAAGACGGCGACCAGATCGTCGACGCGGGCGCCCATGTGGGTTTGTTCAGCCTGTTCATGGCATCGCAAAATCCAAACTGCAAAATCTTGTCTCTTGAGCCATTCCCCGAAAACTACCATTGCCTCGAAAAAAACATCTTGTCCTCGAAAGCGACCAACATAACGGCTCTGCCGTATGCTTTGGGCGCCGAATCACAAGTGGCGTTTATCAAACCCGTTGGCGAGCGTTCCATTGACCACTTACTCCAAACTTCTTCCGATCCTGACAGTCGCGAAGTTCAAGTTGTCAGTTTATCAGACGTGTTGAGTCAGCTTCAAACAGACAATGTTGCGATGCTAAAGATGGATATCGAAGGCGCTGAATTCGATGTTTTCGAAACTGCCTCAACCGCGACGCTTAAGTGCTTTCAGCGAATCGCATTGGAGTATCACGACAATCTGCGCCCGGGAACCCTTGAACTTCTGGAAAAAAAACTCGGTCCGACGCATGACCTCGAAGTCCAACCAACTCTCGATCGCGGGTATGGCATCCTTTTTGCAACGCGTCGGCGTTAGACGAATCGATACACCAAAGACTTCAGAATACATGTCGAATCAACAGAAAAATTCGCTGGTCGCCTTTAATGCTTTGAGTAACTATGCGCGCTTTGGTATCGCCATTGCTTGCACCTTTATCTTGACTCCCTTCCTGGTGACCACTCTCGGTCCAGGAAATTATGGGTTATGGACCCTGCTGTTATGTGTCGCCGGCTACCTGGAGCTGTTTGAATGCGGTCTTACAACCGGCGTCATGCGATTTATCTCTTCTGCGGAACAGCAGGATCAAAATCGAAAAAACCAACTCGTCAATACAATTTTCTTCTCATCCTTTGGGCTTTCATTTCTAGCGGGATTGGCGGGAATGGCTTTAGCTTTTGTTTTTAGGCTTGCCTATCCCAGCGAACCCCTGCTGCCACTTTTGGTGGGCGTCATGACGGTCAGAATCATGCTCAGCATCCCATCGGGAATTTTTATGGGCGTGCTGTTCGGCGAGCAGCAGATCTGGCTAATCAACCTCATCCGATCGGCCAGCGTTCTCCTGTTTACCGTAGGTGCATGCTGGATGTTTTCTGCAACTACAGACATCGTAAATTTGGGAATGTGGTATGCATTTGTCTATACTTGTGAAAACCTTGGCTACTTTGTCATTGCTCGATTCCGCTTGAAGTGGATGCGTATCTGGCCTGGGGGATTTAATTTTTCGATCTTGAAGGAGGTTGCCGGCTTTTGCTTTTCTTCGCTAACCGCAAACACGGCCAACGTCGTTCTGATTCGAACCGACCCCTTCATTGTGTCGGCAAGCTTGTCGCTTAATTCTGTTGCCCTCTACGCGGTGCCCTTGCGTATCACCGAACAGTTGTTCCAACTTTCGAAACAACTGATCAACGTATTTTCTCCTGTTTTCGCAGAGCTGCATGGCTGTCAAGACAACGCCCAGATCCGGTTCTGGTTCTTGAGATGCTCCAAATTATCATGGGGTTTGATGGTCGCGGTCGTCGTTCCGGCGATGGTATTCAGCCGAGAAGGACTCCAAGTTTGGGTCGGTGAGGCTTTTGTTGTCTCCGGACCTATTCTTTGCATCCTGTTATTTGCAGCGTTACTGCGTGTTTTACAGGAATCCTCTTGCAGCACACTGGCAATGACGGGCCAACATGCATTCGTTGCTCGAATCACCATTTTGAGCGCAATCTCAAACGTTGTTTTGAGTTTAATCTTGGTGCGCTTCTTGGGTTTGACCGGTGTTGCCACGGCGACTTTGTTTTCGGTCGCCATTTTTGGATGCGGTTTATCGACGCATCAAGCTTGCCGCAGTTTCGGTATTACTTGGGCAAAATATGCAACGACGGTCGCAGCTCCCGCCCTGTTACCCACAATGGCCCAACTCTTGTGCTTAGCCATCCTCTGTTATTACCTTCCGCATCAACAGCTGATTCACCTGTTTTTGATCAGTTGCGTGTCAGGAATAACGTACCTGTTGGTCTACCTGACATTTTCATTGGGCAAGTCGGAGCGCGAAATTGTCAAACATTGGTTTCATTCCATTTATTCAATCGTAATTAAATTCACTTCCACAGCTCGGACGCTCAGGCCGATTGGCAT